>PMND01000068.1 GCA_003161955.1 Ignavibacteriota bacterium | reverse complement strand
CCGGGCTTTACCGAAATCTCTTTTCCGATCTCATGAGCCAGCTTCCATGGCAAGAAGGACCCTCCCCGGGGCAATTCACACTGCTCCAGAATTACCCCAACCCGTTCAACAATTCGACGACCATTCGCTACTACCTTCCGTACGCAACCACCGTAAGCTTACGGTTGTTCAATCCGATGGGCCACCTCGTAACGACGCTGGTTGACGAGACTCAAGAGGCCGGGTACCATAGCACCCATGTTGACGGAGCACATCTTGCGAGCGGGGTTTACTTCTGTCAGTTTAAGGCGGGCGGGGAAGCCCGCGTTAAGCGACTCGTATTGGTGAAATGATCCTCGTCAATACGGGGCAGAGAGCCAAGGGAATGGACTCCTTAACTGGCATGATCACCCAGCCGAAACCCAATCAGATGGAATCGTTATGGCTTTTGAAGATTGACAGTTCAATCATTAGGCGGTACCATGGAGGAAGGCTAGGTGAAAACTCGGCGGACGCTGGCCGATCCCAACCGGCCTCGGTGACGTCTGGGGCATAGGGCGAGCCCAACCGGCCGAGCGGTGACGACTGGAGAACCCTTATCTTGATACGATTTTAAGAAGTGTAGTGCATCACTCTTGCGTCTGCACTTTGTTGTCTGCCAGCGCACTTTGTTTTCAGAGATGCGCTCGCCGAGATAGTAAATATCCCCGCGCTTAGTGAGATAAAGTTTAGCGTTACTCATGACAGGCACCTTTCAGAAAAATGTGAAAAGTGCCCCGTTCTGAGCTATGTCATTCCGTCATATAAAACGAAAAAGTGTAGAACAGATTGTGAGTCCATTCTACACTTTATCGGGTGCCTGAAAGAAGATAATCAGTGAATCGGGTGCCCGGAACAGGACTTGAACCTGCACGACCTCGCGGCCACTAGCTCCTGAAGCTAGCGCGTCTGCCAATTTCGCCATCCGGGCGTCAAAAATGCGTTTTCTTCAGCACCTCGGTCGCCAAAAAGACGGAAACTTGAGAAACGCAAACAAGGCTCTGTAACCGGGTCAATGAAGACAAACAGCAAGTTCAAGAACAATGTAAGGAAAATTTCGGTGAATGCCAAGAGCGAGGGTGGTCTATTGCAGGTCGATTGCAGGTGTAGTCATCCTTGATTACATTTCATTCTGTTCTCTGGTTTTTTGCGGGAACGGACGTTGCCTCCAGTGAGACCCGGATATCCCAGGAGATGTCATGAAAACCCTGTGCAATTTGCTTCTGTTGGTCGCGTTCCTCCTCTGCTTGACTACTCTCGCTTCCCCGCAGACAAAGAAGTACGATATCAAGTCGGGTATCGTCACGTTTGATATTGCAACAACGATCGGGGATATGAAGGTCGCCAGCAAAGCAATCGTCTATTTCGATGACTACGGGATGAAGGAATGCAAGGAAACGTACACTGGAGACAAACTCTCGCATGCGTTTTTCAGCGACGGAAAGACACTTTACAGACTTGTCCCCTCACAAAAGAAGGCCATTAAGAGTGGAGATGCGATCCATGGGACTGAATTGCGATATGACTGGGCGGTAGCCTCGGATAAGGCAGAGGCAGAGAGACATGCGAAGAAGATTGCCAATATGACCATTGCGGGGAAGAACTGCGATGCTTTCCAGACCACGCAAAAGGAAACGATTTGCACCTACGCCGGTTGGAACCATATCCTTCTTTCCTTTGAGATTAGCGGCGGGGGGAGCAGGTCCATAACCAGGGCTGTGAAGATTGAGGAGAACGTCCAGGTGCCGGGTGAGAAGTTCAAGATCCCGGCAGGTTACACAGTTCAGTGAACGACCGGGGAGAGGCTGCATTGCAAAGACCCCGTTTCTGAATGTTTCAGCCAATTTGGGGTGTTGATTTCATCAGGGCGAAACCATAACTTCATACCTTCAAATCCAGACCATCCACACCCCAATTGCTCAAGATGGGTAGAAGAACCGCCGCACCTGTTTTCCTTGTGATTTGCCTCCTCCTTGCTGCTCTCCTTATTACCCGCGTCATTACCCCTCTGGTGAGCGGATCTGTATTTGCAGTTTCCCTCGTTTCTCTCGGAATTGCCTCGAAAGGGTTCCGGAAATAGTTCTTCGCCCATGAGCGAATGATTTTGTGCAATGCGTTCAATTAATTCAATCCCGCACATGAAACACGCTATCGAAGAATTCATTACCAGCAAGAGCATTGCCGTCGTCGGACTTTCAAGGAACGGCAGGAAATTCGGCAACAGTGCCCTGACGGAACTCGCGAAACGGGGATACGAAGTTTTCGCTGTGCATCCGGAAGCGGAAGAAATTGCAGGCACGAGGTGTTATCCGAATCTGACCGCATTGCGTGGGAAGACAGATGCCGTCGTGATCTGCATCTCACCCGAAGCGGTCGCAGGCGTGCTCCGGGAGGCGGCAGCAATCGGATTGAAGAAGGTCTGGTTGCAGCAAGGGGCTGAGTCTCCCGAGGCGATCGCATTGGCGAACGAGCTCAACCTCAATCTCGTTGCGGGGAGGTGCATACTCATGTATGCACCCCCTGTCGAAGGGTTTCATGCCTGGCACCGCGCATTCTACCGCCTTTTCACGAAACTCTAGCGCCGGCCATCGATGAAGAAATACACGCTGGATATCAGCTCGGAGACCGGCACCACGGCGCTGAAGAAGGTCAGAGTGGTCGTCATCACCACCGTGATGCTCTCGTTTATCTCCTACTGGAGGGCGGCAGCGATTGTCCTGTCTGACCTGGCGTCGAGTGCATACTATGCTCTTGGCATCGCGGAAAAGGCAGTCGGGCCCTCCGCCCCGTGGTTTATTCTCTTTGTCATGATCTTCGCATACGGGATCCGTGCTGTCTACATTGAATCGTCGAGTATGTTTGTGCGGGGAGGTGTCTACAAGGTAGTCCATGAAGCCCTTGGGGAGACGGCTGCCAAGTTCTCCGTTTCCGCACTGCTGTTCGATTACCTCATCACCGCTCCCATAAGCGCGGTGTCCGCCGGGCAGTACATCGCTGGGCTTCTGAACTCCCTCCTGGCTTCTGCCGGGAGCGCGTTCAGAATTCCTCGAGATACTACAGCGATGCTGATTGCCATTGTCATCGAACTCTACTTCTGGCGGAAGAACCTGATAGGAATAGAAGAGTCGAGCGGTAAGGCGCTCAGGATATTCCAGATCACGACGGTTCTCGCGGTGGTCCTCTTCGTCTGGTCGGTCGTTACGATCGTCGTCAGGGGGGTGTCACTCCCGCCCTTCTCCGTGGTCCTCTCAAGCGATGCCCTGGGGCTGTTGAAGGGGGTTGACTGGTTGCGGACGATCGGCGTAGTGGGAGTTCTGGTCGGACTGGGCCATTCGATACTCGCGGTCAGCGGAGAGGAAACTCTCGCCCAGGTGTACCGGGAAATAGAAGCGCCGAAGCTGAAGAACCTGCTGAAAACAGGAATGATCATCTTTGTGTTCGCGCTTGTGTTTACGGGCGTCAATTCACTTTTTGCCTCGATGATCGTCCCTCCGGGAGAACTCCTCGGCCTGTATAATGACAACGTGCTTAGCGGCCTGGCAATGCATCTCCTCGGCAGTCGTCCCGTGCTCCTCGGATTGCAGGCGTTCGTCGTCGTGGTCGGGTTTCTCATACTCGCCGGTGCGGTCAACACCGCCCTGATCGGCGCCAACAGCGTGCTGAATAGGGTTGCCGAGGATGGGGTGCTTCACTCGTGGTTTCGGAAGCCTCACGACAAATACGGTACGACTTACCGCATTATCCACACGCTGGCACTCCTTCAGATTTTCATCATCATTGTAACGCGGGGGGATGTTTTTGCGCTCGGCGAGGCGTATGCGTTCGGGGTGGTCTGGAGTTTTGTCATGAAAGCGTATTCGATGATCGTGCTCCGCTACAAAAAGGCATTGCACAGGGAATGGCGCGTCCCCATCAACATAACGATCAGGTCGGTGGAGATCCCGATTGGCCTTGGCTCTGTCTTCACCGTTCTGCTGCTCCTGGGTATCGTCAATCTCTTCACGAAACCGTATGCGACTGTGTGGGGGATCGGGTTCACTGTCGCATTGTATGTGGCATTCGGGTTCTCGGAACGCGCCAACAAGAAGCTCATGGCCACCCGCGGCGAGCCGAGCCTTGAAAAATTCAACGTTCACGGCGAGGACCAGCTCACTGTGGAGGCTATCGGGTGCAAACACGCGAGGAGGAAGCTCGTGGCGGCAAGCGCTCCCAACCGGCTCTACCAGCTGCAGAAATGTCTCCAGGAGAGCGATTCGGAAACCACGGACATCGTCGTCATGCACGCGAAGATCCTGGCCGACAAAGAAAACGCGACGGTGGATGATTCAATTACCACGGATCAGGACCAGCTCCTGACGGAAGTGATCAAGTTGGCGGAGAAAGAAGGGAAGCCCGTTCTCCCTATCGTGGTGCCCACCAACAATGCACTCTATGCCGTCGCACAGACCGCCGCCCAGCTGGGCGTTGAGGAGATCTTTCTCGGAGTTTCTCAGAGGTACCCGGCCGACTATCTGATTGAGCAGTTTGCGATATACTGGGGGATGGTACAGGCTGACGGCGACAAGCATGTTGTCCTCAGAACGGTCGATGCCCGTCGTGAAGTTCGGCANNGCCATCAGCCACGAGCAGGCAGGTGATCCGGTGACTACTCCGTGAAGGCCTCCATTTCTCATCGAGCAGAGGTTGTAATGACCTGGTACAGGATCAGTTTCCCGCGTGATGAGGCCAGTACTCTCATTGGCGATCTGGCCCAGGATTTTCTTGACACGTTGCAGACGTCTGAAAGCCGGGACGGGATCGCCCTCTATCGGCAGAAGCAGATGGAGGGGGAAGAAAATGTAGTGTACTTCCTCAGCCTCAACACATCGCGTCCCTCAAAAAGGCTAGCGGAAGTATACAAGGCAGAATCGTGCCCTCGCCCGGAACGGCACCGGGTGGACCATTTTGGGGGGGATAATACGGTATTGGAGCCGGAGGGTTAGCCTGAGGGGAGAATGATGGGGGGGAGGAGGGACTACCTCTTCATAGTTTCCTGAATTGCTCTGACCGCCCGTTCTTCCGAGTAACCGTTATTATAGTAATGCCTGATGACGGTTTCCCACCAGGCTGATGGGAGGACGTTCCTGTCTGCCTCGGTCAACCTCTCGTACACCTTCGTCTTGTAGCCCTCGAAGTATCTGTCTTCGGCCGTCTGTTGAGTCACGCGGAACCTCTCTTGGTGCTTTCAATGTACTCCCGATCCGCCTCTAAATCAAGTCGCTCTTGTGCGTCATATCACGACTTCCCGGTTCGCAATTTCTTATTGTTAATCCGAGAACAGTTGTGAGCACTTTTCTTTCAGGGGGGATTCGAACAATGAAAAAGTTCTGGAAAGTGATGGCTCTGGTGGCCTTGGCGGCCATTCCGCTCATCATCCTGGGCAAAAAAAAAGAGGATGAGCGGGGGGTTGTCCCGGAATCAGGCGATGCGTCGGATATATTCGATCGGGAATTGTCTGTCGATTGAGGGGCGTCACACTCAGGCGGGCTTCGGTGCGGTGTGATGATTGCCAGGGAGTCGATCTAAAACGGGTTACCAACCGCAGGGAATCTTTTACCCTTCGGCCGGCAACCCGTTTCGCATTCGTCCGATCAGAAGCTGATGGTTCCCCCTCCCTGCTCCCCTTCCTTCCATTTCGAGGTCGCGTGCTTGTCGCAGGTGGCGGGACGTGTCTGATCGGTGAAATACTCGATCATTTTGAGGGGGCAGAAAGGGGTGGCGAGTTTTTTCGTTTCGGTGCAGATACTGTCCGCATAGACCTTCGCAGGTTTCTCGAAATATTCCAGGGGCATCGCAATCGTCGGGTCATCATAGACGTACTTCATGAAACGTCCCCAGATCGGCGCAGCCGCCCTGCCTCCCTGCCCGTCCCAGGTCTTGAAGTGGACGCTCTTGTTGTCGAACCCTACCCACACTGCCGCAGCTATCTGGGGAGTATAACCCACAAACCATGCGTCCGCGAACTCTGTTGTTGTTCCGGTTTTTCCGGCTGCGGGGAGCTGGAAGAAATCGCGGACATGGCTCCCTGTCCCCCCGTTGACAACCCCTTCGAGCATGGAGGTCATGATAAATGCCGTCTGATCGCTGAAAACCTCCCGCCGGCTGGGCGTGTTCTCCTCTATCACGTTCCCGTCCTTGTCTTCGATCCTCACGATGGCGTAGGGCGCGACATAGACTCCATGGTTGGCGAAGACGCTGAACGCACCGGCCATTTCGAGCGGTGAAACCTCTCCCGCCCCGAGGGCGAGCGACTCATACGGGGGGAGGGGGGAGGTGACCCCCATCCGCTTTGCGTAGGCGATCACCTGGTTGATCGGTGCTATCTGCATTATTGCGCGCACGGCGACCAGGTTGATCGAATGCTTGATCGCTTCCCGTATCGTGCTCTTCCCGCCGAACTGTCCGTCAGAGTTTGAAGGAGTCCACCTTTTTCCGTTTGCCATCATGACCGTGACGGGCTGGTTCAGAAGCTCGTAACTCGGCGCATACCCGTTGTCCATCGCGACCGTGTAGACGAACGGTTTGAACGCGGACCCGACCTGGCGGCGGATCTGCGTCACATGGTTGAGGCCGTACTTGAAGTTCTTGAAGTTTACCCCACCGACCATTGCAAGGATGGCGCCGGTCTTCGCGTCGAGCGCCACGAAACCCGTCTCGATCGACTGAGCAATGTGCTTCATGGAATCCGCCCACGCCCTGTTGCCGGAAAGCGCCGCGTAGACGCTGTCCCGGCCCGCGGCCGTTGTTGCCTTCCGGTACTGCGGAGAAGTCCTGATCGCCTGGTCGGTCACGCGGACCAGCACGTCGGCGGAGGTCGCCCAGTTCCACTCCTTGTCGAACTCTTTCTGGTAGATGGCGAGATGCTCCTGGACGGCCCTGTTGGCGTGCCGTTGCATGCGGCTGTCGAGAGAGGTATACACCTGGATGCCGTCGCGGTAGATGTCGAAGCCGTATTTTTCCGCTTTCAGCATGAGCTGCTGGCGGATGGATTCGACGAAATGAGGCGCGATCCCCGCCGCCGCGAATTCGTCCGTTGCCTTGATCTGTATGACCTCGCTCCTCGCCTGCTCTGCCTGCTGATCGGTGATATACCTGTACTTGAGCATCTGCGAAATCACCGTATTACGCCGGTTGAGCACCCTCTCGGGATGCTTGCCGGCCGGGTCGTAGTACCCCGGACCTTTGAGCACCGCGATCAGCGTGGCGGTTTCTCCCAGCGTCAGGTCGGCGGGCGCCTTCCCGAAATACACCTGCGACGCAGAGGCAACACCGTACGAGCCGCGGCCGAAATAGACGACGTTGAGGTAGAACTCGAGGATCTCATCCTTCGTGAACGTCTGTTCGAGCTGCACCGAGGTCATGAACTCGCGGATCTTCCGGGTGATCCCGTCAAACACGTTCCTGTCGCTGTGTCCGAGGTAAAGGTTTCTCGCCAGCTGCTGGGTGATGGTGCTCGCCCCCTCTTTCAGGCGGAGCGCGAACAGGTTCTTCACCATCGCTTTACCGAACCGGACGAGATCGACGCCCCAGTGGCTGTAGAAATCCTTGTCTTCCGTGGCGATGAGCGCATCGATCACGGTCTTGGGGATATCGGAAAGCGCCAGGTGCGACCTGTTCTTGATGAAAAACTGATCCAGGACTTCCCCGTCTGTTGAAAAGACCTTTGACGCCAGTTCAGGTTTCGGGTTTTCGATCCGCGCGAGGGAAGGGAGGCCCGAAACGAGATAGCTCCAGTAGACGATTGCAAGTACCAGGATCAGCAGTCCCGCGCCGGCGACGACTCTGGTCTTCCGGGTGAACCGCTGCCAGATATTGCGCCGGCTGTTCTTTCTGCGGTATGCAGGATCGTTGAAATACCGCTCCATTTCGGACGCCGCGTATTTCGGCTCCTTTGGCGCCTCTCCGGGTGCCCGTTTATGATTTTCGCCTGGTTCCTCTGACATGCCAGCCCTCCTACGTTCCTTTCCAGCTCTTCAGTGCGATCGAGCCGTCCGACATTTCCCCGTACGTATTATACGTGATCCAGTCCCCGAGGTTCACGTAGACACCTTTGCCGATCTGAACTGCGGCCGGCTTGTGGTGATGCCCCATCACGACCACATCAGCCCCTCCCCGGATCATCTGCTCTGCATAGAGCAGCATCCCCTTTTCCTCGCCGTAGTGCCTGGTCGTCGTGTATGCCCGGCTTGAACGGGAGGTCCTGTGCGCGATCCGGACGCCGATGTCAGGGTGGAGCCAGCGGTACAACCGGACGGCAAAACGGTTGCGAAGGACCGGCTTGATGAGCCTGTACCCGAGGTCGTTTTCCGCGAGTCCATCTCCGTGATGGACATGGACCCTTTTCCCCTGAACCGTCACATCGAACGGCTCCCTGTGCAGGGTCGCACCGATTTCTGTTTCGAAGAAATCACCCATCCAGCAGTCGTGGTTCCCCACCAGATAGTGGATGCTCTTCCCGGCGTCGGTAAATTCCTGGAGTGCCGCGAGTGTCCGGTGGAACCCGCGCGGGATCACCGTGCGGTAATCGAACCAGAAATCGAAGAGATCCCCCACGATGAACAGGATCTCGGTGTCGGGCAACGCGCCGTGCAGGAACTGCAGGAGGCGGTTTTCCTTGGCCCTCTCCTCTTCCCGCGATCCCAGGCCGAGATGAACGTCGGAAATAAAATATGCTTTCATGCGATCCAGTGTGAGGCTGAGGAGCCGGGAGGAACAACCCTTCCGTATGGTCCGACGCCCATGCCCTCTAATGTACGAACCGTGCCGTGAAAAGTAAACCGGCGTCTATGCCCGCGACGGTGCCCGCCCGGGCTCCTGTACCCCCTGGAGGATCGCGAATCCCGTGATGAAAAAGAGTGAAATGACAAGTGCCGCGATCCGCTGGTTTGTCAGATCGGCGACCACCCCGTAGACGATCGGACCGAACACCGCGGAGGCTTTTCCGCAGAGGCCGTCGTAAAATCCGAAAAACTCGGCTTCACGTTCTCTGGGGGTGAGGAGTGCCATGAGGCTCCTGCTGGCGGACTGTGACGACCCGATTGCTATCCCTGCGGCGAACGCTACGACGTAGAAGAAAACCACATTGTCCACAAAATACGCCGCCACTGCGATCATGGTCCAGAGAACGAGTGTAACGCTGATTGTTTTTTTCGGCCCGATCCTGTCCGTCACGACGCCGAACACCAGCGATCCGGCGACGGCGCTTGTCTGTACGATCGCGAAGAAGGCGATGATTGCTTCGTCGCTCATATTGAGCGACTGTTCGGCGAAAATCGCCGCGAAGGCAATGACGGTCAGTATCCCGTCGTTATAGATGAAAAAGGCAATGAGGAACCGGGCGATCGAAGGGAATTCCCTGTCGATGAAAAGGGCCCTGAATGTACGGGCTGCGCGCGTGAGTCCGGCACGGATAAGCGAACGGGGGCGATCCCCTGAAACGGGCGGCTCCCGCACGAAAAAGAAGAGGGGGAGGGAGAAGAAGAGGAAAAACGCCGCCGCGACGACGAACGAGAGCCTGACATAGAACAGATACGAGGGGTCTCCGGGGTCCGGGAGCATGAAGCGCACGATGAGAAGAACTGCAAGCGCCCCGACATATCCCATTGCAAACCCGTAACCGGAGACGCGCCCGTATGACGTCTTTGCCGTGATTCCCGGCAGGAACGCATCGTAGAACACCATCCCGCCTTCGAAACCGATATTGGCGATGACGAAGAGCGTAAACCCGGCGACAACCATCCCCTCCCGGACGAAAAACAGGAGTGACGTAGCGCTGATGCACGTAAGCGCGAAAAGGAGCAGAAACCCCTTCCTGTTCCGTGAGTAATCGGCGACAGCCCCCAGGGGCGGAGAGAGGGCGGCCGCGCAGACCATCGAGAGGGAGACTGCCGCTCCCCAGAGCCACCGCTGTCCTCCCGCGACGCGATGGGTGAAATACCGGGAATAGACGACGGTGATGACAATGACCGAAAACGCGGTCTGAGCAAAATCGAAGAGAGTCCAGGAGAAGATCCGCCATCGGGAGACGCCCGACTGGCGGGGGTCCGGTTGACCGGGAATCGGGGGGAGGGAAGAGAGGTCTGGCATGCGGATTTCAGTTTGCCCTTTTCCCCTTAAGCTTGTTGAGCCGGTTTTCGCCGTCCCCCTCGTACAGCCCGCGCCCCGCCTTCGCGAGGCCTCCCGCCGCCTTCATGTCGTTCAGGACGGCATCGAGTACGCCGTTGACGAATTGTCCGCTCCGCTGCGTGCTGAAGAGCTTGGCGAGTTCGATTGCTTCGTTCATGGAAACTTTGGGGGGGATCTCCTTGAAATACAGGAGTTCGCAGATTCCCATCCTGAGTATCAGCCGGTCCAGGACGGCAATCCGTTTGAAATCCCAGTTGGTCACCTTGTCCCTGATGACGTTGTCGATGTCGGGAGTATGGGTGATGGTCTGGAGGACAAGCTTCCGGGCAAATTCATATGCCGCAGGGTTGTTCTTGAGTCCGGTCAGGATTGTCTCCACGACATGTTCCACGGGATCACCGCCGATCTCGAAAGCGTAGAGCGCCTGCACGACCCTCTCTCTGATGATTCGTCTTCTCACGCGCGTTGCTTCCTTTCCTGGCTGTGAATTGCGTCCCCTCCCGTTAACCGAGAAGCGACACCCGTGGGGTCCCGTGAACCGGATGTGTGTCGACGATGACCGGAGTTCTGAACACATCGTGGATCCGCGCATCGGTAAGGACCTCTGCAGGTGTGCCGAGTGCCGCGAGTGTGCCGCCCACCATCATCGCAATACGGTCGCTATACGCAGCAGCCAGGTTCAGGTCGTGCGAGACCGAGAGGACGGTCAACCCGGATTCGGTGTTCAGGCGCTTGATGATCCGGAACATGTCCACCTGGTGCGCGATATCAAGGTGGGCATTCGGCTCGTCCAGGAGAATGATCTCCGGCTGCTGCGCGAGCGCGCGAGCGATGAACACCCGCTGTCGTTCGCCACCGGAGAGGTTCGTGACGGGCTGATCGGCGAACCCCTCCACGTCCGTCAGCCTCATCATCTTCCGGGCAACTTCCCTGTCATGTGCGTTTTCGAAGGCCATCCCGCCGCTGTGCGGGGCCCGCCCCATGAGCACGATCTCCGCCACGGTAAACGGGAACTGGATGCTGTTGTCCTGCGGCACGAACGCGATGCGCCGTGCGATGGCGGTGCGTGAAAATTTCGAGAGCGGCTGGTCGCCGAGCAGGATCGTCCCGCGGTGGGGGATGAAGATCCTGTCGAGGAGACGGAGAAGAGTGGTTTTGCCCGATCCGTTGGGACCCACAAGGCTGAGGAACTCGCCGGAGCGCACCGTGAATGAAACATCCCGCACGACCGGCGTGGCCGGATCGTAACCGAACGAGATGTTGTCAACGGTGATTGCGTGCATAAAGAAACTCAAAGCACAGACAATGAATCCTCACCACAGGTCCCCCGGGAATGGATGGCAGGGGGCGCCGGATTGTGCATCCGGTACCTCAATCTAACGAAATTGCGTCCCGAAGGCAAGGTTGTTTCCCCTGACCCGGCCCCACCTGGTCCGGCCCTTCCGGTGGCCGGCGGGCACGTGGGCGTCATCCGGGCAGGTCGAGCACTTTGCGAAGCGTGCGGAGGAGGTCGCTCGTCTGAAAGGGCTTTGGGATGAATTCTTTTGCTCCTGCGACAAAGAGCTTCGATTTGAGTTCCGGGCTGAGGTATCCGCTGGCGAGTATCACCCTTGCGTTGGGGTTGCACTCCCGTATTTTCAGGAACATCTCGAACCCCGATTGCCTCGGAAGGCCCATGTCCGCGATCACCGCGTGAATCGCGCCGGCGTGCTGTGAATAGATTTCAACACCCTCGACCCCGTCGGCGGCGGACAGCACTGTATATCCCTTTTCGCGAAGCACTTCCTCGATGAGGAGACGGAGGGCTTCTTCGTCTTCAACAACCAGGATGGTTTCGCTCCCGCCGGGGACGTTTCCCCCTGCCGGCTCCCCGGGGGCCTCGGCTTCGACATGGATCGCCGGGAGGTATATCGAGAACGTCGTCCCGTGCCCTATGTCGCTTGAAACATCAATGAATCCGTGGTGCCCCTTGACGACGCTGTAGACGGTCGCGAGTCCGAGGCCCCGGGCGCCCTCGGGCTGTTCGCTCCTGACGAAGGGCTCGAATATCCTCTGCCGTTTCTCTTCCGCCATTCCGCACCCGGTGTCGCTGACGGTCAGGCGGATGTAGTTCCTGGCGGTTGCGTCGTGGAACAGCTCGTGCGTCGCTCGCCCGTCCATGGTCGCCGCTTCGAACGAGATCAGCCCACCGGTCGTGCCGGCGGCGACGATGGCATCGCGCGCGTTAAGGCCGAGTGTCAGCAGACTCTGATAAAGCTGGGGCTGGCTCGCCTGAATGAGCGGCAGATCGGGTCCGCTGAGACTCTCGACCCTGATCGTCTTTTCGATGCTGCTCCGTAGAGAAGCCTCGACCTCGCGCATGACGCCTGCGACGGCAATCGGGATTTGCTGCGATCTGTCTACCTGCGCGAACGTCGCGAGACGTTTTCCCACATCCTCGCCCCGGCGGACGGCGTTTTCCCCTATCTTCACATACTTTTCTGCGACGGGATCTCCTTTAACTTTCGCCCGGAGGAGCGTAAATGCCCCCAGGATGACATTCAGGATGTTATTGAAGTCGTGAGCGATCCCTCCCGCGAGTTCGCGGAGGCTTTCCATTTTCTGCGCCTGCCGGAGCTGATCTTCCATCTGGCTCTCGAGCGTCGTATCCCGTTTCAATGCGGCATAATTCACAACGGTGCCGTTCGCGTCTCTGACGGGAGAAATAACCATCTCCTCACGATACTTCGATCCGTCTTTCCGTTTGTTCACGATGTTGCCTGACCAGACATCCCCTCTCAGAAGCGTGGTCCACATCTCCCGGTAGAATTCATCGGTCTGGGTTCCGCTCTTCAAAATTCGGGGATTCTTCCCGATGGCCTCTTCGCGCGTGTAGCCGGTGAACCGCTCGAAAGCCGGGTTCACATACTGTATTGTCCCTGCGGCATCTGTCAAGACGATCGCCTCGTACGCCTGTTCGACAACGGAAAGGAGGCGGTTCCGTTCTTCCTCGGCCTGCACACGGTCGGTGATGTCGCGGCCGACGACGATGACCTTTTCGGGCTTCCCACCGGCATCGAGGATGACATTCCCCTGGGATTCGATGAAGCGGATGCTCCCGTCGTTTCCGAGGAGCCTGTAAACGATCCGGCGGCCGATCCCGGTCTCTACCGTTTCCCGGAAGGTTTTCCTCACCATGTCACGGTCGCCCGGGTGGACCTCTTCGAATGAATCGGTCCCGCGGCGCCTGTCCCGGTCGCCGAAAATCGCCTCGTATGACGGGCTGTTGTAGAGCCGTCGCCCGTTCAGGTCCAGCAGGGCGATCAGGTCGTCGATGTTGGCGAGGATGAGGTGGAGAAGCCGTTCGGTCTCTGATGTCCGTTCTTCGTGTTTCATGATGTAAGTCCTCTCCCGGCAGGATTCCCGGAACCGATGACGCTCCGGATGCCTCTGCCTCATAAACAAGTTCGAAAAAACAGATAGTAGATATCCGATGGTTTGCAATATGCCGCAAACACACGGGTGAATCTCGAGGAAATCTCAAATGTAATATAATAGTAGGAAACAACAACTAGTGCAACAGGAAATGACAGTTGTGTCCCGTGGCCGGGAGGGAATGTGGGGATTACGCTTTTCGAAGCAGGTAGACGAAAAGGGGGGCGCCTATTGCGGCCGTGACTGCGCCGACGGGTATTTCGGTCGGGGCAAGGGCGATTCTCGCTATGAAGTCCGCCATGACCATGAATATGGCCCCGGTCAGGAACGCAGCGGGAAACAGGAGTCTATGGTCCGGTCCAAAAATCATGCGGCAAATATGAGGAATGATCAATCCCACGAACCCAACCACCCCGCTCACAGAGACAACCATCCCCGTGATGAAGGAGGCGAGCAGATAGGCCCATTTTTTCAGCGTGCCGACGTTGATCCCCAGTTGCATCGCAGTCTCTTCCCCCGTGGCGATAAGGTTGAAACCTTTGGCCTGCGTGTAGAGGGCGAGCGAGGCGATGATAACAGGGGGGCTGACCACCGCGATAGAGACGGGACTGGCGCCGCTCAGGTTTCCCATGAGCCACAGGAAAGCGCTCCGGAGCTCCTGGTTGACCACTGCCACCACGAGCAGGACGAAGGCGTTGAAGAACGCGCCGATCATCACCCCGGCCAGGAGCAACGTGTATGTATCGAGCTTCCCCCGCCGGTATGCGACGGAATAGACAATACCCATGACGGCTGCGGAGCCCGCGAATGAAGCAAGGGGCACGATGAATATCCCCGGGCCCGCGGTCAGCGTCATCGCAAGGATCGCCCCGGCTGTTCCTCCGCTCGAGATTCCAAGTATGTAGGGTTCAGCAAGCGGATTCCGGAGGAGCGCCTGAAATACCAGCCCGGCGACAGAGAGCCCCGATCCCACGATGATCGCAAGGAGAAGGCGGGGGAGGCGGATTTCCAGTATGATCGTCCTCTCGGCGGCGGGGACGGAGCTGCTTCCCGTGAAAGAGCCGGCGACGTTCCCTATTGATACCGGGACGCTCCCAAACGAAAGCGCGATCAGCGCCGCCAGCAAAAGGGCTGCCGCAAGCCCCGCCACCACGACGAATGTCCGGCGGGGAGTGAGTGGTGAGTGTGTCACGCGCCGCGTTTCCTTCTCCCGGCAACCGGCCGGATCTTCCCCCACATCGCCCGTACGAGCTCGGCGACGCCTGCTCCCGTGACCGCGGAGATGCACAGCACGGGAGTCGTCCCGAACCGGAGTCTCGATAGGGCCTTGATCCCCTGGGCGTCGAGGAGATCGGTCTTTGTGAAGACCGCTATTCGTGGCTTCTTCAGCAGAGCCTTCTTAAAGAGCTTGAGCTCATTGAGGAGTGTCCGGTAGTCCTCACCCGGGTTTTCGCGCGTGCAGTCGATCAAAAATGCCAGGACCTTTGAGCGTTCGATATGCCGGAGGAACTGAATGCCGAGCCCCTTCCCCAGATGGGCTCCCTGGAGTATGCCGGGGATATCGGCGACAACGAAGCTCTCTCCCTCGTCGACGCGAACGATGCCGAGGTTCGGCACGAGAGTCGTGAAGGGATAATCTGCAATTTTGGGGCGTGCGGCTGAGACCACGGAGATGAGCGTCGACTTCCCTGCGTTCGGGAAACCGACAAGTCCGACGTCGGCGAGAAGCTTCAATTCGAGTTCGAGATCCCGCTCCGTCCCCTCTTCCCCCTGTTCGAACTGGCGCGGGGCCTGGTTCGTCGATGTGGCAAAGGAGGCATTCCCTCTTCCTCCCCGTCCGCCCCTGGCAGCGACGGTCTCATCCCCGTCGTTGAGGAGGTCGGCGAGGATTGTACCCGTCGCTGAATCACGGATGATCGTTCCGGTCGGGACTTCGAGGGTCACATCTTTCCCGCTCTTTCCGGTCTTGTTCGAGCCGAGCCCGTGTTCTCCCCTCGGTGCCTGGTAGTTTCTCTTATACTGGAAGTCGAGGAGCGTTGCCAGATGGCGGTTGGCCCGGATGATCACCGACCCTCCGCGTCCGCCGTTCCCTCCGTCCGGCCCTCCCTTGGGGATGAATTTCTCCCTCCTGAAACTGACGCATCCGACCCCGCCGCTCCCCGATGCGATGTGGATGCTGGCAATATCGATGAACTTCATGAGCCGTCCTTCTCCGCATCCAGGTAGCGGCGGTGAATAGCATCCGTGAATTCCACCACGTCGGGGTCGAACGGATCGAGCCCGTTGGTTGTGTAGAGCGTGTTAAGAAGGAATGATGCATCTCTCCATGTTTCGCATCTGTTCAGCGAAGAGATAGCGTCTTCGTACCTCCCTTGATTCCTGTCGAACAGGCGTTTGACGAACCTGCTCCTGTTGTGGGCCTGGATGCGCACGCGCAGATCCGTGAGCCGGGTCGGCGACTCGGATCCTGCAAAGAGCCTTTCATAGGATTCCGGGTTCCTGGTCTCCTCCGCCATGGGCCGGTCGTCTCTCCCGTCCGGCTCTTCGGTGACGGAACCAAAAATCGACGGAGCCTGTGGCTCGATCGGGGGTTCGTATCCCTGAGGTTCGTCCGCAGGCAATGGTGTCTCTGGCTCCGGAGGCTCTTTTCCGTCGTTTGCTTCCTCGATTTCAGCGCCGGCAGGTTGTTGTTCATTCTCCTCGTCGGGCCGGGGGGATGGAGCGGGAGTATCGGCCTGTCCGAGATAAAGGTCTTCGACCAGCGTCGTCAGTTCGTCGAGCGTGATTTCCGTCCGCCGGCGTATGAGGCAGATGCTCTCGATGTAGTCCCTCAGGATGGTCATGCTCTTGTCTTCAAAGAAGACGAGGATCGGTTTGAGGGGAATACTGACGTCGGGGGGGGTGTCGCGAAGAAGGAGGAAATCGAATATCGGTTTTGCGAGGAGCGCGAGCTCCCTCGCGTTATGCTGTTTCACGATCTGGTCGTCGATCCTGATCAGGATCGACCGGAATTCCTCCGCGGTGATATCCATGGTCCCCCGGCGCTTCAGGAGCTTCTGGACCAGAGTCCTGAAGTAGGCGTAATCGACGGTGCAATCGAGCTTTGCCATGACGTCCTGCGCGCTCATGCTCCCGCCCGATTCGAAAACAAAATTCTCGATAGTCCACTGGGGGCGGCAGAGGTAGTTCTCCAGGAAATGGATCGCGTTTTCGAGAAGGGAGAGATATTCCTCCCGCGGGAAGGTGTAGAGGGCGGACATTGATGCGATGAACGCCCGTCCGTGGCGGCGAACACCGGGTGCCTGCCGGTCCACCCGGGAAAACCTCGGCGAAGCGAACAGCTCGGTTTCGAGCCAGCGGACGGTCTCCGCCTGCATGTATGTCTTGATGCCGCGCGGGATGTCGGCGACCAGTATCTCCCGGAGCAGGATGGCCTCCCTGTCTCCTATCGTGCGTGCGCGCAGCGTCGCGAGGATCGCGTCGGTCTCGAGTTCGAGCATTATCAGCCTGGTTTTTTCTTCAAGACAGTCCTGACACGATCGATTTCCTTGCGGGCGGCCGACTTGAACGTTTCGTCGATCCCCGCCCGGTCCACGATCTGCTGGTACATCGTCAACGCCTGATCGTACCGTCCCATCTTCTCGTACGACTGGCCGGACATGTAGAGCGAATTCGCCGTCCAGTCGATTTTCCCTTTCTTGGTGACGAGATAGGGGACTTTCAGAAAATCGAGTATCGCCTGCTGGTAATCCCCCTTGTGGTAATTGGCTTCCGCGATGTAGTAGCGGATCTCGCCTTCGAGATCGCTCCCCGCCTCGTCGAGGAGCGACTGGAGGTGCAGCGCGGCCTGGTCGTAGTAGCCGAGGTGATCGTAGAGCATCCCGATCTTGATCTTCTTGTCAAGCGCGTCCTCCGCGTTCGGGTACAGTTCGAGGTACCTCCGCGTGAGGGTCAGGGCCCCGTCGTATGCGGCCGCCACCTCGTACGTTTCGATCAGGTTGCTCATCGCGGACGGAACCAGCTCCTGGTCAGGGTGCGGATCGTCGATAACGATCCGGTAGTGCTTTATCGCCTGGTCCCATTTCTCGGATCCGTAATACAGGTTCCCCAGCGCGAGGTGCACACGCATGATGACGGGTGCCTGCGGATGAGATGCAAGCAGCTTCTCGAGGTGGTCGATTGCCTCGAGGGGCTTCTCCGTCGCCTCCAGCGTCTTCCCGATCCAGTACATTGCCGTCGGTCCGGACGGTGAATCCTCGAATTTGTCCGCGACGTGCTGGAGGGCCTTCATCGCGCCGGCGTATTCTTCCCTGCGGAACTGGATCAGCCCCTTTTCGAGCTCGAAGAGCGCGACGTCGTCCTGTGCGTCCCCGTACTTCCTGTCAAACGCCGCAATGGCCTTCTCCGCATTCGGTCCCTCGCCGTTCCGGATCATCGCGAGAATGATCCGTGAGTCAAAGTACTGCCTTTCGGTGTCTCCGGGGGCCGTTCCGGAAAGCTGAGTGTATTCCTTGATCGCGTCCCGGTAATCGCCGTTCTCGAAGAGGAGGTCTGCGATGTCCCGCGTGACGCCGGCTCCCGGGGCGGCGGTCTCTGCGTGGCGGAAATATGACGTCGCAGCTTCTCGCAGCCCTTCGGCGCGGTAGATCAATCCGAGCGTGGTATATGCCTCTCCGGCGATCGGGCCGGTCTGGTCCCTGGCCAGAACCGCCGTCAGAAAGCGCTTTGCTTCTGCGGCATTCCCCGCCTCCCTGTGGAGCTTTCCAAGGGCCAGGAGGATGGAAACCGACGGCTCTCCGTCCCCCATGGGGTCTTCTGTCTGGCGCTCGTAAATCTCGGCATACGCCGCGAGCGCCGCATCGGTGTTGCCGGCCGCCGCGAGTGCCTCACCGAGCTTTTCCTGAGCCAGAAGCGCGAGCGTCGTGTAACCAAACTCGCCCGTGAGTTTCTGGTAGAACCCCGCAGCCGGGAGGGGTTTCTTCTCTGTCATCGCCAGGTCCCCGAGCCTCGAGAGGATCTCGGCCGCGTGCGCGCTCGCGGGGTACGCCGCGAGAAACCGTGTTCCTTCGACAAGCGCCGAATCCGCGGCGTTGAGCCGGAGGAGAAGGCCCAGGCTCCTGTACGCGGCCTCTTCTGCCACCGCCTTATCACTCGCGGTGCGTCCGGCCTCCCCGTATGCCTCACCGGCCGCCCCGAGGCTGTCGGCCTGCTCGTAGAGTTTCCCCATCGTCAACCGGACCACGTCTCGCATGGGGAACGACGGGTTCCGGGCCATGAGCTCCGCGGCGGCATGGCTGCCGGCCGGGAGTGTCGTCGCGCTCAGCCGGAAGATTGCAAGACGTGCCCGGTTTGAATCAGGTGCCGTTGCGGGAGACGCGAGGTAGGCACGGTACGCGTCGATTGCCCGGGGAACCTCCTGCCGGTCCCGCATGCTCAGGTACTCCAGGCTCTTTGCCCTCTTCAGGAGGGCCTCCCCCGCGCGGTCGCCGCTCATCCCGGCCTCGAGAGCGTTCNNTTATCCTTCTCCGAGACCACGTCCCCCACGAGGAGGGCAAGTTTCTCCAGCCCGGCGTCCTTTTCCTTCAGCTCGAATGTCTCGAGGATCTCCAGGCGTTCGTCGGCCTCGTGCCGGAACTCGGACGCCGGGTACCGGGCGATCAGTTCCCTGTACGTCTGGAGCGCGCGGTCAAATTCCTTGAGCTGTTCATGCCCGCGTGCCGCCCCGGCCAGGGCATCGTCGGCAACGGCAGACGATGGATAGCGTGCGGCGATCTGTTCGAATATCGACACTGCCTTCCTGACATCGGCCAGCCCTCCGGCACACAGCCCCGCTTCGCGGAGGAGTATCTCCGGAGTCGAGGGGTATTCCGGGTTGGCATCGGTAAAGGCCTCGAAATGCTGCAGCGCCGAGGGGAGGTTCTTCTGTTCTTCAGCATTGAGCGCGAGCTTCAACCGGGCCCGGCGTTTCAAAGTCTCCGCCGCGGCGGATTTGAGGAGCCGGTTGCACGCGTCGTTGGAACGCCGGTAGTCCCTGGCATGTCCCGCGGCGCTGGCGAGTTTCCAGAGCACCTCAGGGGTCCTCTCCCCCTGCGGAACCGCGGCGAGGTATTTCTCGTATGACGCGGCCGCCGCTCCGTTTTCACCGAGTGCCGCCTGGGCGTCCCCGCTGGCGATCAGCGCATCGTGGATGATCAGGGAGTCCGAAGCAGATTTCTCCGCGATCGCCTTCCTGAACCATTCCAGCGCGTCTGCGTGTTTCCCCCCCGCTGCGACAAGCTTCCCCAGGTTGAGATATGCACCCTGGACTGCCGAACTCTTCGGGTATCTCGCGATTATTTCCCGGTAGTCCGACTGTGCGTTGTCTGTTCTTCCCGTCGCCTGTGAGATGTTTCCCAGTATGAGGAGCGCACCGGCCCGGGCGTCGGGAGAAGGGTCTCCTTCGATCACCCGTTTCAGCTCGCTCTGCGCCTGGTCGTAGTTTCCCTCCTCGAAGTAGATCTGGCCGAGTTGCGTTCGGGCCGCCAGTACGGCGTCGCTGGACGGGTATTCCTGGAGAATGACACGGAGAGTCCTGCGCGCGTCGTCGTGCGCCCCGGCGAGGAGGAAGTATTTCGTCGCCTTCAGAAGTGCACCGGGGGCGAGCTTGCTCTTGGGATGGAACACCTTGACGCGCTCAAATGCGAGCGCGGCCTCCCTGTGTGTCCCGAGTGCTGCGTAGGACTCCCCGACGTTCCACCATGCCTCCGGCGCTTTCGGGTTGTCCTGGTATGTCAGTGCGAACGACTGGAATGTGAGCCTTGCCTCGTCGAACTTCCTGAGCTTCATCTGAACGAGGCCCAGGTAGAAACGGGCATCGATTCCCTGCGGGGCTGTCGGATAGGCGCCGATAAACTGCTGAAGCTGTTCTGAAGCGAGGTCATACAGCCCGTCGTTGTAGAGGTTGATTGCAAGCTTGAAATCGGCGTTTTCCTTGGAGTTCTGGGCCACCGTGGTACCCGGCCCGGCCAGAAGGAATGGAATTACAAGCAGGTGGAGGATTGCTCGGTGCAGTCGCATGGCGTCGTGTCAAACTTACAATATATTTGCCAGTAGCGCAAGGCGACTTTGAGGCGTTCAGATGAGCTTTGCTCTCAGGTACTCGGAGTTGAGCCTGGCGATGTGCGTGACGGAGATCTTCTTCGGGCACTCCGCCTCACAGGCATAGGTGTTCGAACAGGCGCCGAATCCCTCCGCATCCATCCGGGCGACCATGGCTTCCACGCGCTGCTGGCGTTCCGCGTGTCCCTGGGGCAGAAGTGCGAGTTGCGAGACCTTTGCGGCGACGAAGAGCATGGCCGACCCGTTCTTGCATGCTGCGACGCAGGCGCCGCACCCGATGCAGGCCGCGGCGTCCATCGCCTCCTCTGCTACGGGTTTCGGGATCGGGATCGTGTTGGCGTCCGGGACCCCCCCGGTCCTGACGGAAACGAAACCTCCCGCCGCCATGATCCTGTCGAACGCCGAGCGGTCGACCACCAGGTCCTTGATGACAGGGAATGGTTTCGCCCGCCAGGGTTCAATCGTGATGGAATCGCCGTCATGAAATGTCCGCATATGCAGCTGGCACGCGGTCACTCCTCTCAAAGGGCCGTGCGCCCTGCCGTTGATATAGAGGGAGCACGTGCCGCAGATTCCCTCCCGGCAGTCGTGATCGAATGCGATCGCTTCCTCCCCCTTCCGGACAAGGTCAAGGTTCAGCAGGTCGAGCATTTCGAGGAACGACATGTCGGGGGAAACGTTCGGGAGCGTGTAGCGTGCAAAACGTCCTTTGGAATTCCTGTCGCTCTGGCGCCAGACGTTGAGCGTGATGGTCATGGTTCCTGACATTGCGCGTCACTCCTCATTTATAACTGCGTTGGCTCGGTTTCACGTAGTCGAATTTCAGAGGTTCTTTGTGCAGCTTCGGCGTCCGGTTCGTCCCTGCGAATTCCCACGCGGCGACGAAGGAGAACTTCGCGTCGTTCCTTTTCGCTTCGCCTTCCTCCGTCTGGTGTTCCTCGCGAAAGTGTCCGCCGCACGATTCGTCGCGCAGGAGGGCATCCCGGACCATAAGCTCGGCGAGCTCCAGAAAATCCGCGAGGCGATGCGCCTTTTCGAGCTCCTGGTTGAAGGAATCCGGCGAGCCGGTGATCAAGACGTCCTCCCAGAACCGCTCGCGGAGTGCGGGGATCAGCTCCAGGGCCTTCTTGAGTCCTGCTGCGTTCCTCCCCATCCCGCAGTACTCCCACATGATCCTGCCGAGCTCTTTGTGGAACACGTCCACCGGGGTCTTCCCCCGGACGGCGATGAGTTTCTTCGTCAGGTCTGCGACCGACGCCTCAGCTTCCTTGAACGCCGGCCCTGCAGCATCGATTTTCTGGAACTTGTTCGAGGCAAGGTAGTCGCCGATAGTATAAGGGATGATGAAATACCCGTCTGCCAGCCCCTGCATGAGCGCGCTCGCGCCGAGACGGTTGGCGCCGTGGTCGGAGAAATTCGCCTCCCCCAGGACGAACAACCCGGGGATCGTCCCCATGAGGTTGTAATCGACCCAGAGGCCCCCCATCGTGTAATGGACCGCGGGGTATATCCTCATCGGTGACTCGTAGCCGTCCTCCCCCGTGATCTGTTTGTACATGTCGAACAGGTTGCCGTATTTCTCGGCGACCCACGCCTGGCCGTTCCGTTTAATGGTCTCCGAAAAATCGAGGTATACCGCCAGCCCTGTGGTCCCCACACCGTGCCCCTTGTCGCACATCTCTTTCGCACGCCGGGAGGCGACATCGCGCGGGACCAGGTTTCCGAACGACGGGTAGAGCCGTTCGAGGTAGTAGTCCCGTTCCTCTTCCGGGATCTGGTTCGGGGCGCGTTTGTCGGCCTTGGCCTTCGGGACCCAGATGCGGCCGTCATTCCGGAGGCTTTCGCTCATGAGCGTGAGCTTCGACTGGTGCTCGCTGGCGACCGGGATGCATGTCGGATGTATCTGCGTGAAGCAGGGGTTGCCGAAGAACGCCCCGCGCTTGTGCGCGCGCCATGTTGCGGTCGCATTGCACATCTTCGCGTTCGTCGAGAGGAAGAACACGTTGCCGTAACCCCCCGTGGCGAGTATGACGGCGTCCCCCTCGTAGGATTCGAGCCGCCCGTCGACCATGTTGCGCGCGATGACCCCGCGTGCCTTGCCGTCGGCGACAACGAGGTCGAGCATCTCGCGCCTCTCGTAGAACTTCACCGTTCCCAGTCCCACCTGGCGCATCATTGCGGAATATGCCCCGAGGAGCAGCTGCTGGCCTGTCTGCCCCCGGGCGTAAAACGTCCGCGATACCTGGGCCCCGCCGAAGGAGCGGTTGTCAAGGAGTCCCCCGTATTCCCGCGCGAACGGGACTCCCTGCGCAACGCACTGATCGATGATGGCGTTGCTCACCTGCGACAGTCTGTACACGTTGGCTTCGCGGGCGCGATAATCCCCCCCCTTCACCGTGTCGTAGAACAGGCGGTACACGCTGTCGCCGTCGTTCGGGTAGTTTTTCGGAGCATTGATCCCTCCCTGCGCGGAGATGCTGTGCGCCCTGCGCGGCGATTCATGATAGGAAAGCGCCGTGACCCGGTACCCCAGTTCGGCCAGCGATGCGGCGGCGGAGGCGCCGGCGAGCCCCGTGCCGACGACGATGATATGATACTTCCGTTTGTTCGCGGGGTTCACCAGCTTCATGGCGAAGCGGTGGTTGTCCCATTTCTGCTCTATGGGACCCGCCGGTATCTTGGGATCTAATGTCATGGTCTGTGTCCCTGTTAGTGAGCCAGGAGAAAATAGAGCGGCAGCACGGCGAACGCGATCGGGATGATGAGCCAGAACAGGACCGCGATCGCGGCGATCAGCGTCTCGTATTTCTTGTGCCTGAGGCCGAATGTCTGGAAGGCCGATTGGACTCCGTGTTTCAGATGGTAGGCCAGGAACGCCAGCGCCACCAGATAGAACGTGACGTACAGCGGGCTCTGAAACGCCTCGTAGACGCGTTCGTGCATCGAAAGCCCGTCCGGGAAAAACCGGGATGAGACGAAGAACGTGTTGACGTGTATGACGAGGAAGATCAGGACGAACGTTCCGGTCCAGAACGCGGTCCGGGAAGAAAGCGAGCTGTTCTCCGCCGGCCGGTTCACCGCATACCTGACGGGCCGTGCCAGCCGGTTGGAAATCCAGAGCCACCCGCCGACGAACGCATGCAGCAGGAACCCGGCGAAAAGTACGATCTCCAGCGGACGGATCAGAGGATAGGTCGCCATGAAATCGGCATACAGGTCAAATGTCGATCCGTGGTCCTGCTTCAGCAGAAAAAGATTCAGGTAAAGATGGACGATGAGGAAGCTGCACAGGAAAAAGCCTGTCAGCCCCATCAACAGCTTTCGCCCGACCGAGGATGTAGTGAACGAGGCAATCTTGTTCATAGTGGGTGTCCCGGAACGACGGTGAGGGTGAAGAACTGGAAAGAGTCAGGTTGGAAATAGTGTCCCGAATCTACGAAATATCACGAAGGAGTGCAAATGGACGCCGGGATAGAAACCTCGCTGAAGCAACGGGATCGATTCGCCAGTCCGGCGGTCACCTATTCGGCTGCCGCAGGGCGGACAAACCGGATGACGGATATCAGGCTTCCTGCGAAGCCGAGGAGCATCCCGGTCCCCAGCACCGAGGCGTAGAACAGCGGCGGCATCCGGAGGTAGGGGGCGAACTCTTCAGAGACAAGCTTCGTGGCGTATTCGAAGAGGATGAGCATGAGCGCCGAGGCCGCGAGTCCCCCGAAGAATCCCTGCAGCAACCCCTCGACGATGAACGGGCGCCGTATGAATCCCCGTGTGGCCCCGACGAGCTCCATGGTGCGGATCAGCCTGCGCTTTGCAGTGATCGCCAGCCGGATGGTATTCGCGACGAGGAATATCGCCGTCAGGCTGACCGCGATCCCGAGCCCNNTTGAAGGAGGGAGGGAGGGGGTTGAAATCGAGAACCCTGGTGATGTCGTCCCCTGTCTCTTTCTTGAAGATGTTCATCGCCTCGTCCTTGGAGATGAACACGACTTTTTCAATCCCCTCCAGATCCGAGATCCGCGACTGGAGCCCGGTCACCTCATCTTCCGTCACCGGTTCGGTCAGGAACGCCTCCATGTCGAGGCGGCTGCGGAGCGTGTCGATGAGCCTCGATGCGTTGATTGTGACGGCGGCGAACAGGCCGACAAGGATGAGGGAGATGCTGATGGTGGCGACGGAGAGGAGGCTGGAGAACATTGCCCTGCGGAATCCGGAGACGCTCTCCCGGAGCGTGTATGCAAAGCTCATGGCGAAATGTTCAGAAGTTCGATTCGTCGCGCCAGCGGATGATTCTCCACGGGGCGCTGGGGCTGGCGCGCTGGAGCGTCAGGTTCGCATAGCCGGAGATCTGCTCGATGTCGCTTGCGTTGAAGACGACGGTCAGGTTGAAGCCGCGGACGACATTGACGGATGTCGATTCGGCTGAAGTGGAGATCACGTTGTTCCAGATCAGGTCCAGTTTCTGTGCGTTCTGGAACAGCCCGTACGTGCTCCTCATCTCCTCGTCCCTTCCCCACGTCTGGTCGACCCCGAGGTCATAGTCACGATACACAAAAATGAACTGTGCGTCAACAAGGGGACCGTACACCGTGGTGTCGCGGAAGGTGTACGCCGCCTGGAAGCACTGGAATATCCCGTCGACCGTGTGCGGGTCGCAGGAAGCGGCCGCGGCCCCGTCGTCGCGCCCGGGGGCGAACGGATTCACGCAGCCGGCGCACCCGGAGAGGAGGAAGATGAGGAGGTCCCGGAGAAGGATACCCTCCGTTCCCGGTCTCAGTTGCTGAATTTTCCTTTGAACAGGCTCCATGTGATGTCATTGGTGGTCTTGAAATCCGTCCACCGGTAAATCGTCCAGATGTTGCTGCTGCTTCTCTGGAGGGCGAACTGAAGGTTGCCGCTCGCCCGTGACGGGAACCCCGCAGCGGTGTTTTCGAACGTGAGCGTATAATCGTACTCCAGCAGCGCGGAGTCTGCCGCGAGTGAGCGGGTCTTCTCGGTGAGGTCGAGTTTCGAGATGGAAGCGGGGGTTGTGCGCGTCGTGAGATTCTGGAAATACGCCTGTTCCTCGGCCGTCGACCAGGTGCGGAACAGCGAGCCGTACTGTGCGGTACCTTCCGAGGACGGGACGAAGAGGAATATGTGAACGCCCGCCAGCGGGTCGGCGAGGCACTGCATGTAATTGGGCACGCTCTTCTGCTCGATGGCGTCCTGCAGATTGCTTATGACGATGAGGGGATCGGTCGCGGGGAGGAAGGTCTGGCTCGACTGCGTCGGCGCCTCGGGAGATCTCGGCTCGAAGAGCCCGCAACCCCCGGCGTACCCTGCAAGTCCTGCAGAGAGAAGGAGGAGTGCCGCGCCCCCTCCGGAGACTTTCACAATGAAATCCTCCCTTCCAGCGCCCTGCTCAGCGTCGCCTCGTCCGCGAACTCGAGGTCGCCCCCGACGGGGAGCCCGCGTGCGATGCGGGAGACCCCGACTCCGAGGGGCTTGAGCAGCCTCGTCAGGTAGATCGTCGTCGCCTCCCCCTCAACGTTCGGATTCATCGCCAGTATCACCTCCGCCACATCCGTATTCACCCTGATCAGGAGTTCCTTCACCTTGAGCTCCTCGGGTCCGATCCCGTCGAGCGGCGAGAGTGACCCTCCGAGAACGTGGTACAATCCTCTGAATTCGTTGGTCTTCTCAAGGGCGATGACGTCATTAGGTTCCTCCACCACGCAGATGATCGTCCGGTCCCGCTTCGGGCCCGAGCAGATGGCGCAGGGATCCTGTTCGGTGATGTTGCAGCACACCGAGCAGTACCGGATCCGGTCCTTGACGTTGACGAGCGCCTTGGCCATCCGGACGACCTCTTCCCTCGACTGTTTCAGGACGAACAGAGCAATCCTCTGCGCGGATTTGCGTCCGATCCCGGGGAGACGGGAGAATTCTTCGATGAGTTGCTGCAATGCTTCGGAGGTGTACAGCATGACCGTGTCGTTGAGTGTGCCGGAAGGAATGGAGGGGCGCGAGGGACGGCCGCGGCCCGGGCGTCAGAATCCCGGGAGTTTTAGCCCGGGAATGTTCGGGAGCATGCCGTTCGTGGCCTTGGACATCTCCTCCTGGGCCATCTTGCCTGCGTCTTCGAGCGCTTTGTTCGCGGCGGCGAGGATCAGGTCCTCCAGCATCTCGATGTCCGCCGGATTGACGACTTCCTTGTCGATGGTGATCGCCGTGAGGAGCTGTTTGCCGTTGGCGGTCACCTTGACCATCCCTCCGCCCGCTTCCCCGACAACTGTTTTTGTCTCAAGTTCCTGCTGGATGCGGGACATGGACTCCTGCATTTTCTGGATCTGTTTCATCATTCCCTGCATATTTGGAAGTCCGGGCATCGTGATTCCTCTCTGCGTGTGTTGAGTGAACGTCCCTGCTCTATATATATCGGTTTTGAAAGGGAAAGTCAAACGGGGGGGAGGTATCGCGATCTCGTCCGGTGAGAGAAACGGGTGGTGGTCCCGCTTCTTTTGAAAGAAGCGGGGCCGCCCGTTCAACGAGGTCAGTCTGTCACAATGACGAGGTAGTTTTCCTGCCAGAACCTTCCGGGACTCGTGATCGTCAACTCGGAGCCCTTCTCTGGTTTCTGCGTTGCGGCAAAGAGCTCCGCACTCCGCCGGGGGAGTATCTCTTCGATCCGCCCGTTGACCAGGATCGTCGCGTCCTTTGTTTTGTCAATCGGCGTGAAATTTGATTGATCAGCATTGCTGTTCATGATCGTCGTCGAACCGAGGAGTCCCCAGAGGAATCCGCCCTCATCGGTGATGATCCCCTTCTTCCGGAGCTCGTCCCGTGTCCCTATCACGTAGAAAGCCGTGTTCAGCGTCCTCTGCTGGTCGCCGATCGTGGTCTCCTTCTGTTCGAGCAGCTTTGTCTTCTCCGCCATTGTTGCCTGCAACCCCTCGACCTTTGCCTGCAGCTGCGCGATGGATTGCTCGCGCTCCAGTATCGAAGCCTTGAGGTTCTCGACCAGCGTATTGAGTCCCGCGATCTGCCCCTTGAACTGCTTCATGCGCGACTGGATGGCGGCGACCTTCTTCCGGTTTTCCTGCAGCGACGATCCGATTTCGTTGATGTTCTGGATCAGCCTGTCGCGCGACTGAGCGTTTGTGTACTGGGGAGGGCCTTCGACTCCCGTGGCGCCTTTCTTGAGCACCCCTTCCTTGATCCGGGCTTTCTCCAGGTCTGTGTAGACTTCATTGACCGACTTCATGACTTGTTCGAAATACGCATCCCGATCCGTGATGTCCTGCTGCATCGATGTGCGGGCGTTTTGAGCCTCTGCAAGCTGTTTCTGAATCTCTTCCTTCTCCTTATTGTTATTGCACCCGACGACAAGCAGGGCGCACAACGCGATTGCCCCGAGCTGAATCTTCATACTGTCACCTCGCCTTGTGGATTGATGCCCGGTCATTTCGCCGTCCCGCCTCAGGCGGGACTCCGGACGATGCCGGGATCAGGTAGCAGTGTATGTATCTCCCCGGTCAGGAACAATCGGGAACGTGATGTATTCACATCGTCCCCTTGGCGTTTTCTTCCCTAGGGACAATGCTGTAGGGTTCGGGGGGGGGCTCCCTCCCGGCGGGATACGCCGGCCCTTTATGAGCCGGATTTGATGAGTCCGAGATTGATGGCATGCCGGACAAGACCGGCGGTATCGTGAATGTTCAGTTTCTGCATCAGATTGGCGCGGTGAGTGTTGACAGTCCGAAAGCTGAGGAAAAGTGCCTCCGCAATCTGACGGTTCGTGTATCCCTTTGCGATGTACTGCAGGACTTCCATTTCCCGATTCGTCAGTTGCTGGCCTGCTGCGTCGTCCCGTTTCTCCTCCGGATGATTGTGCGTGTTCCCTTCGCTTGCCCTCTTCATAAACCCGTCCACGATGAGCTTCGAAATCCCGGGGCTGAAGAATCGCTCGCCGGCCATCGCGGACCGGACCGCCTCGAATATCTCTTTCCTGCTCGCGTTCTTCAGGAGGTAACCGCTGGCCCCGGCTCGCAGGACGTGAAACGCATATTCCTCGTCCTCATGGACCGTCAGAATGATGACGTTTGTCCCGGGATGGTTCTGTTTGATGAGCTTTGTCGCCTCGATCCCGTCCAGTTTCGGCATCGAGATATCCATGAAGACGACGTCCGGCTTCTGTTTTGCAACGAGCCGCACGGCTTCCTCGCCGTCGGCGGCTTCCCCGGTGACCGAGAATTCCGGGTGGGTCCTCAGGAGCATCCGCAGTCCGCTCCGGACGACGTCATGGTCATCCGCGATGAGTATCCGGGTCTTCTTCACGTGTGGCCTCCACTGGCAATGGTAATGTGACGGTGACGGTTGTTCCCGTGCCGGATGCCGACTCGATGCGAAACGTCCCGCCGAGCAGCTCCGATCGCTCCCGCATCGACATGAGTCCCATGCCGTGACCCTCGCCTCTGGCGCGGGCGGCATCCGTTTCATCGAAACCCGTCCCGTCGTCGGAGACGGTCAGCTGGATGGACATGTCCTGGCGCTCGAGGTGCACTTTCGCGTTGCCGGCATGCGAGTGTTTGGCGGTGTTGGAGAGCGCCTCCTGTGCGATCCTGTACAGGGCGATCTCGATGTGGGTGTCCACGGGCCCCGGGGGGGCATTCGCTTCGCGGAACGAAATGCGGACCGCGTGGAGCTTTTCGAATTCCTTGCAGAGCATCCTGAGCGCGGTCACAAGTCCGAAGTCGTCAAGAACGCTCGGACGGAGATTCGAGGAAATCCGCTGTACCTCGGTGATTGCCCGGTCCAGTTCCTGGTTGATGACGCGCAGGCCCCGGACCATCCGTTTGTTGGCGGGTTCTGCGCCGCCCGCAAGCACCTCGACCCTGAATTTCATTCCGCTCAGCCGCTGGCAAATGTCGTCGTGCAGCTCGCGCGATATGCGTTCCCGTTCCTCCTCCTGGGCGCGCTGGACCGATATCGCGTAGGCACGCAGGCCTGCCGACCGCTCCCGCTCGGCATGCTCCAGCTGTGCGGTCATGAGATTGAACGCATCCCCGAGCGACCTGAGCTCATCGCTTGAGCTGATCTCCACTCTGCGGAGCTCTCCCCCCTGGGCCACCCTGTGCATCACCGATGCGAGCTCGCGTATCGGGGTGGTAATGCTTTTCGTCGCGAGTGCGCCCCCGAGCAGTCCCGCAACGACGCAGGCAAGAACCGCGATGGCTATGCGCGTGTTCGCCGCCGCCTCCGTGCTCAGGACATCCTCTTTCGCCTGAGCCAGGTTCTTTTCCGTGCGCAGTTCGAGCCGGTCGTTCAGGATCGTCCCGAGGTCCGTGTACGCGAGCACAAACGCGGCCAGCTTCTGCGTCCGCTCCTTATGTTCATCGGCGATGACCTGTGCGAGTCCCGTGCAATGCCCGGAGAGGAGGGCGAGCCTCCCCGTCCACTCTTTTTCTTCCGAGGAGATGGTGACATTCCGGTAGATATCAAAGTAGCGCTGGAATTCACTTCCGGCGCGGTGAAGTCGCGATTCGAATTCAGGCTCACCGGTGACGAGGAAACTTCCGAGCGATTTCGTCATCGCGTTGGCGTTGACCTCCATCTGGAGTGCGGCCTGTTCCCGTCGGTAGGCGAGGGGGTCGTCCGCCTTGATGGAGGAGACGATCCTGTCTTTGAGGAGGCCTTCGATCTCGTCCACTTCCTTCAACAGTGCGGACATATTCCGGCTCTGAAGGTTCCGGAGCTCGATCTGGTCGGCCGCCTGGGCGCAAAACTCCTTGAATCCCTGCCGGAGCTTTACGCCGGGATCGGCGCCGCCGGCAGCCCCGTATTTCCGGTCGGACTCCTCGAATGCGTTCCGGGAGGTCTGGAACGATTCCATGAATCCCGCATCCCCCGTCGAGAGGAAACCGAGCGTGGCAAGTCCGGTTTGTTCGAGACTGGATTCCATCCCGTGAACGGCAGTGTTCACAGGCTCACGCACCTCCGTGATCTCCCTGATCTTGTCGCTCACGACGCGCGACTGCAGGTAGGACACCAGCCCGATGGCGATGCAGAGCATGACCATCGTTCCTATCCCTGCGCCCAATTTTGTTCCGATAGTCGGCATATCTCTCCGCTCTCCGATGAACTGTCACATCGTGCCGCCCTTTGTCCGCCGTCCGCCTCTCATGAATATATGGTAGTTTTTGATGAAACCCTGACACCAGGCAAAGCCGCACGCATGCCCGATCCCGTGATCGACCATTTCCTTGACTTTCTGGGGTAAATCAGTTAAATTTTCAATTCAGGGTCATAACGCCTCCTTCAGGAGACGGAAATTCATCACGCGAGAGTCCATTCCTTGGGAAAAGGTCCACAGCAGGCGTCGGGGGAAGACCTGAAGGTGCAGGAAAAGCTGCGGACGGGTGGTGAAATACCCTGCCATATCGCCATCATTATGGATGGCAACGGCCGCTGGGCCAAGAAACGGGGGATGCCCCGGATCGCCGGACACACCGAAGGGGTCGAGTCGGTACGGGACACGGTGGAGGTGTGCGGGCAGCTCGGCGTGAAGTACCTGACGCTGTACGCATTCTCGACGGAGAATTGGAAACGGCCCCAGGAAGAAGTGTCGCTTCTTATGCGGCTGCTCCTGAAAGCACTGAAGGACGAGACCGACAGGCTCAACACAAACAACGTTCGCATCCAGGCGATCGGCGAGATCGCCGCCCTCCCGCAGGAAGTCCAGAACGAACTCCTGGAAGACATACAGAAGACGAAAGACAACACGGGTCTCACACTGATTCTTGCGCTCAGTTACAGCGGGCGCTGGGATCTCACCCGCGCGGTCAGGAAAATAGTGCACGAGGCCGCCGGGCGCGGGATCACCGCGGAGCAGGTGACGGAGGAGCTTCTGGGCTCATTCCTCTCCACGGCGGGGATCCCCGACCCTGATCTGCTCATCCGGACCAGCGGAGAGTTCCGGATCAGCAATTTTCTCCTCTGGCAGCTGGCCTACAGCGAGATTTATATCACACCGAAATTCTGGCCGGGCTTCCGGCGCGACGAGCTCTATGCGGCGGTGCGTGATTACCAGAAGCGGGAAAGGCGGTTCGGGATGGTCAGCGAACAGGTCCGTCCGGCTCCCCCCGAAGAGGCGCGGTTCAGCAGGCTCATCAAGAGTGTCACAGGACTCTGACATGAAGACGACGGCAATGGTGCTGGTGGTTGCAGGATCTGTCCTGTGTTCCTCGCTCAGCGCGCAACAGAAGGCGCCTCCCCAGGAGGTCTTCAAGATCCTCGGAGTCTCCGTCGAAGGCAATTCGCTTGCCGACCCGGCGGCAATTATCGCCAACTCCGGCCTGAAGGTCGGAGATGAAGTCACCATTCCCGGCGACCAGGTCGGACAGGCAATCCGGCGGCTGTGGGGACTGAAACTGTTCGACGACGTGCAGGTCTCGATCGACAGGCGGGCGGGGAACGGGATCTATGTGCTCCTTGCGGTCAGGGAACTTCCGCGGTTTGATCATACGGAATTCGTCGGCCGCAAAGAAGTGAGCGAAGACGATATCAACAAGAAGATCGGGCTTGTCAAGGGGCAGGTCTTCCAGCCGCAGGAACCCATACGTATCCAGAAGGAAATCAAGAAGCTTTACGAGAAAGAAGGATACCTTCTGGCGGTGATCAAGGTCGAGGCGGTCAGGCTGGACACCCTGAAGAACCGCGTCACGCTCAGGATCACGATTGATGAGGGGAACGAAGTCCAGGTCGACCATATCAACTTCCAGGGGAACAGTGCCTTCACCGACGGTGACCTGCGCGGGGCCATGGACGAGACCTCGGAGAAGAAATGGTGGAAGTTCTGGTCTTCTGCGAAGTTCGACAGGAAAAAATACGGCGAGGACAAGAAGAAGATACTGGAATTTTACCAGAAAAACGGGTACCGCGACGCGCAGGTCCTGGGAGATTCAATCTGGTACTCGGAGTCCAAGGAGAACATGGACATCCTCATCCGTGTGAAGGAGGGGGCGCAGTACAGGATCCGCCGCATCACCTGGCAGGGGAACACCGTCTATTCCGCGGACGAGCTCAACCAGCGTCTCGGGATGATCCCCGGGGAAATCTACAATCAGGAGAAGTTCGACCACAATCTCCGCGGCAACGAATCTCAGAATGACGTGGCGTCGCTGTACCTGGACAACGGGTACCTCAGGGTGAACATGGAGCCGACCGAAACGCGGGTGGGTGACGACTCGGTCGATATCACGATCAACGTGTACGAGATGAACCAGTTCAAAATCGGCCACGTCAGCATCCGGGGGAACACCAAGACGCAGGAGAAGGTGATCCGGCGCGAGCTCTATACGAGGCCGGGGGACTATTTCAGCCGCGCGGCGATAATGAGGAGTATCCGCCAGCTTTCTGTCCTCAACTACTTCAACCCGGAGAAGATCAAGCCCGACTACAACCTGGTGGACGACAAGACGGTCGATCTGGCATACGACGTCGAGGAAAAATCGAGCGACAATATCAACGCTTCGGTCGGGTACAGCGGGGCGTTCGGGGTGACCGGGGCTCTCGGGTTCACGATCAACAACTTCTCCATCAGCGAACCGCTCACCGGCGGTGCGGGGCAGATCCTGAACTTCGAGTGGCAGTTCGGCGAGGGGTCGCGGTTCAGGACATTCAGCCTCGGGTTCACGGAGCCGTGGCTGATGGGGGAGCCGACGCTCCTCGGGGTGACGCTGTTCGACACCCGCCAGATCTACGGGTTCGACCTGCAGCAGACCGGTGCGTCGATACGGATCGGCCGCCGCTTCAAATGGCCCGACGATTTCTTCCGGGGTGACTGGATCCTGAACGGCCAGTTCAACAACGTGCGCGCCGGCGAGGGTATCTACAGGGAGGGGGTNNCCGGTGTTCCCGACGTTCGGCTCCAACGTGTCGCTCTCGATTCAGATGTCCGGGGGGCCGGCCCTTCCCGGGAACATCAACTTCACCAAGTGGATATTCTCGTCGGAATGGTACCTCCCGATGTTCAACAGCACGCGGGTGGCGTTGTACTGGAATTCGATGTACGGCTACCTCGCCCCCATGGGCTCGTCCCTGATCAACCCGATCGATGAGTTCATCATGGGGGGGACCGGGCTCGGGTATGTGGCCACGACGCCGCTGCGGGGATACGACGACCAGTCCATCGGCGTCCGCAACGCCGCCGGGACGGTGGCGTACGGCAACGTGATGACCAAGCAGACTCTGGAGTTGAGGCTTGCGGCGGCGCTCAACCCTATACCGATCTATTTCCTCCTGTTCGCGGAGGGGGGGAACGTTTTTCCGGCCCTCTCGGAGGCGAATTTCTTCGATCTGAAACGCTCGGCCGGCTTCGGCGCCCGCATCCAGATTCAACCGATCGGTTTGCTCGGGTTTGATTACGGCTACGGATTCGACAGCGTCGTGCCCGGCACGACAAACGCATCCGGGTGGCACTTCCATTTCCAGTTCGGCCGTGGTTTCTAAAATCGTCATTGCGAGGCATAGTCATTGCGAGCGGAGCGAAGCAATCTGCGTGCCGAAGCTATCTCGACCAAGTTCCAAACTCAAAATCCAAAATCTCACATTGAGGATCTCGTGAAAAAACTCTCTCTCCTTTTGATCGGCGCGGCATTCATCGCCTCCGCCACTACGGCGGGCGCGCAGCAGCGCATCGCCTTCGTGAATTCGACAAAGATCTTCCAGGAGCTTCCGGCGGCGCAGGAAGCTCAGCGGAGGATCGACGGGATCGGCAAGCCGATGCAGGATTCCCTCGAGGCCATGAAAAAAGACCTCCAGGACAAATATGCGGAGTACCAGAAGAAGGAATCGCTTTACAACGACGCCACGAAGAAGAGCGAACAGCAGAAGCTGCTCGAACAGGAGCGGGCGGTCCAGGAATACCAGTTGACCCGGTTCGGCCAGGAGGGCTTGCTGGCCAGAAGGTCCGAGTCGATCATCAACCCGATCCGCGACAAGATCAAGACGGCGATCGGGGCGGTCGCCAAAGAGCTGAAGTACAATTTCGTGTTCGACAAGACCGAGCAGATCCAGATCCTTCTGTACGGCGATCCGAAAGACGATATCACGTTCAAGGTCATCGACAGGCTTCGTCGCGATTAGCACACACCCGGAGGGGGAAGGAATGAGACGACTAGCGGTGGTCGTGGTCCTCGCGCTGGCATGTGCGGGGGCCGCAGCGCAGATGAAGATCGGTCATATCAACTCCGAGACGATCATGCAGACGCTCCCGGAGGCGATCGACGCCCAGAAATCGATTGATGCGCTCGTGGCCGGCTGGGAAGCGGACCTGCAGAAGATGCAGGCGGACTGGAAGAAGAAGTTCGACGAGTTCGACAAGCGGAAGCTGATCCTCACGGATCAGGTCCGGGCTGACCAGGAGCGCGAGCTCCGCGAGCTCGACCAGAGCATCACCGATTTCCGCAACAAGAAGTTCGGGCAGAACGGCGAGCTGTTTCAGAAGCAGGGCGAGATCATGAAGCCGGTTCAGAACAAGATGTTCCACGTCCTCGAGGAAGTCGCCAAGGACGACGGGTACGATTACATCTTCGACAGGAGCGGCGAGATACTGGTCCTGTATGCCAACGACAAGTACGACCTGACCCAGCGTGTCCTGCAGCGCATGCAGACGTTCGGGAAATAATCCGTCACTCCGCCCATGATGACCGTCCGTGACATCGCGGCCGTGCTCGGCTCCGCCGTCGAAGGAGATGCCGCGACGGGGATCGGGCGGGTCGCCAAGATTGAAGAGGCGGCCCCCGGCGACATCACTTTCCTGGCCAACCCGAAATACAAGAAGCACCTCGAGTCGACGCTGGCCTCCGCCGTGATCATCGGCAGAACCGTGGAGACTCCGGCGCGGACCGGCCGGTCGCAGCCGGTGTTCCTCCGCGTGGACGATCCGTATACGTCGTTTCTGAAGGTCCTCCTCCTTTTTAACCCTCCAGGCGATCCTCTTGCTCCCGGGATCCACCCCACGGCCGTTGTCGAGCCCGGTGTGAATCTCGGCACGGATGTCCGCATCGGGCCCCATGTTGTGGTGGGGGAGAGGTGCCGGATCGGGGACGGAACGATGATCCTTGCAGGGACCGTGATCGGCCGGGATGTCACCGTCGGTGCGCGAACGCTCCTGTATGCCAATGTGACCGTCCGCGAAGGGTGCAGAATCGGTGACCGGGTGATCATCCACCCGGGGGCAGTCATCGGGAGCGACGGTTTCGGTTTCGCGCCGAAACCGGACGGATCGTACGAAAAGATTCCCCAGCTCGGCATCGTGGTGGTGGGGGATGACGTCGAGATAGGCGCAAACTGCACGGTGGACCGGGCAACCATGGGCGAGACGCGCATCGACAACGGTGTGAAGCTCGACAACCTGATCCAGGTGGCCCACAACGTTGTCATCGGCGAGAACACGGTGATTGCCGCACAGGCGGGGATCTCGGGAAGCACAAGGATCGGCAAGCGTAACATGATCGGCGGCCAGGTCGGATTCTCGGGCCATCTGGCCATTGCCGACGATTCGAAATGGGGAGCACAGTCCGGCGTCCACCGTTCGGTCCCGGCGGCCGGGGGGACGTATATGGGGACTCCTGCCGTGTCCTTCCGGCTGGCGTCGCGCATCATGGGCGCCATGCCCCAGCTTCCGGACGCCCTGGCGGAAATCCGCGGATTGCGCTCCGAAGTTGAAGCCTTGCAGAGAGAAATTGAGAAATTGAAGTCCAGGTCGTGAGCGCAATCCAACGGGTCACAGATCACCGGAACCTCCATGCTCGTACAGCAGCACACGATTAAGCAGCCGGTGTCGATCAGCGGCATCGGTCTCCATACCGGGAGCATATCGACGATGACGTTCAAGCCGGCCCCGGAAAACTACGGGATCCGGTTCCGGCGAATCGACCTCGGGGGCTCCCCCGAGGTGCCGGCGGACGTGGACCACGTCGTCGATATTTCCCGGGGCACCACGATTGAGGTGGGCGAGGCCCGGATCCACACCGTGGAACATGTTATGGCGGCCCTGGTGGGGCTCCAGGTCGACAACGTCCTTATCGAGCTCGACGCCAATGAGCCTCCCGTGGGGGACGGAAGCGCAAAGCCCTATGTCGATGTCCTCCTGCAGGCGGGCTTCGAGAAGCAGAAGGCTCCGAAAGACTACCTCATCATCGACCAGACGGTCCACTATCACAACGAAGAGAAGAAGGTTGACATCGTCGCGCTGCCGACGGACGATTACCGCATCACCGTCATGGTCGACTACAACAACCCCGCGCTGGGGAGCCAGCATACGGGCCTCTTTAACCTCGAGAAGGAGTTCATCGAGGAGTTTGCCCCCTGCCGGACCTTCTGCTTTCTCCATGAGATCGAGGTGCTGCACTCGCAGGGACTCATCCGGGGAGGGAACCTCGACAATGCGATCGTGATCGTCGACAGGGATCTCGACCAGGCGGAGATCAAACGCATCTCCACGAAGCTCGGGATCAAGGATGCCGTCATCCTCGGGAGCAGCGGTGTCCTGAACAACCGGCCTCTCCATTTCCCGAATGAACCGGCGCGCCACAAGCTCCTTGACGTCATGGGCGACCTCGCGCTCATCGGCGTCCCCCTGAAGGCCCAGATACTTGCCGCCCGTCCCGGCCATGCCAGCAACATAGAATTCGCCCGGATGGTGCGCAAGCTCTACCAGCAAAAGAAACTCATCCGGCGATATCAGCACGAGCGGAAAGAGGGAGTGGTCTTCGACATCAATGCGATAAAGAAGATCCTGCCGCACCGCTATCCCTTCCTCCTCATCGACAAGATCATCGAGTTCCAGATGGACGAGAAGATCGTCGGTGTGAAGAACGTGACGGCGAACGAGCCGTTCTTTGAGGGACACTTCCCGGGCCGCCCCGTGATGCCCGGCGTCCTCATCCTGGAAGGGATGGGGCAAACGGGGGGAATCCTGCTCCTGAACGGCATCGAGAACCCGGGCGACAAGCTCGTGTTCTTTATGGCGATCAACAACGCCAAATTCCGGAAGCCGGTCCTTCCGGGGGACCAGCTCGTTTTCGAATTGACGATGGTGAGCCGGAAAAGCAGGGTCTGCCAGATGAAGGGCCTCGCCTTCGTCGACGGGACACTCGTTGCCGAGGCCGAGCTCCTTGCGTCGATCGTTCCCCGCAATGAGGGACCACAGGAGGCGCCGGGCGGGAACGCCGGACAACCGGATTCCCTCCCCGGGTCCACCACCAAAATGAACTGACCTCTCATGAGCATTGCCATTGATCCCCGTGCCGCGGTGAGCCCGAAGGCCAGCCTCGGCACGAATGTCTCTATAGGCCCATTCACCATCGTTGAAGCAGGCGCGGTGATCGGCGACGGCAGCACCGTCGGCGGGAATGCGCTGATCGCGCTTGGGGCGCGGATCGGGAAGGACTGCCGTATCCACCACGGCGCGGTCGTCGGCCATGCGCCCCAGGATCTCAAGTACAACAATGAGCCGTCGACCTGTGAGATCGGTGACAGGACCACCGTCCGGGAGTACGCCGTTTTGCACCGGGGGACCGGGGAGGGGGGGCGGACGGTGATTGGACGCGACTGCTTTCTCATGGCTTTCTCGCACATTGCCCACGACTGCGTGCTCGGCGAACATGTCATCATGGCGAACGCGTCGATGCTCGCGGGCCATGTCAACGTGGAAGACTGGGTGACGATCGGGGGAATCACGCCGGTTCACCAGTTCGTCAGCATCGGGCAACACGCGATGATTGGCGGGGGTCTGCGTGTCCCCAAGGACGTCCCTCCATACATCCTTGCGGGAGGAGAGCCCGCGGTGTTCGAAGGGCTGAATTCTATCGGACTCAGAAGGCGCGGATTCGTCCCCGGTGTCATCGACGCACTCGATCACGCTTACACGCTCATCTACAGATCCGGGCTCAACGTCTCGCAGGCGGTGGCGCGGATCAGGGAGGATGCGTCGCTTGCCGGTGTCAGGGAGGTGCAGAATGTTGTTGAGTTCATCGGGAAGAGCAAACGGGGGATCATTTCCGCCCCGCGCGCCAGGCACTGAGCGATGCCCTTCCCACTCTGGACATTCATCGATTCGGGCGAGCAGACGGGCGCCGTTAATATGGCATTCGATGAGTCGCTCGCCCGCGCCCTGGCAGCCGGCGGGGGGACTCCGTCGCTCCGCCTTTTCCGGTGGCTGCCGTGGGCGATCTCCCTCGGGCACAACCAGGCGGCGGAGGAACTCGACGCGGCGCGCTGCGCCGCGGACGGCGTCGATATCGTCCGCAGGCCGACCGGCGGACGCGCGATACTCCACGCCGAAGAGCTCACCTACAGCGTTGTGATGCCGGCAGGCAGGAAGAGCATCCTTCAGGTGTACAACGAGATCAGCGGTGCGCTCGTGCACGGTCTCGCCCTCTACGGCGTTGAGGTCGCACTCCAGAAGTCCCAGCCTGATTTTGCAAAGGAATACCGCTCGTCCTCCTCCATCCCCTGTTTCGCAAGCTCCGCCCGCTATGAAATTGAATGGCACGGGCGGAAGCTCGTCGGGAGCGCGCAGCGACGGTTTACCGGGCCGGCGGGCGACGTGGTCCTGCAGCACGGGTCGATCCTCTGCGGGGACGCTCACCTGCGCCTTGCCGGCTACCTGGCGGCTTCCGTTGCGGAGGCGCGCGACAGGATCCTTGCCACCCTCCGTGAAAGGACGGCCGATCTGCGAATGATCACCGGCGGACCGGTCAGCATGGACCGTCTCGGCGGGTGCATACGCCGGGGATTCGAAGAATCGTGGGGGGTGGACTTCACGGCTCCTGCGGGCATCCACACACAAACGGCATGAGGGACCCATGAGCACGGCACAGAAGACATCCGGGCGCGTCGTGACGACAAAAACCGTCATGACGATGAAGCGGNNGTGAAGAACGCCCTGATCGTCGTGGATATGCCCTTCATGTCGTACCAGAACACCATCGAAGAGGCCGTGCGGAATTGCGGCCGGGTAATGAAGGAAGTCGGCGTGGGAGCAGTGAAGCTCGAGGGGGGGGAGTATGTTGCCGGGATCGTCAGGCATCTTGTGAAGATAGGCATTCCGGTGATGGGACACCTCGGACTCACCCCGCAGGCGATCAACAGATTCGGGACGTACGAGGTGCGGGCGCAGGACAAGCGTGAAGCCGCGCAGCTTCTGCAGGATGCGAAGATACTCTCGGATGCCGGAGTGTTTTCCCTGGTTCTCGAGAAAATACCCGCGGGGCTGGCGCGGAAAGTGACGGCGGCGATCGAAGTCCCCACGATCGGCATCGGTGCCGGACCCCACTGCGACGGACAGGTTCTCGTGGTGCACGACATGCTCGGCCTGACCGAGGAATTCAGACCCCGGTTCGTGCGGCGGTATTCGGAGATGGCGGACACGATGCGGGGAGCGTTCCGTCGCTACATCAGCGATGTGAAATCGAAGCAGTTTCCGACGATGAAAGAGAGTTATTAGCCCTCTTTTCCAGAAGCATTGATCGAGCCTCTGAATGTCCTTCCATGTCCTGATTTCCAACGACGACGGCATCGACGCCCCCGGGATACTTGCCCTCGTGCTTGAAATGAAGAAGATCGCCATCGTGACAGTGGTGGCACCCGACAGGCAGCAGAGTGCGGTGGGGCACGCGATCACGATGAATTACCCCCTGCGTACTGTCCCTGTCAGGAAGAACGGAGAGTTTTTCGGCTATGCGGTGGACGGGACCCCCGCGGACGCCGTCAAGCTTGGCGTCCGGTTCCTGCTGAAGGAAAAGCCTGACCTCCTGATGTCCGGCATCAACCACGGCTCGAACACGGCGATAAATATATTGTATTCCGGCACCGTCTCTGCGGCCACGGAGGGAACCATCCTCGGGATACCTTCCATCGCGGTCTCGCTGACCACGCACGACCAGGCCGATTTTTCCTACGCGGCGAAATTCGCCGCACGGCTTGCCGGGCGTGTCGTGGCGGAGGGACTCCCGCAGGGGACGCTCCTCAATGTCAACGTCCCCGCCGTGCCGGAGGAAAAGATCTCGGGAGTGCGGGTCACCCGCCAGGGGAATTCCTCGTGGGAAGATACGTTTGATGTCCGGCGCGACCCTGCCGGGAGGGAATACTTCTGGCTCACGGGGAGCATGGCGATCAGGGATACAGACCCGGAAACCGACCAGATCGCCGTCCGCGAGAACTTCATTTCGGTGACTCCCATTCACTACGAATTGACGGACCTGACACAGCTCGAGCGGATGAAGCACTGGTCCCTGGGGGATCTCAAATAGAATTCATTTTCAATCTTCGATTTTCCATCCTCCATCTTCCATTAAATCTCTTTACGTGAATGAAAACAATCGGCGTGTACACGAGCGGCGGGGACGCACCGGGGATGAACGCCTGCGTGCGCGCGGTTGTGCGCGCCGGCCTGTATAACGGTTGCGAGGTGGTCGGCATACAGCACGGCTATGAAGGGATGATCGAGGGGAATTTCGTCGATCTGGGCGCCCGCTCGGTCTCGAACATCATTCAGCGCGGAGGGACGATTCTCCGCACTGCCCGGTCGGAACAGTTCCGCACGGCTGAGGGGCGCGCGCGCGCGGCCGCGCATCTGAAGAAGGCGGGCATCGAGGGGTTGGTGGCGATCGGGGGCGATGGCACGTTCCAGGGAGTCGTCCGTCTTATTGAGGAACACGGTGTGGCGGCAATCGGTGTGCCGGGGACGATTGACAACGACCTGTTCGGCACCGACTTCACGATCGGCTACGACACCGCGGTGAACACTGCGATGGAAGCGATCGACAAGATACGGGACACGGCCGCCTCCCACGACAGGCTCTTTTACGTCGAGGTGATGGGGCGGGACGCCGGGTTCATCGCGCTCGACGTCGGCATCTCCAGCGGTGCGGAATACGTTGCGATTCCCGAGACGACGACCAATGTCGGAGCGTTGAGAGAGTATCTGGAGAATTACAAGAAGGTGAAGTCCAGCGCGATCATCATCGTGGCGGAAGGGGAGGAGGAAGGGGGCGCGTTCAGCCTCGCGGAGAAAATCAAGGACACCGCCGGATACGATTACCGGGTCTGCGTCCTGGGCCATATTCAGCGCGGGGGAAGCCCGAGCGCCCGCGACAGGATACTTGCCAGCCGAATGGGTCTGGCGGCCGTCGATGGCCTCCTGGAAGGGCAGTCGAACGTCATGGTGGGAGACATACACGGGAAAATCGCCTACACCCCCCTTCGTGAGACGTGGTCGCAGCGAAAGGCGCTTGACAAGGATCTGTGGCGGCTTGCGAAAATACTCTCGACATGAAGATTCTGCTTGACTTTTGCCCCGAATCCGCGTATAATATTGTCCCTCCCCTGATACTGCGACAATTCGCTTCAGGAAAGGTTGCAATAAAGCTTCTCAGCTCTTGACAAAGAGGGTTTCTAGTCGTATATTTAATGCCCGCTCAAAATGCGGCAGCCTCAAAAAGGCTGATGTTCTTTGAAAAATAGTGTGCATAGCCATACGTCAATCTTAGCAGAGTTAAACCTTGGCTAAGATTAGTTTCCGTCTTTTGTTTGGACGGGAGGTAATGTGGCCAAGCTTCAAACTCGAAACTTATAGTTTGAAATAAACTACAACGGAGAGTTTGATCCTGGCTCAGGACGAACGCTGGCGGCGTGCTTAACACATGCAAGTCTACGAGAAAAGGGTAGCAATATCCTGAGTAAAGTGGCGCACGGGTGAGTAACACGTAGGCAATCTGCCTTTAGGACGGGGACAACCTCGAGAAATCGAGGCTAATACCCGATAATGCAGCGGCACCGCATGGTGACAGTTGTTAAAGGCCCGCAAGGGCGCCTATTGATGAGCCTGCGCCCCATTAGGTAGTTGGTGAGGTAACGGCCCACCAAGCCTTCGATGGGTAGCTGGTCTGAGAGG
>PMND01000162.1 GCA_003161955.1 Ignavibacteriota bacterium | reverse complement strand
CTACTTCTTCTCGAGAAACCGCTCGATCTGCCGCCTGTGCCGGAGGATATGGACAATCGCATGCTCCAGCATCTGTTCCATGTCATACTGCACGCCCCACCGGGAACTGATGCGCACGGCGCCCGTCTGCTCGTCTGAATAGTCCCAGCGCCCCTCCAGTGTCTCTGCAGTATATGCGAGCATTTGCTGGACCTGGTCCAGCGATTGGGTCCTGGCCAGGAGCGCGAGTGTCGGGCGTCCGGACGGAACCGAGAACGCCTGCCGGATGTAGTCGGCATAGCCGTATCCGGATCCGATGACGTGATTCGTGATTGTCTGAACCGACCGGCAGTGTGGATCGGTTGTGCGCGTATCACGTTCGCGCTCAAATTCAGCGTCGGAGAGGCTGCTGACGATCCCGACGAGATCCGATGCCGCGCGCTCGTATTCGTCCATCATGGCGCCCACTCCGCCGCTCCTGTATGATCTCCTCATTGTCGCCTCCTTATACGCCGCTGGACAGCGGCACTCGTGAGTTCCCGGATCGCGTCTGCCCCGATCCATCGGGCTGATTTTGAATCCAGTCGTGAAATCTCTTTTGCGGTGCTGACCGCCGCCCTGTTCAAACGCGGGTTTCTTTTGCCGATGTTGCGCAGAGCCCAGTTCACGGACTTTTTCACAAAGTTTCTCTCGTCCGTAGCTCCGCGTTTTATGATCGGCAGGAACCCGGTGAAGACAACGTCGGGGGCGTCTTTGTCGTGCCATGCGAGGCAGGCAATCAGCGCATACGCGGCGCGCCTGACAAACTCTTCCTCACGGCGCGACCACTGCCTGATTTTCTTCCCTGCAAACGGCGTTCTTTCAAAGAGATTCATGCAGACCTGGTCGCAAACGTCCCATGAATCGAACTCCGACACCCACCGGTCCATCTCCGCTGCGGTCATTTCCGAGGGGTCCGCAATCATCGATGCGACAATCCGCGCCTCGGGAATCCCCGAATTCCACAGTCTGATCGAGAGCGGGTGATCCTTGCCGCATTCCCTGGCGATCCGTCGCATCTCCGGAACTGATACACCGAGTCGCCGTTCGGTCGTGATCCCGAATCTCGCCATCCCCTCGATGTTCTCCCTGCTCCCATGGGTTTTCAGCTTCTGCAATATGCCCGCAGTCGAATGCACTATGGAATCACAATCGATTTATCCGGGAGAGTATACGTGTAGCCGATGATCTGTGTGGTCGTTGCCGGGTCTTTTGAACAGCCCGAACAGCCCGGCTCTGTTTCACTGAACGTTCCGGTGGTCGCGACCCCCACGTCCGGAATCCCGAAGAATTCTCCGAGGACGGCAGGTTTGTCGGGCGCTGCGACCTTGAGCGCGAGAGAATCGGCTTTCATGCCGAGCGTCACCTGCAGGAAAAATGCCCCGCTTGAGTCGGTGATACTCTCGGTTTTATCCCCCTGGTGATAGGAATAGAACCCCGCCAGGCCGAAGGTTGAGTCGGACCGCACCATGCTGAACTTCCCGGCGAGTGAGACGACAAAAAAGGCCTTCGGACCGTCGGACGTCCGGATGACCGTGCCGCTGAGTATATACTGGTGATAGGGCGGGGGAAGGGGTTCGATGGCGAATGTGAAGGGCGCGAGTGCAACGATCACAACCAGCCCTGCCTTAAGTAATGATCTCTTCTTCACGTGAATATCACTCCGGATCATCAGTTCCAGCGTGGGTTGGTGATAAGGAGAATAATAAAGAACAGCGCGAACAAGATTCCGGGTACTGCAAGTATGAGGAGCACGACCGTTGCGGGGCCCCGCCGGCCGGCTGTCCGAAGCCAGAGACTCCCTCCTATGACCGCCGAAAGCGCGGCAAGGATGGCGATCCAGATCCCGATGTTAAACATCGAAACTGAGCCGTCGGCGAGTCCCAGGAAGAAGAAATAGAGGATCACAGCCGCAATCAACGCATCAATACCCCAGAGGAACCAGAACTTCATATGGTTTCTCCTTTTCCTCAAACGAGATACGAAATCTCTCCGATTGAAACAACCCCTGCGGGCAGAGCGACATTCCTGTCAACGATGCCGATCATGGATGTCGGGATGGCCGGAGGCGGCTTTCCGATGGACACTTAGAGGTTTTTTCCCTATCTTTGTCCCGCTCCCAACTTCAGGACCCTCCGATGAAAATCACACTTATCTTCTGCTGCGTAGCGCTGCTCGCATTCTCCGGATGTATCAGGACGCTCGCCGTCTCGGCCGTCGGAGGGATCGCCGACGACGGGTTTGAGGCCTTCACGTCGGAAAGCGATCTGGATTTTGCCGAACAGGCCCTCCCCGGGAATCTGAAGCTCCTCGAGGTCATGCTGAAAAGCGATCCGGACAATGAGCGGCTCCTGCGTCTGCTCAGCCAGGGATACGCGAGTTATGCGCTTGCATACCTGGAAGAGAAAGACGACGTGCGTGCCAAAGATTTCTACTTGCGGGCGCGTGACTTCGGGTACCGCATCATGCGCCGGGATGCCGGGCTGGCAAGGGCTCTTGCCGGCTCGCTCGACGACCTGAAAGCGGAGCTTGCGAAACGCGGGAAGGACGACGTGCCCGGTGTCTTCTGGTCGGCATTCGGTCTCGGGAGCTACATAGAGCTCTCCCTCACGGAGCCCTCTGCCCTCGCAGACCTGCCGAAGGCGGAAGCGATGATGGAATTTGTCGCCCGGACCGATTCATCGTACTACTACGGCGGATCTCACCTGTTCCTCGGGGCGCTTGCAGGGATGCGGCCGCAGATGCTCGGTGGGAACCCGGAAAAATCGAAGGCGCATTTTGAGACNNAGCTGCTGACAAAGGTGCGCGACGCTTCTCTGGAGATACTGCCGGAGTTTCGCCTGGCGAACGCCATCGCAAAAAAGAAAGCCGAAATCCTCCTCGCGAAGAAGTCAGATCTCTTCTAACAGTCACGCCGCCTTTCGGCGCGATTGA
>PMND01000145.1:15984-17191 GCA_003161955.1 Ignavibacteriota bacterium | reverse complement strand
CAGACTGTGGAGGTCCACCACTTCGCACCCGGCGGCATACGCGACGGACCTGATGCGGGGAATCGTCCCGCTCAGCAGCAGGGAATCCCCATTCGTCTCTGAAGGAGGTGCGGGCAACGGAAGCAGGAGGATCACACGCGGCCTGGATTGCATTTTCCTGAATTCATTGACTGTTTCCAGGAGCGAATCCGCGCTAAACGCCCCGGCTGTCCCTTCCCCCGCTGCGCTGTCGACTTCCCCCGGCTCGATCAGGACTATATCCGGAAGCCATACAAGCGGACTGCTTTCGGCCGGTTGATCAGATTGGTCAAGGCCACGCAGGGCCATTGACGGCCTTCCACTCATGTGATACGCCCTGACTTCAGAGCCAGCGCCAAGCAAACTACCGAGCTCCCCGGAATAGGAGCTTCCCCCGGAACTCCTGACGGAAACGACAGCTCCCGTTTCTCTCACGATGCATGCGATTCGCCTCCGGGGTACCTGCGAGTCCGGGGAGTAACTGGACGTCTGAATGGAAAAAAGGAGTATGAAGCCAAGACCTGTAATCGTCATGCCGCTGTCAGGGTGTGGACGATGTCGTTCTGACGTCCCGTGGATACTGCTTCAGCCGCAGGAGCGCCCATTCTGGATTCGATGTCCTCACGCGCCAATATACAAAAACGGGGGGGACATAATAACTCCCCCCCTTTGCTGAAATGAGGTCTTCCGAAATGACGACGACTATGCGGCGGGGCGCGGGGCTGTCTGCGTCCCTCCTGGTCCAGCCGTCCGGCGTAGCGCAAGGCTGATGAGTCCGATGATGAACCCTGCTCCTATAGCGGTCGCGTCAACCGGCGCGCTGAAGTACCTCTCCAACCCCAGGATGCCGTCGAGTGAGAGCGCTCCGGGACCACCGAACGTGAGAGCAAGCGCCGATGCGATAATGAAGGCGTTAAGCTCGAAACCGTTCTTGGATGCGAAGAAACCATTTTTGAGATGCGTGCTCCCTGCTGCGACGACCATCACGAGAACGATCAACGCGGGACCTATCGGACCAAACAGCCCGAGAGCAGTCAGGATTCCTCCTGCTATTTCACCATAAGCGGCGAGGCCGGCGAACAGGACTCCGGGCCTGTACCCCATCGACTCAAAGAATCCCCCCGTCCCCTTCAAACCGTAACCCCCGAACCAGCCAAAGGCCTTTTGCGATCCATGAGCTGCCATTGCT
>PMND01000145.1:0-15952 GCA_003161955.1 Ignavibacteriota bacterium | reverse complement strand
GCCTGAGTTGTCTTTGCCAGGGCATCCAGCCCTCCCCTGTGCGTGCTTCTTCCCGATTCCGTCAGCTCCATAAGCGTGCTCCGCCTGTCGTCCGGGTCCGAAACCCGTCTCACAGTCCCTTCTGACTCCAATCTGTCCGTCAACTGTGTAATATTGGATTTCACGCAATTCAGATGTTCCGCAAGTTTTCCAAGTGAGATTGGCGATCCTGCTTTAACGATTGCATCGAGCATCCGCCATTTGACGAAAGTTAGACCGATAGAGTCCAGAGCCTCATCCAATCTGGATTCAGCAAACCGTCCACTCTTTATGAGGAGTGCCAGGAGCCCCAGCGCACCCTCAGTAGGACAAGCCTCAAATTGACTCAGTATTGGCATTTCGTTCATATATGAATAATACACATATAAATTATAATTGTCAAGTTAATTCTACTCTTAGTTCACTTTTTTTTTCGCAACCCGGTCCCCGAGCGCCATTCACACTTCCCCATGTCAATGATCCCCCTCGTGAATGCTATCCCCTCTTCCCTGAGGAGCCGCTCCTGTTCTTCCCCCCTTTTCCCCGGAATCGAGATCTTCCCCTTTGCGTTGATCACCCTGTGCCATGGGATCCCGGTCCCTCCGGGGAGATTATGGAGAGCATACCCGGCAAGACGCCCCTGCCGGGGGAACCCACTCAGCATCGCGATCGTTCCGTACGATGCGACCTTTCCCCTGGGTATACGTTCCACCGTCCGCCAGATTCGGAGATAAGTATCCTTTTCGGCTCGATGTTTCATATGAGACCGAACAACTCCCCCCCTATTCCCTCCAATGCCCTTCCACCCACACCCACCCCCTCGGACGTTCCGCCCAGTGTCCCGGTATCCATTCACCATGCTCGCGGGGCGGCACTTCCCAGTACCCCTTTTTCCACACCCATTCCCCTTCCCATGCCCAGTGTCCCGGAATCCATACATGACGGGCTGAAGGACTCCCTTCGATCACCTCGACTCTCGCCGCGGGAGGACGATCCCTCACAATGACTTCTCCCGCGCATCCGGCCAGGGATGTGATCGCGGCAAACGCTATAACCATAGCAGTCATCCGAAGTCTTTCCATNNGAAAGCAGCTACCTCCCTCTCAAGCACTTCCTATTTGCCGTGAGCCGGGATCTCGAACGGGTTCTCGGACGGATGGGCGCCCGATTTCCCGATGAATATCCGGCCCGGTTCGAATTTCGGATCCTTCTCGCCTATCGTCAGCGTGAACGAGAGCATCGGTTCCTTCCCCTTCACCCGGAAATCGACGCCGTCAATCCCACCCTTCGTCGAGAAGTCGAAGTTGATCACGTGGTGCTCCGGACCCTCGATGAACACGTCTTTCTGCGGTCCCTTGTGCTCCAGCTTGTAGCCTTTCACGGCCGCGAACTCGCCCCCCTTGACCGAGACGACTCCGCGGAAATGGTGCTCGAATTCCTTCGTCGTGGTCCGGATGTGCCAGCCGCCTTCGTCCCGCCAGACGTCATAGTGTTCGACTTTGCCGGCTTCTGCGTTTGCGGGCTTGCCGTGGGGATCGATCGAGTCATACGCGAGAGCGGCCGCCGCGATATACAGCAGGAGTGAAACCAATCCGAGTCGCCTGGCTATCGTCCTCATATGCTATTCTCCTCGTGAAATGTGGTCAACAGTCGCAGCGCACTGTCCGCCGCGCTGCATGGCGGTGGCGGAAAGAATTCAAGGGACAGGAGGAGGCCTGGGCCGCATGCCTGAACCATTTCCGGAGGCAACGGTGTGTCTCTTCTTGATCCAGCCGGATGCTCCCGGGCTTATTCGCATTTCCCGCCACGCTGTCATATGCTCACGGAGAACAGTTTCCGGGCCGAGGACAGTTGAGCCGGGAATCGCCCTGGAGAAGGGGGACCGGTCCGGAAGTGTTAATTATACGAACCGAGAATGATACTGTCAAATCCGGAATGCCACACCTCCTCGCAGCACGGAGGTCTCTTCCCCTCCCCAGCCCGGAATGGGTCACATGGAAAGAGTTTCACGCGGGCGGGATGACATTTTCAAGCATTTTCCCTATCTTTCCCGAAAGCCATCAGCGCCTCTGCAACAATGGATCCGCCTCAACGTGCCGCGTCACTCATACACGATCACATCGATTCGCGGAAGTATCTATGACCGCTCTGCCGCCCATCTCCATGAGCGTCCCGGTCAGCACATCGCCTGCGCACACATGAACAGCGTGGTCCCCCCGTGAATGGCGGAGGAGCAGGCCGCCGCCGCAAGGGAGGACTCCAAATAACCGGAAGATGAACCCATGGCAAAACGGGAAGACGACAGGCCTCTCACGGTCCGCTGCCCGAACTGCAAACAATCGCGGGAACCGGACTTCAATGAGACCACCCGTCATTATGTGTGCACTCTTTGTTCTTCTCCCGTTGACGCGCAGGTGTTCATCGAGAAGAAAAAAAGAGGATTGAAGTAGCCCGCAGGAGAGCGGCGGAGGCCTCTATGAAATGCGGCGTCCGCCGTTCCTTTCATTTATCGGGGGTTGAAGACCGCTCATGACAGAACCCGATTCTGCCTGCTAAAGTGGCGGAAGGGAACCAAAGGGACGGAAGATGGCTTATACTCTGTTATATTCAACGAATGCTCTTTCCACACAAATGAAGGTCAGGTATGCGAATCCGATCCCTCTTGCTCCTGGCCTCTTCCCTCCTCCCACCGTCAGTTGCCTGCTCGCAGAGTGCTGACGACCCCCGCATCCCATTCCGCAAGGACCTGCGCCTGAAGGCCGACTCGCTTGTCTTAGACCAGCGGCTGTATGTGGACACACTCTTCAGCCACGGCGACATCTATACCCGGTCGGCCGATTCGACACTCCGGGCTCGCACGGATTCCCTGCTCGCCGGCGCGGGCGATTCGCTGGGTGCCTCAGGAAGGAACTCGGCACGAATCCTCTCCCTTGATCTTCGGAGGTCGCTCGGCGTCGTGGGTGTCCCCGCCCGAACGACGGTCCGGTTGCTCCTCACCACGTTCGAGACGGATCTCCGGGCTCTCCTTGCGATGAGGAGCGCGTGTGAGAGCTGCTCGACTCCTGCGGACTTCCGGTCCGGACAGGCGCGCTTCAGGGAAGAGGGGGACAGTCTCTCCGGGTATTACGGTGATTCAATGGCAACAGCCGTGGAGGAATGGGAGTCAGCGCTGGACGAGCGGGTTGGTACCTTCACCGACTCGATCAGCGGGCAGATCCAGTCTTCCGTAGAGGAGTACGCCGAATATCTGAAAGATCATACCTCGCACCTCGACATCGCATCGGCATATGAGAGCCACTCCAACTACCGCGGGCGCGACAACGGGGTCTCCGAGGGGGCGTTCGGACCGTCCGTGACGTACAACCACAAATCCGGCCTGTATGCAGAGGGATCGATCGGATGGGTCAGTCGCCCGACCCCCGGCCCGGACGATGAAAGCCTGACGGGCGGATACGAATTCACGCTTTCCTCCGTCCTCAATGGCTCGGTCTCGTACACGCACTACTGGTATTCCGACAGCAGCACAAAGCCACAGGCGGTCACAAATCAGAGCGTCGCCGGAATGATGATGCTCGATCTTGATCTCCTCAGCCTGACCCTGAACCTCGCCGATGATTTCGGGGGAGGCGGGGGGTCAGAGATCACCACATCGCTTGATCTTTCCGGCGATCTGCCGGTGAGTGATCACGCATTCGGAGGCACTCTCAAGATCAGCCCGACCGCCAGCGCGACGTGGGGGGACCAGAACGAAAAGCTCCGTCAAAGGAGGATCGTCAGAGCCAAGAAGAAGGCAGTCGTCCGGGTTACGGGGAAACCGCTTGATGTATTCGGAATCATGTCGTATGAACTCTCGCTCCCCGCCGAGATGCAGATCGGCAGGTTCAGCGTCGAACCGGTCATCGGATACGTTCTTCCGGTGAACGTGCTGAACGGCAAGACGGTGCTCGTCAAGGACCCGAGCACGTCGGCACCATTTATGACCGCGGGTCTGACAGTGAGCATGACCGTCAGATGATCCCGTTCCCTGCCGCCTGGCGGTTGCAGCGACGGCTTCACTGCAGCGCGTTTACAGGACAGACGGATCCCTGCTGGCAGTCGAAACAAAAAGGAGAGCATTGCCTCGGCCTCGATTGTCGTGAATGTACGGTGTACACGGAATTCGGTGAATGTCACAAGATCAAGCTGAAGCTGCAGGAACTGATGCGTCCGGCCATTTCGAACAGCGAGACCGTCTCATGAAGAAGCTCGTGATCCTCGGTGCAGGCACCGCCGGCACCATGATGGTGAACAGGTTCAGTAACGTCCTCGAGAGCGGGGAATGGGAGATTACGATCGTCGNNGTGAAGCCAAATACGGACTTCTTCCCTCCGGGTGTTAATATCATAACCTCCGTGATTGACAGGATAGAGCCCGAAAAGAGCCGCGTCCTGCTTGCCGATACCACCGTCCTCCCGTACGACTTTCTCGTGGTGGCCACCGGCACAATCATCTGTCCCGAACAAACGGAAGGGCTGAAGGGAGATCTCTGGCACAAACAGGTCTTCGATTTCTACACGATAGACGGAGCCTGCGCGCTGGCGGAGTTTTTCAAGAGCTGGGAGGGGGGAAAGCTCGTCGTCAACATCACGGAGATGCCGATCAAATGCCCCGTTGCACCACTCGAATTTGTTTTCCTCGCCGACTCCTATTTTGCCGGACGCGGCATCAGAGACAAGGTGGATATACATTTCGTGACCCCGCTCCCCGGGGCATTCACGAAACCGAGGGCATCAGCGATCCTGGGGAGTTTCCTGGAAAAGAAAAACATCCGCCTCACGACGGAATACAGCATAGCCCGTGTTGACAACGCCGGGCGGACAATCGTATCGTGGGACGAGAATGTCATCCCGTTTGACGTGCTCGTGACAATTCCCACGAACATGGGAGACGAGGCGATCGCACGAAGCGGCATGGGGGACGAGTTGAACTTCATCCCGACCGACAGGGAGACTCTCCGCGCAAGGGATCATCCGAACATATTCGTCATCGGGGATGCCACGAACCTCCCGAGCTCAAAAGCAGGTTCGGTGGCACACTTCCAGTCCGACATCCTGCTCGAGAACTTTCTCAGTGTGACCGCGGGGAGACCGCCGCTGGCGAAATTCGACGGTCACGCAAACTGCTTCATAGAGTCCGGATTCGGAAAGGGAATATTGATTGATTTCAATTATGACACGGAGCCTCTTCCCGGCAAGTTTCCACTGCCGGGAGTGGGACCGTTCTCGCTGCTGGAAGAGACCAGGATGAATCACTACGGCAAAGTGATGTTCCGCTGGACTTACTGGAACTTCCTGTTGAGAGGCCTGGAGCTTCCGATTGAATCCAACATGTCGATGGCCGGAAAGAGGGCGTGAGATGACCGAACTCCAGATTCAGGAACAGCTCGACGCGATCCATGGGAAGCTCGACACAGTGATAGCCGAAATTTCCCTGCAGCAGCGGCACCGGCGCGAAATGGACGACCTGAAGGACGACCTGCTGCGCGTGGGGAAGGACATGTACAAGACCGTGCTCGTGGATATGGACGAGCTGGACAGAAAAGGATACTTCGCATTCATCCGCGAACTCTCCGCGGTCCTCAACCGGGTGGTGACATCGTTCAGCGCCGAGGACGTGAAAAAGCTCGGCGACAACATCGTGACGATTCTCACGACTGTGAAGAACCTGACGCAGCCGGAGATCATGCACACGATCAACAACGCCATGACCGTCTACAGGAGCGTTGACGTGCGGGTCCCCGAAAACGTCTCACTCCTCTCTCTTCTCAAGGAGCTCAACACGCCGGAAGCGAAGCGGGGCATGACGTACGCCATCCGGTTTCTGAAAGCTGTCGCCGCTTCAGCGGGTATGAAGACCCCAAACGGACAAGGAGAACACCATGGCAACTGAAGTACTTGCGGGAAAGACACTCGAGCTCGACGCCGACGGGCATCTGGCGAACCGGGCCGACTGGAATGAATCGGTGGCTGCCGCGATCGCCTCACAGGAGGGGATTCCCCTCCTCACGGACCGCCACTGGGCCGTCATTAAATACATGCGGGCGGAGTTCGAGAAGAACGGGCAGGCTCCCTCCATCCGGAAGCTCACTAAAGAAAGCGGCGTCGACACGAAAGAACTCTACGCCCTTTTCCCGAAAGGGCCGGCAAAGAAGGCGGCGAAAATCGGCGGTCTACCCAAACCGGTCGGGTGCATCTAGACCCGCCAAAGGGCTGCGGGATTGCTAAATTCCAGGAGAGTGAACAATGTCAACGAATAGCGAAGAACCGATCACGAAAGTCTCCATTGTCGTGTCCCATGGAAGCCTCGAGGGGGTCTACCCCGGTCTGATCATGGCAAACGGTGCGCGGATGGAAGGGATGGAAGCGTCGCTCTTCTTCACCTTCTTCGGGCTCGATGCGATCATGGAGAAGCGGATGGACAAGCTGAAGGTGGCGACAGTCGGGAACCCCGGCATGCACATGCCCACGATCCTCGGCGCCCTCCCCGGGATGTCCGCGTTCGCAACGGGCATGATGCACAAGGAGATGGAAAAGATCGATATCCCTCCGGTCAGGGAATTCCTCGAGATGATCCACGACGCGGGAGGGGAGATCTATGCCTGCAAGGCCAGCGTGGACATGTTCCACCTCTCGAAGAAGGACTTCTGCCCGCAGGTGAAAGACATCATCTCCGTCGGTCAGTTCTATGAGAAATCCGCAGGCGGCCAGATCATATTCACCTGACGGCATCGCACCGGAACGGGTGACTTATTTCCCCAGCCCGATCTGGTTCATATACGTCTGGTTGTCCCAGAAGAGCGACTCTTCTATCATCACGCCGTCTTTCCAGTGTCCGACGGTGCACATCGGCATTTTGAACGCTTTGCCGGTCGGCTTGATGAATTTGCCGTTGCCGAGAGGCATGGGGAGTGTGAACGTCCCCTCGAACACGCCCGTAACACAGGTCCATTCCCCGGTGCTGTTCCCGAAGCGGATGGGGTGCTGCTTTATCCGCGTGTCGGGAGCGTAGACGAACATGGCTTTGAGATCTTCGATGTGTTTGACGATTCCGTTCGTGTGATGACCGTCCGGCCAGTTGACAATGATGTCCTCGGAATGACTCTCATGGAGCCGGACCCATTCCTGGTTGCTGAACACCGTGTAATCCAGCGTGTCGAACGTCTGGAGGTTCCTGCCCAGGGCGGCTTCACCGGCGCCACAGTCTTCAGGAGCACCTGCATTGAATCGATCTTTGCCTGCATTTCGGGGGACGGGACGCTCCGGTTGTTTGAACAGCCCGTGATCGCTACGGCTCCTGCAGCGACAAAAAGGAGCGCGTGGAGTCTTGTTGGGCCGGAAATGGATCGTGTCATGTGTCGGTTCCTTTGTTGTTGTCGTCAGTGTGCAACGAGGGCTTCGACCTCCGCCATCGTGAGTTCGACTGAAATATCCAGCCTCACCTCGTCGCTCACGACCACTCCTCCGGTCTCCGTCAGGGAGTTCCAGCGCAGACCGAAGTCCTGCCGGTTCAGTTTTCCGGTGATTTCAAAGCCGGCAACATTCCCGTCAAAACCCTTGACGGTTCCGTTGTAGCGAACGTCAAGCGTTATCTTCCGTTTCGTCCCGCGGATTGTCATCTCTCCCGCCAGGACGTACACCTCGTCGCCTTTCCGCGTCATCGACGTCGATTCGAATGAGAGTTTCGGAAAAGCCGCCGCGTCGAAGAAGTCGGGAGACTTCAGGTGACCGTCACGCTGCTCGTTGTTGGTGCTGATGCTGTCGATATCAGCTTCAAAAGTGATGCGTGCGTCGCTGAAATCCGACTTCTGTGCCTCGACGGTGCCGCTGAAGCGCTTGAATTGCCCCGTGACGGTCGAGATGACAAGATGTTTCACTTTGAACTTGATTTCGGAATGTGCGGGATCCAGCGTCCATTGCGTCATGATGTGTTCTCCTTTGCCCGGTACTGTCAGCAGTGTATCGATGTGCAGGATGGCCGTCAAACAGGGGGAGCGCGGCCAGGTCACTACAGCAAGCAAACTATCCAACGGAGAGCAGCATCACAATCATCCGAAGGGATGAAAGAGGGGCTAGTCCTTTCTCCCCCTCCGGGCGCTTCATTGACATTGGCGGGAGTTTCGCATATTATTCAGCGGACGGGACAACCGAGGAGCAATCACATGTCGAAGGCCAGATCGGCGGCACTGCGCAGGGATATCAGCCGGCTTGCGGCCGAGATACATCGGAAAAGTTCGAAGCTCGACGACGCGGGAAAGAAAGAGCTTTCGTTCATCCACAAACATCTGCGGAAAGCGGCGAAGGCGCTACAACGGAGTGACGGGAAAGCGAAGCCGGCCCGCAAGGCGGGGAAGAAATCACCTGTTCCCCCCGCAAGAAAATCCCGTCCGGGGCAGGAAGCTCCGGCAAAGGCACGACCGCCGGTCAGGGGACAGGGACAGGTGTAGCTACATCCTGAACTCTTCCCTGCGCACGGTAACACGTTCCAGTCTCTCCATCACCACCTCGACGCCGATACCTGCCTTCGTCGGGACGGCCATGGTTCCCTCCGCGTCCACCTCGAACGACGGCTCGACGATATCTTCTCTGTAGTACCGCTTTGTCGCCGAAATATCCCCCGGAAGCCTGAAGTTGGGGAGGGAGGCGAGTGCCACATTTCCCGCCCGTCCGATCCCCGATTCATCCATCCCCCCGTGCCACACGGGAACGTCCTGCGATGCGCAAAAGTCGTGGATCCTCCTTGACTCCGTGTAACCGCCGACGCGCCCCGGCTTGATATTGATGATGCGGCAACTCCCCAGTGCAAGCGCCGCACGCGTATCGGAGAGATTGTAGATGCTCTCGTCGAGGCAGATAGGCGTCTTCAGCTCCCGCTGCAGGAGGGAATGATCATAAATGTCATCGTAGCCAAGGGGTTGTTCGATGAGCTGAAGGCCGTAGTCGTCCAGCGACCGGAGCATGTCACTATCGTTCAGCGTGTATGCCGAGTTTGCATCCACCTGGAGCTGGATATCCGGGAATTCTTTCCGGACCGCCTGCACGAGAGCGATGTCCCTGCCCGGCGCAATTTTGATCTTGATCCGCTTGTATCCATCCGCCAGGTAGCCTGTGATCACGCGAAGCAGCTCCGCAGGCGACTCCTGGAGGCCGACGCTGACGCCGACGGGTATGCGCACGCGCGTCCCGCCCAGAAACGCCGAAAGGGAAACACCCTTCGCCCTGGCAAAGGCATCCGAGAGTGCCGCCTCGAGCCCTGCCCGTGCCATCCGGTGCCCCCTGACCCAGGCATTAAGCGCGAGCGCATCCCCCACGCCGGCGATCTCCTTTCCCAGGATTCCGGGTATGAGGAAGTCCCGCAGGATGTGCCACGCGGTCTGCAGCGTCTCGTAGGAATAAGAGGGCGCCGGTTCCACGACGCACTCCCCCCAGCCGGTAACGCCGTCCCCGTCGACGCGCACGATAATGTGTTCCTCGTAAAGTTCCACGCCCAGAGAGGTTTCGAACGGGGACACCAGCTCCATCTTTGTGTGCCGTAATTCAATTCTTCGTATGCGCATCGGGCTTTCCTCCTGTGCACTGCTCCCCTGCTCAGGGGATCCTGAGTATCGGATACTCTTTCCCCTGGAGCAGGGAACTGAAGCCGCTGTACTTGACAAGCCCCCACATTGATTCGGGCTCGAGGAGAACCGCCAGGAACAGCGAGCGGGTCTGGTCCGTTCGTACAATCACGTCTCCCGGGCGGAGAACCCTCACGACCTTCTCGGACCGGAGAGATGGCCTGGGATGCCACTCGTCCTCCAGGGTATCGGGCTGCACGTGCTCGATCACGTCGGCGACGGCTTCCACGCGCCGGGGATCGCTGACGATCTCCATCTGCACGTGGTTGCGGGCGAGTATCTCTCTGATCCCCGTAAGCTCTCCGGGAATAATGTAGGCGTTGGGAAGTGCGCGCACGGAGATCGGCTTCACCGCGTCACGGAGCGGATGAACATGCCAGAGCGTATCGGTCCCCGAGGGGACGCGCCTGACGGGGATGCTCATCTCCCTCCCTCCCGGGAAATGGTCCATGCAGAGGACTGCCGGCAATCCCCGGCGCGCGGCCAGCGCCCGGCGCTCACGGGCTACGAGAGAGCGGATCTCCGCGGCGTGGCCGGCACAGAAAGAAAGGAGCGCTTCGATGGAAGCAGACTGTGACCTGGCACGCCGTTCCAGTCCTTCTTCAAGTTCCCGTCCTCCGCGTCCTTCCTGAATGAACGAGAGCGTATTCAATATCCCGAAACTCTGCCGTCCGTCATTGGGCTCCGTCGTGCTGTAGCGGATGTAGTCCGCGGGGGAGCCGACGATATATTCATGAAACGCGTAGCCGCGCTTCTGCATCGCCGAAGAGATGAAGGGAAAAACCGAATCCCTCTGATACGAGCGGAGCGCCCCGGACGAGTTGAGATTGGTCAGCATGCCAAGCTGGACGTCCGCGGATTTCACAAAACCGGAGTCGCTCCAGGCCCGGCTGTACGCCCCGTACTCATGGATGTCCATCGTCACCTCCGGCCACCACGNNTCCGCTCCGTCGGGGTTCATCTGGGGGACGATGATCAGGTCGATCCGCGAGAGCAGCCGGTCCAGCTCGAGCCCCGCAATCCGTGCAAGGAGGAGCGTCAGCGCCTCCTTCCCCGCCGGCTCGTCTCCGTGCTGCTGTGCGAAGAGCAACACACGGAGCTTCAGCGAATCCTGGCCGAAACGGGGAGAAGAAGTGATGAGAACGGACGGGACGCTCCGCCCCCTGGAGGTCCGTGCAAGTCGCATGACCGTGCAACGCCCCCTCCCGTCCAGGGTTCCCAGAAACGCCTGCAGCGTGTCGCTGGAAGTCAGCCGCGTGAACCCGGAACGTTCAACGGGGGTCTGGATCCGCTGTTGCGGGAAGACGGGGAGCGCCGGGAGCATCAGAACTGCGCAGAGGCATGCGGAGAAGACAATGGACCGTACGGGAGCTTTCATCGGATCAGGATGAGTTTTCGGGTTTGGGCATAAAGAGGAGAGACGAGCCGGCAGAAATACACACCGCTGGCGAGTCCGCTCCCGTCGAACGTCACACTGTACGTCCCGGGATCGACAGGTCTATCCAGAAGCGTCGCGATCTCCTTTCCGGTGAGGTCGTAGACGCTCAGGCGCACGGGTTGATGCCGTGCGATGCGGAATTGGAGGCGGGTCGCCGGGTTAAAGGGGTTGGGATAGCTCTGCGAGAGAAAGAAGTCTTCCGACGGGGCCGGGGGGACGGAGCGTACTCCGAGGGGTTCGCCGGAGGCAAAGTCAAATGACTGCGCATCGCGGACGACATGGAGCGCAGCACCAACGAGCGCGGCCCCTGCGCGCGGATTGTACCTCACGCTGGCGCGGAATGATGGAAAGTCGAGCGAGGTGACTCCGCGGGCATCGACGACGATGGCCGGGGTCGCCCCGGAGATGCTCAGAATGCCCGCAGAACTTACCCCTGCGTAAGTGCCCCCGTCCAGGAGAAGACCGTAAGAGGCGCGGGACTTCCCCAGTCCCCAGAAAAGTCCGCTGAACCGGTTGTCAATCGAGTCCGCGTTTTCATAGATACGTGGCATGATTTCGATTCCGCGGACGAGACCGAGCCCGTTCAGGAGCGTGAGTGTGCCGTCGTAGGCGCCATCGGCATCCGACTCGATCCCGCCGACCGCGGTGTCCGCGGCCAGTGAGCAGTCGCTGGAGAGCATCAATACGGGAGAGTTGTTCTGGAGCTGCCGCGAGAACGAGGCGCCCAGGAGCGTCGAGGTGAAAAAGCCCGCAAGACTTTCTGCGCTGTTGCTCACAAAGACGAACCCCCTGCACCCGCCGCACAGCGAGGCGAGCGCCGGATCGTTTTTCGTCCCGTCGCTGACACCGAGCTGGCGCCAGGCAACCCCCCGGGCGCTCAGAAAAGCACCGACGCTCGCCGGACCTGATGTCGACCCGGCCCGGGAGATTACCCCGACAGTATCCCCCGGCGATGAGAGCGCGCCTACAAAATGATTCAGGCTCCCTGCCGCGCCCGTCCAGACGGCCGCCGATCCGCTTCCGTCCAGTATGAGAGGGGATGCGGACAAGTGCACCTCGTCCGGTGAGAAAGGACGAGCAGTTGCCGGAGGGAGGATCTCGCCGCTTGAGAGGTTCACCTGGTAGCCGGACGTCAGCATGTCCATCCGCAGATTCGACATCGCCAGGGGACTGCCGGGCGCGATAGAGTATGTCGTCCCGGCGGTCGCGCGCAGAACGGTGACCGTCCCGGCCCCCATGACCTGAGCCTCCCCGCTCGAGTCGACCGCCAGTGCTGTGCTGTAATCGACGCCGACACCGGTGATCCACCGGCCGTTCTGCTCCCTGTAGACGCAGAGCATTGCCATCAGCCGGCCCAGTCGCCCCCGTTCGAAGAAATGCGTGTCCCCGAGGACACCGGGGACAAACCCGAGGAAGTTCTCCGTGAAAGACATCCCGGAGGAGAGAGGATTCCTGAGCGCATCGCGCGGATCGACGGAAGTGATGCGCGCGTCAACAATCACCTGGCTCAGAACGGCCATCCCCGCGCTGGTCCCTCCGATCACACCTCCCCGCTGGAAGACCTGCCGGAGGGCCGTTTCGGCGAGCGTCCCCCTCCAGAGTGAGATATACTGCCACTGGTCTCCCCCGCGCAGGAATATCCCGTCGCAGGCGAGAATCGCTTTCGCGGTGTTTGTATCGTTTGCCGAGACGCTCGACGGGATTATGAGGTTGGTCGCCGAGGCTGCTCCCAGCCACTGGAAATACCCGGGGAGAAACGTGGATGCGGTGGAGTAGTGGAGGACGAGTATATGGCCGTTGGGGGCGTGCTGCACAAGCCAGCGGTAGGGGGCGTCCGACCAGTCGTTATAGTCTTCGCTGCCGCCGCCCACCAGAAGGACAGAACCCTGTCCGAAGCCCATGCGCGCGAAGAGCGCCAGGGCCGCCGCCACCCTGATGGCCGCGCGCATCAGAACGTCATCCCGACCGAGATCCGGCTGATGTTCGGAAGAAGGTCGTACATTGCATACGCATAGTCGACAGTCAGGTTGAGGCCGCCGAGGGGGAGTGCCACCCCCGCGCCGAACGTCGCTTTCTCAATATCGTATCCGAACCGGTACCCTCCGCGGAGGAAGAACTGGCGGAGGATCGTCAACTCCGTCCCGACATTCACCTCCTCCTGGTTGTCATTCGGGTGCGCGACATCGAGCGCAAGGAGCATTGAGAAGCTCTCGCTTGTATACGGGGACATCGATATCCCCACCTGGAAATGCAGGGGGAGAGGATAATCATCCGGGGCGAGATTGGCCGGTGCCAGACGCACGCCGGCATTGGTCGGGTCCACGGCGTATTTGACCCCGAGGTCCGAGCCTGCGTACGTCATATTGCCGCCGAAATTCATCATGCTCATACCGATGGTCAGGTCCCGGAACCCGATGCGGTACTGGGTCCCGATATCAAATGCGATGCCGCTCGCCGACTCGTTCCAGATCCGCTGCTGGACGTACTTCGCAGTGATGCCGACGCTGAATTCATTCGTCAGCCTCCGGGCGTAGCTGAGGCCGATCATGACGTCCTGTGCGTCGAATGACTGGCCTGTCCCCTCGGGTTGGTCTTCCGTCGTGACTTCCATTTCACCCATCGAAAGCACCGTTACGGAGACGCCGAACGAGCCGATGTCCTCGAAGGACTCCACAAACGCGGCGTGGTTCAGCTTGATCGTTTCCCACCAGTCGGTATGCGCGGCAAACAGCGCGCCGGATTTCACGCCGACGCTCCCGGCCGGGTTCCAGAAAAGTGAAGAAGCGTCGTCGGTGCTGGAAACGAACGCACCGGCCATGGCCGCCGCCCGGGGACCGACCGGGATTTTCAGGAACTGTGCTCCCGCTGTCCCGATGTTCGGATTCTGCGCTCTCGTCTGAGCCTGGCAGAGTGCGATCGCGAGGGCAAGAAGAATCACTCTCTTCATGGCCATCCTCCTATTTGATCACCGCAAAGCGGCCGGTCTTCTCGGCTGTGTCCGTCTTCACGAGGTAAATGTACACCCCGGGGGCGATCTCACGGTTCCCCGCTGTGCGCATGTCCCATGTTTCCGTGCCATTGTCGCTGTAGTGCTCAATGGTCTGGACCTTGTCGCCTGACAGGGAGAAGATATAGATCGTGCATTTCGCCGGCAGGTTGTTGAACTTGAGCTGCCGGAGCGGCTCTTTGCGAAGAATCCCAAACTCCTGCTCGTACCGGGAAGACACAATGTACGGGTTCGGCACCACCTTGATTTTCCCCAGGTCGCCACCGGTTGCGGCGGGACTCAGCGCGGCTGCGGTTGTCGTGAAACTGTAACGGTCCCNNGTACTCAAACGGCTCCAGCGGCAGCACATTCTGCTGCCCCGTGGCGTCGACCTTCACGCCGGGGCACACCACGAGCGAATCCCCCTGTCTGGGAAGATCCGTCGGGGACGCGGAGGCCGCCGTGACGGTCAACCGGATCCCTTCGAAGAGGATTGGCGCACCCGATGTCAATGTGCCGGACGCGATGAGGACCGTATTCTCGGTCAGATTTCGGAGCACGAACTGCGTCGGCGAGGCAAACGCGAGGCTGTATGTCTCCGAGGTCCGCGACCCGACGGAGTCGATGCCGACCTGCACCGTCATCCGCGGGTTGCCCTGCTCCAGGATTGCAGCGGGCGCGAAGCTTACGTCGTACGTGAGTCCGCCTGCCGGAGGGACATCGAGCGCAGTGACGCGGAAGAGGACGTTTGCCGTCCCGCTCCCGGTCCTCTGCACCGGGGTCGTCCCGACGGGAGTTCGGGCTGTTGCCGTGGATCGGGGGACCACAACTCCCACGTTGTTATCCCCCGTGCGTCCGAGGGAAGTTTCCAGGACAGTATTGTCTGCATCCGGCACCGTATATCCCGTCACCGAATACCAGTATTCAAATCCGTTCGTCACATTCGAATCGATGAAGCTGTACTGAAGGCCGGTCTCCTTTCCTGTGCCGTCGATTTTGTCATAGGAGGCAAGAGGAACCGGGTCCGGACCGATTGCCACGGAGTTCCGATCGATCTGATCCCAGTGCTGCCCCTTGTCCACGCTCTTGTACAGGTGGTACCCTTCGAAGTTGATCGCGTTCGTGAAAATGTCACGCGAGCTCTCTGCCGTGTTGTCCCACGTCAGGAACACCTTCCTGTCCCCGGGAACAGCCGTCACCTTTGGAGCCCCGGGGGGCTTCGAAGTGACGAAGCCCTGAGCCAGAAGTTTGTACGCATTGGCGGTAATCTGGTCCATATCGGACGCCGTTCCCGCCGCCACCCACGCAGTTATAAACCTGAGCGTATCACCGGGCGCAAGCCTGTACGGACCCGACCCCATCGTGGAAACGATATCATCGCCGTCCGCAGGGATCGTCGCCGGGTCGTCATAGTGAAGATCGGGGGCGTTCGCCCCGGGGTGGAAGAACTTCGGCCCGAGTATGTCTGTAAAGAGAGCCGGCGAACTGGAGAGCGTACCGTACTGCACCCAGTCCTGGTCCTGGTCGTCCGCATAGCGGTTGTAGTGCCAATCGGTAATGCCGCGCTGGACGCCGTTGACGGAGGGAGATTGCAGGAGAATGACGCCGAAATATCCGCTCGGCGCGCCGTTCCACTGAAACGAGACACCGCTGGACTTGTAAAGGTAGAGCCGGTTCAGCGACTTATCGAAGACCATCCGGCGGTGCCCGTAATCCTGCACTTTGTCGGACCCGCCGCAGGAGATATCGGCATACATGCCGAAGTAGAGACTGTCGTAGGTCCGGGTCGACCGGTTAGTGACGTCGAAGATGTAAATGACCATGTCGCGAACGGACTTCTGGCTGAAGGCATAGCCGG
>PMND01000122.1 GCA_003161955.1 Ignavibacteriota bacterium | reverse complement strand
TCATCCCCCGCACGTTCCCCCCGGTTTGCAAGCGTGACCTGTACGATGACCGAGTCGGTTGACCGGACACGTGGCTGTGAAACGGTCGCCCCTTCGTACTCGAAGTGTGTGTAACTCAGTCCGTACCCGAACGGATAGACGGGCTTCCCCCTGAAATAGCGGTACGTGCGTCCCTCCATACCGTAGCTTTCGAACGGCGGGATGTCTTCGACCGATCTGTAAAATGTGACAGGGAGCTTCCCCGCCGGATTGTAATCTCCGAAGAGGATATCCGCGACAGCCCTCCCCCCTTCCTCGCCCGGGTACCACGCCTCGAGTATCCCGCCGATATGTTCACTTTCCCAGGGGAGCGCCAGCGCGCTCCCGTTCGTCAGGACTAGCACGATCGGCTTCCCGAGACTGACGAGGGAATCCAGGAGCTTCCTCTGGGGACCGGGAAGCGTGATGTCGGTCCTGTCCCCCCCTGCGAACCCTTTGAAGCTCACCGACATCTCTTCCCCCTCGAGGAGGGGGGAAATCCCCATGACGGCGATGATCTGGTCGGATTCACGGGCGAGAGCGACGGCTTCAACAGCCGGATCCACATTATTCAGCATCCATCCGAGTTGCAGAACTGCAGCGCCGCCGTCCTGGTAGTACTCAAGTTTGATTTCGTGCGATTCTCCGGCATGGAACGCAATCTCCTTTGCGATCCTTCTGGACCCGCCGTCGTGCCAATCCTCAAGAAACAGCTTTCCGTCGACATACATCCGGACCCCGTCATCGACCGTCACTCCGAAATAATACGTTCCGGAGACCGCGGGAGTTATCCGGCCTGTCCAGCGGGCCGAGAAACCGTCATGGGGAACTCCGGCGGCAGGAGGGTTCTCCCATGTGAAATCGATCGTGCTGTCCACCCGCAGAGACGAGGGGGGCCCGGAGAGCTGCATGTTGTTGAAATATTCTCCATTGAGTCCGCTCCGGCGTGAACCTCCTTCTCCCGTCGAGAGGCACCGGGAGGGGACGGGAGAGAGGGGGGGCGCCATTCCTTCCGCCATCTCGCATCCCCGCGCATACCGCACGTTCGTCCCCTCCCCCACTTTCTCCCGGATCCCCTGGAGCAGTGTCACCGGATGTGAGGGGGTGCCGTTGTAGTTGCCGAGGAGCACATCCAGGTCGTCCGCCGCGGGTCCGATGACCGCGATTGACCCGAGGCCTTTCTTGAGCGGGAGGGCGTTCCCCGCATTTCTCAGGAGCACGATGCTCTCGCGCGCCACATCCAGCGCGAGCGCCCTGTGTTCGGGGGTATCGTTTGCCTGGAACGGTATCCGCGCGTAGGGGACAGACTCCGCCGGATCAAACATCCCGAGTCTGAACCTGGCCGTCATCAGCCGGCGCACGGCCACGTCGATCTCTTTTTCCGAAATCAGACCGCGTGACACCGCTTCTGCCAGCGAAGTGTATTCGTCTCCGCACGTCAGGTCGCATCCCGCCTTCACGCCGAGCGCGGACGCCTCGGCGGCGTCCTTCGCAAAACCGTGTCCGGCAAATATGTCGGTAATCGCGCCGCAGTCGGACACCACGTATCCCGGGAATTTCCATCTCTCCCTCAGATTCTTCACGAGAAGGAGCGTGCTGGCGGTGCACGGTACTCCCTCGTATCTGTTGTACGCACCCATGATGGAGTACGCTCCCCCTTCGGTGATGCACGCTTCGAACGCGGGGAGGTATGTCTCGTAGAGATCGCGCCCGGTGGTGCGGGCATCGAACCTGTGCCGCATTTGTTCCGGTCCGCTGTGGACGGCGAAATGCTTCGGCGTGGAAATGACCTTGAAGTACTTCGGGTCGTCCCCCTGGAGCCCGCGGACGAATGCCACGCCGATGCGGGACGTCAGGAACGGGTCTTCTCCGAACGTCTCCTGCCCTCTCCCCCACCGGGGATCCCTGAATATGTTTATGTTCGGTGACCAGAACGTCAGCCCCTGAAATATCCCGCTCCGCCCCAGGCGGACCGCTTCGTTGTGCTTCGCGCGCGCTTCGGTCGAGACGACGTCCGCCTCCGAATGTATGAGCTCCGGATCCCATGTCGCAGCCATGCCTATCGCCTGGGGAAATACGGTGGCAATCCCGTTGACCGCAACGCCGTGGAGCGCCTCGCTCCACCAGTTGTATTCCGGCACACCGAGCCGGGGGATCGCGGGGGCCTGGTTCTGCATCTGTCTGATCTTCTCTCCGAGGGTCATGCGCGATACGAGGTCATCCACGCGCGTTGACAGTTTGAGCTTCGTGTTGTTGAACGGGAAGCGAGACCGGCCGCCGATGAGAGAATCCTGCGCTCCGTTCCGGGGTCCCCCGCGCGCAGTGTGCGAGTGCATGCCGTTGACGCGTGTGGCCGTCAGTATGTGTGAGTCGCCGCAAAAAGCGCCGGGAGCGGCGATCGCCAGGAATACCGGGAGCGCCAGACCGATGTATCGTTTCATCTCGTTTTCCTTTTCATTATTGATTCAGCCGCTCTTTCCCGGACGCTTCTTCGCACGCACGGCTCACGCTCTGAAATTCCGAGCGGTACGTATCATCGCGCGGATATTTTCGGGCGGGGTGGCCGGCGGGATTGCGCAACCAGCGTTCAGCATGAACCGGGGTGTATCGGCAAAAATCCGGAGAAGTTCAAGTGTCTTCTCCTCCACGACCCGGGATGTGCCGAGCGCCAGTACGCTACTCGGGTCGATATTCCCGACGAAGAGGGTCCGGTCTTTCATCCTGTCGTGTGCCCGCCGGGTGTCGGTCTTATAGTCGATCTCGAGCCCGTCAGCCCCGGTCGAGATCATGTCGTCCAGTATCGCCGTTGTGTTCCCGCAGATATGGAGTATGTACGGCAATCCGATCGCGTGTGAAGCCTCCACAACGCGGCGCTCGTACGGGAGGGCATACCTCCGGAATATGGAAGGGGAAACCAGATCCGGACCCGCGACGCTGTCCCCGTTGGACAGCATGTCCGCTCCTGTCCCACCCATGTGCCGGATGAATTGCAGGGTCACGGATGTGCAGTACTCCAGGAGCGCGAACACGAATTCCTCTTTCTCCGGATCGAGGAGATCCATCATCCACCCGTCCATCCCCCGGATAAGGCTGGCGAGCGTGAACGGGCACTGGTCACAGTTCCCCCTGATGAATACCTCGTCCCCGAAGTGCCGTTTCAGGATCCGCACTCCTTCAAGCCAGACCTGCACGCCGGAGGAGTCGAGTATGTCGACGGGCGGGAGGTCCGGGACTTGCTCCATCGCCCGGAGTAATCCACCGCTGACGCGCGCCGGCTCATCCTCCGGATAATCGACCGGGACCCCCACGGCGCCGGCAAGCGTCACCGTGTCGATGTCGATCAGCACCCCGTCGAGCCCGTACAGTTCCACTGCGCGGGCGAACGACGTTGCCAGGGCTTCAGGATCGCTCCTGAACCGGCGCATGGTGATCCCGGATTCGCGGGCCGCCATCATGAAGTTGTGAAGCATGACCGGGACGGTGTCGGGCCGTTCTCCCCGGAGTGCGCACGCGATCCGCTCCCGGCCGGTCATCGTCCCCGGCGCTCCATTCTGTTGATGAGTACCGCCAGCAGTATCAATCCCCCACGCACGACGTGCTGCCAGTATTCGTTCACGTTCAGGAGCGTCATCCCGTTCATGATCACCCCCAGAAAGACCACGCCGACCATCGTCCCCCACACCCGCCCGACCCCGCCGGCCAGGCTCGTTCCCCCGATGATCACGGCCGCGATCACGTCGAGCTCCCACCCTTTTGCCGTGGTGGCCGTCCCCGACATGATCTCTGACGACTGCATCACCCCGCTCGCCGCGGCAAGCGTCGCTGTCAGCGCAAGGACGGCGGTCCTCACCGTCCGGATATTGATCGCGCTCAGGCGCGCGGCCTCGGCATTCCCCCCCACGGCATAGACCGCCCTCCCAAATGCCGTGTAGTTCATCAGCATGTGTGTTCCGGCGAACGCGATGACAAACAGAAGCGCGGGGAACGGGATCCCCAGAAGGTATCCGCCCCCGATGAAATTATACCAGCCGGGAAACGGGGTCAGGGGGAACCCGTTGGTGATGAGCTCCGCCGCCCCGCTGAGCGCTGTGAGAAGGGCGAGCGTGCTTATGAACGACGGGACCCCGAACCTGTTCCGGAGCAATCCGGCAAGCGAACCCGACAGACAGCCGGCGGCAAGTGACAGGAGAATTGCCGCACCGACAGCCAGCGGGACGGGGAGTCCCGCCCCGGGAGTGCCGAGTGCCCCGGTCAGCCATGCCGTGAGGCATCCGGAGAAGGCGACCATGGAGCCGACCGAGAGATCGATTTCCCCGGCGATGATGACGAGCGTCATTCCGAGGGCGATCAAACCCTGCATGGAGACGTTCCGCAGGACATTCAGCAGGTTTTCGGCGGTGAGGAAATTGGGCGCGACGGCGGCCAGAAACAGGCAGAGGGCGACGAGGACAATTTCCAGAACTGCGGAGCCGAGCAGGGGGCGGAGGCGTGTCATTCCATGCATATGCCTACCAGGTTTTCCAGTGTCGCGTCGTGCGGGAGAAGCTCCCCCGCCAACTTCCCTTTCTTCAGTATCAGGATTCTGTGGCAGATTTCCATCAGCTCTTCCAGTTCGCTTGAGACGACGATGGAACTTATCCCCCGGGAGCTCAGCTCCCTCACGATGTCGAAAACCTGCCGCTTCGCCTGTATGTCGATCCCTCGCGTCGGTTCATCGAGAAGGAGCACGCACGGGCCCGTGTTGAGCCATTTCGCGATGACAACCTTCTGCTGATTCCCCCCGCTCAGATCGGAGACGGGGGAATCGACAGACTGCACGGCAATATCCATCCCGCGAACGTACCTCGTTGCGACCTCCCGCTCCCGGCGCGCGGTGGTGATCCAGTGGAGGGAAGGGGGCCAGAAGTCCGCAAGGTTGATGTTGACGCGAGTGCTCAGGATCTGAATGAGACCCTCCGCTTTCCGGTCTTCCGGGGCGAGAGCCACGCCGAGCTTTTTCATCTGGGAGGGGGAGGAAGGAAAAACCGTCTTTCCGCCGATCGTGACGAGCCCCGCCTCATGAGGGTCTGCGCCAAAGAGACCACGGAGGAGTTCCGTCCTCCCCGCCCCGAGCACCCCGGCGATCCCGAGGACCTCCCCCCGGTGAAGCGTGAAGGAGATATCGCTGTACGATTTTTTGCGGGTGAAACCCCTGACTTCCATGACAGGCGTTCCGGACGGGGGAGGCGCCGGGGGGCGTTCCTTCCCGACAGCTTCTCCGAACATCATGCCGACGATCGCTGCAGGGTTTGCTTCGCCGGCAGGGATTGTGCCGACGAGCGCGCCGTTCCTCAGAACCGTGACCGCATCGGCGATCCTGTGGATCTCTTCGAGCCGGTGCGTGATATAGAGGAGGACCACCCCCTTCGCCGCAAGTCTCTTCAACAGCGTAAAAAGCCGGTCGGCCTCACGGTGCGCGAGAGCCGATGTCGGCTCATCCAGCATCAGGACCGAGGGGGCATGCGACATCGCCTTGGCGATCTCGATCATCTGTTGCTGGGCGACACCGAGCCTTCCCGCCGGCGCCCGAACATCCAGTGCGAGCCCGAGTTCTTCGAGAAGTGCTTCCGCCATACTGCAGGCGGCACGCCAGTCGATCAATCCGGCCCGGCGGCGCGGGAGACGGCCGAGGAATATATTCTCCGCGACAGTGAGTCCCGGGATGAGGCTGAGCTCCTGATGGACAGTGACAATCCCCTTGCGGATTGCCTCCGCGGGGGAGCGGAAACGGACACGGTTCCCGTCAACGAGTATGGCCCCCGATGTCGGTTCGACTGCACCTCCCAGAAGCCTGACCAGCGTGCTTTTCCCCGCACCGTTTTTTCCGAGGAGCGCCCGGATCTCCCCCCCCTCGCACCTGAGCGAGACATCCCGGAGCGCGACGGTCCCCGGGTACTCCTTCCGGAGTGCCACGGTCTCGAGCGCATGAAGAGGGGCATTCATCATTTGTTCAACTCTTTCAAACGGGCCGCGAATTTTCTCACCCCTTCAGGGTCGGCGCGGGAAAGGAGCACGCCGGGAAGCGACTGCTTCGGCTGGACCTTCTCCCCTTTCAGGACGCTGAGCGCAGACTCAACGGCGCGCGATCCGATCTCGAACGGCTGCTGCCCTGTCACCGCCTGAAGTATGCCGTCCTCGCTCAGGAGGAAGCCGGCGATCTGCTCCCCGGTGTCCGTCCCGAACACCGCCACATGGCCGGCCTTCCCGGCGTTTTTCACGGCCATGACGGCACCCACCGTCGCTCCTTCGTTCGCACCCCACAGTATGTCCAGGTCCGGGTGGGCGGTGAGAATATCCCCCCCCTTCCGCACCGCCTGCTCCGCCAGCCATGCATCCTGTTCCGCGACAATCGTCACGCCGGGGAGCTTCGTAATCTCTTCCCTGAATCCGCTCACCCTCATAGTACTCTGCTCGGGGGCCTGTGACTGGAAAGCGAGAAGCGCGACGTTCGCCCTGCCTCCGAGATGTTTCTCAATGTACTCTCGTGCCGCTACCCCCGTTGCTCTCCCCAGCCCGGTCTGGTCGCTCTCCACGTAGGAAGCGGCGATATCCCCTTCCACGCTCGTATTGTATGTGATGATCGTGATCCCTTTCGCGCGTGCGCGCTCGAGCGCGATAACCGAGGCCTTCGCGCTCAGCGGGGAGACCACGATCGCATTTACCCCGCTGGCGATATAGGTGTTGATGAGCTGAATTTCCTTGTCGGGCTTTCCCTCACTGTTGGCCTCCAGCAGATNNGTCGCCGGCTTTCTGGAGCAGCCCTGGAGAGAGAGTGTCAGCAGGAGCATCAGAACGAGGAACAGGATCGATTTCATGCGGAGGCCGGATTGTTGTCGGGATGAGGCGAACAAAGATATCCACAAATCCCAAGAAAGACAATCAATTCTTGATCCTCCGGCGATTTGTGCGTATCGTTTAGACCACCAGGGAAACTCCGTTTTGCATATGAAATGTTCGCATTCGCAAGGAGACGCATATGACACGCCTGTGCATCGCCGCAGTCCTCATGATTCTGACATTGCTGTCCGCCGTCCCTTCCCCCGCGCAGGGGGATCAACCCATCGCCGGGAAGTGGGAGATGATCCCGGGCAAGAGCAGCGACATCGATCTCTTCGGCAGCGTTGCCCTGGAGATCAGGGTCAAGGGACCCTCTGTCACCGTCATCGACATCTGGGGGAGAGGACGGAGCTTCCGGGACTCACTCACGCTGCAGGCCGGCGGAGCCGCGGCCCGCGTCCCCGTCACTGCCCGCGTGTTCCCTTCGAATGTGTTCATGGGACTTATGATGCAGCGCGGGAGCGAGAGACTTGTCACTGCCTCCTGGCAGGACTCCGGCAGGACTCTGAGGGTGGACGAACAGTACCGCCTCCGCGGCTCACAGGGAGAGACGGCCGAGAGTTCCCGGCGCACGTACGCCCTGTCTCAGGACGGCGAGACGATCACGTACACGGTCATGCGCTCGACGCGTAAGAGCGGCCCCCCCGTCCGTTTCGTCCTGAAACGGGAAGGATCCGCCGCCGGCTGGATGATGAAGCTCGAGGACGACTGGGCCATCGAGGGGAACCTTCCCGTCAACGCGTTTCTTATCAGCCTGCAGGGACTTGCGAACGCCGCCGCCCCGCGCCTGTATTTCGTGTACCCGGAAAAATGGGATTTCCTCTACACGCCGACGGTCCTCGACTACTACAGGGAGAAACGGAACTACACGTTCACGGAGCTGAAGACACCGGAGGCCGCGCTGAAGACGTTCCGGGTAGCGGTGAAGGGGTACGTTGTGTGGGACAAGGGGGTCCGCACATCGCTCATCGTCGCGTTTACGGCTGCAGGCCTGGAGAAGGCTGTCGTCGTCTCTCCCGAACAGATCCCCATGGCGGAACGGGAAGGACTGAAATGCCTGGCGGATTTCAGGGGAAAGTTCACCGGAATGAAGGACGTTGAGATCTACACATGGGCGTATAACGAGTACTGGAAGAGGTGCTCACGGGAATATGTCGTCTGGATGGGAGGAGAGTCGGGGAAGATCATGAAGCCCGGGGTCGCGGATTTCGGCATTGCCCGCGGGGCATTCTTTACCGACCTCTCGACGCTGCCGGCCGACACGGCCGAGTTTGCGCTGGCGGACAGGATCATGGGGGAGATGAAGCCGCTCTCCATGGTCATGGGCTGGCACTCGTATGCCAAGGACAAGGAGCGGGATTTCGTCCGTTGTGCATCGCGTCACGTGCTCCGCGTGGAAGGCCTGCACACCCTCCCCAACATGAGTTTCTCCACGCTCACCCCCGCATCGAAGGGCTTTCTCTGGAAGAACAACCATACCGTCGCACCGGGAAGGAGGTACGTCCCCGAAAAGAAAACATACATCGCTCTCGTCCAGACTGACGGCATGGGACTCGGAGCATGGTTCAAGCCGGGCAGGGGGACGATCCCGTGTGCATGGGAAGTGACAATGAACTGGGAGTGGCTCGCCCCTGCAATGCTCGAATACTTCTACGGGACCGCGACCCCCAACGATTATTTTGTCGGGGGGCTTTCCGGTCCCGGATACATGTATCCGAAAGCGATCCCCCCCTCCGCCCTGCCGGAGGTTGTGGCGATGACGCGGCGAATGACGCGGGACCTCGACCTTCCCGTGTTCGAATTCATGGACTACTCGGAGGGGGCGACTGTCGAGGGGAACAGCGACCTGACGAAGGAAGTCGTCGACGCGTATTATGCGGGGATGCCGGAGGCGACAGGGTTCATCAACGGCTACGCCCCCTCATACACGTTTGCAGTGAAGGACGGGAAGCCGCTCATCTCGTACGATTACTACCTATCCGAGTCACGCCCCGAAGCCGACGCTGCGGCCGACCTTGAAGAGCTTGCGGCGGTAAACCCGAAGCGCCCCTATTTCCTCCTGGTCCACATACGGGAATACAGCGATCTCCAGCGGACGAAAAACATACTCGACAGGCTCGGGGCCGGTTTCGAGGTCGTTCCGCTCGACCTGTTCATCAAGCTTGCGGGCGAGTCGCCGACGTTCGAGGAACGGTACCGGACGGAGTGAGACAACGCGGCAGGATCACCGGTATCGTCGAAACCCGGGAGGGCGATCGCGTGATTCCATGATGAGGGGTGCAACGTCCAGAATCTCTCCGAAGGGGATTTCCTCGAACCCCGCAGGGGCGGACGTGGACCCCTGTCTGAAGCGAAAGTCACCGTTCCGGGGATCTACGAAACCGGGATCCGCGATCCGGGAATGAATGTCGTTGCCGTGCGACTGCCAGGCAGAGAAGGAGAGTGTATCAAACAGAAGGGAGTCTCTCCCCTGGAAGGAGTAAATATTGTAGTCGAAAACCATATTCCCTCCCCCGGCATTCCCTCCCAGGAACTGCCCCCCGTCCCAGAGGACGATATTGTGCTCGAATGAAAAGCTTGTGTGTTTTTCCAGGCGCGACCGCTGGACCTGGAGATCGCGGCCGTACGCGATGATGTTGTTCCGGAATCTGTTCTCTTTCCCGTAGTGCTGGTGAAACCCCCCGTGCGTCGTTTTGTACACGAGGTTCCGTTCAGCGAGAATGTGCGTTGTCCCTTCGTCGAAGTAAATCCCCCAGCCCCCGTACCGGAAGGCGGCAATGTCGTGGAATATGTTGTTCCGGATGACGGTCCCTTCCTGGTTTCCGAGCGTATAGATCCCTCCCATGTCGCTCAGGATCGGACCGTCTCCATCGGTGAGGACCCCGATGTGGTGCACGTGGTTCATCGCCACAAGGTTCCCCTGCGCGAGCGACGGCCCGTAGCCCCAGGTCCAGCCGATGGAGATCCCCGAGTAGTAGAAATCATGAATCTGGTTATGAAGAATCCGGTTCATGCCGCTCTGCCCGATCCATACCCCGATGGCGCTGTGGAAAATGAGGCCGCCGTCGTGGATCCGGCAATCGACAACCGTATTCCCCCATGTCCGCTCTTCCTCCTTTTCTCGTATCACCGTTTCGCCGATCCTGATCCCTCCGGCACCGAGATCGGAAATATCGCACCGGCGGATTCCGTTCTCTCTGCACCCCCCGGCGAGTTCGAGAGCATATGTCCCCATATGGGAGAACGAGCAACCCTCGAATACACAGTCATGCGCTCCCCGGGCAACTACCGCGGCAGGAACGCCGGTCGCCGCCTGGGGAAAACCTCCTGGCGCAGCGCGGCCGGTGTCCGGTAGAGGGGGAAAGTACCAGCCGGCATGCGAGAATGATATCCCGCGGAACGTCACGTGCGAGACGAACCTCCCCGAATCCGGACTCCCGTCGATGCGGAGTATCGTCGCGAGGCGGGGGACGATCGCTTCGGCGGATCCGGTCGATTCCCCCTGCCGGGGGATATAATAGATCGCTCCCCCGGCCCTGTCGGAGAACCAGTCCCCTGGCTCCCCGAAAGAGCTCCTGACATTGATGAAATACATGGGATCCCCCTTCTCGAGCCTGAACATGCTCCGCCGTCCGAACCTGAAAAGGTTCGAATCCGGGTCGAATCCCGTGACCGGGAGCCTCGATTCCACCCAGCGGTTCATCACCACCGCCTCGGCCCCCGTGAATTTTTCTCCGGGGGGTAGGTTCCGGCCCGCTGCACAGAGTGCAGTTTCGCCTTCAATCCAATCGGTCCTGGCCGTGACTCCCGGAACGGATTCCACGCCGATGTACCCTTTCCGCGGAAACCGGGACTGGAGGGCTCGACGGCCGTTCACCCAGAGCTCGTGTATGTCTGCTCCTTCCGCTCCTGTTGGAGGGAGCGTCCCTTTCCACACCCGGCGCCCGTCGAACTCCGTTTCCTTCCAGTCGCGAATCAGCGTCCCCCCGCTCAGGACGGGCGTCTCTCCCTCCTCGGCAGCATAGGTGACGGTGTGCCCGGCTCCCCCTCCGTCCTCCGGACGGAGGAGAAAAGTCCTCTCCATTATGTACAGTCCGCCGCGCAGGTGGACGGCGATCTCGATCTTCCCCCCCTCCGCTCCGGACCTGATGCTCCGTACGGCGTCCCGGGCTCTTTCAAGAGTCCGGAAGGGATGTTCACGCGTCCCCCTGTCTCCGTCGCTTCCCGACGGAGACACGTACATAATGACGTCACCTGCCCCCGAAAGAGCGAAGACTGGAAAGGGAAGGAGGAGGAGGAAAAATGCCGCCGCTGTTCTCACGGCTCCCCATATACATTCCGCCATCGCTTCCCCGATCCTCCGGTGATCCGGCACGCCTTCTGCCAGAGGATCGTATGTCTGTTCGAAATGGAGCGCCCCAGCCGGCATCTGTGCGATGATCCGGCCGGCGCCCGATCGGATGATCCAGCGGTCCCCTTCACGGTGTTCGAGCGCAGCGAGGACGCGTTCTCTGTGTGTCATCAGTTTTATTCCGTCGCAGTGTGGGTGCCGGAATGTTCCAGATTGTCCCCAATGTAGCGAACCATGCGGGGAAGGTCAATCTGACGAACGATACGGCGGCGGATGTGAGGCCATGGAGTTGAGGCCGGCCTTGAGGTTTTCCCGCCAATGTGCTTCATTGTTATCGTTCCGGTTCCGGATTACAAAGTCAGGCGGAGTACCAACGCTCAAGGAACTCTCCACATTTTGCGCCCACTGAGGGAAAAACAATGAAATACGTCAAGATACTCGTGGCAATCCTCGGCGTTGCTTTGATCGCCGTTCAGTTCCTCCGCCCCGCGAAGAACCGCGCTCAACCGGCTCCCGGGAGCGGCATCGAGTCCGCCTTCCCCGTCCCCGGACACGTCATGCAGATATTCAGGCGGTCGTGCTTCGATTGCCACAGCGACAGCACCGTGTATCCCTGGTATGCGGAAATCCAGCCTCTCGGGTGGTGGCTTAGTTCGCACATCGAGGACGGCAAACGGCATCTCGACTTTGACCGGTTTGCCTCGTACAGGCCTGTGCGGCAGTACGGGAAGTTCAAAGATATCGTCGAACAGCTCCAGCAGGATGAAATGCCGCTTGGATCGTACCTCTTCATACACAGGTATGCCCGGCTCGCGACGGATGAAAAGGAAGAGGTGATCCACTGGAGCGGTGCGATGATCGATTCGATGCGGACGCGCTTCACGATCGACAGCCTGGCGGGGAAGAGACCGGACGCCCTCCCCGGCAGATAAGAGGTCACTCCTCTCCGACGGGGAGCGGGTAGTCTTTCGGGGAATCGAATCCCGGCCACGCGGACTCTATAACCGGGATTCGAGGACGAGCACATACGTTCTGGGAGGCATGATATTCCCGATCAGCTCCACATAATTGTGCTGGAAGAGGTTGTTGACGTTCAATGAGACCGACAGGGGGATCCCGGCCAACGACAGATCGGCGCCGACCCGGATGTCCGTCACGTAAATCGGGACCCGCTGATCTCCGTCCGGGATGACGCCGGCATCCACAAGCTCATCGTCGATCCTCTCGATCCTGCTGACAAATCTGAAATCGGCCGACGCGCTCAGCCACCCGCACTTTCCGCGAACGTCGCCGTGAAGAACATGACGCGGGCGGTACTTCAGTATATCGTCGTGCGTCAGGTCCTCAGGATACACATAGGTGTATCCGAGGTCGCACACGATGGCCCCGTTGAAGAACCTGGCCTGGCCCGACATTTCAAAGCCCTGGACGCGTGCTCTTGTCACATTCCTCCACTGGACCTGGAGGTCGGGGCCCGCGACAAAGAGCCCGGGTTCAATCAGGTCATCGATATCCGAGCGGAATGCCGCCAGGTCGATCGATCCGACGTCCCCCAGTGATTGCGACACCCCGGCTTCGTACGACCTGCTCCGCTCGGGTTTGAGGTCTTTGTTCGGAACAGCAAGCAGCCCTGTCGATCCCGCCTCCACGAACGCCTCGGGGAGGGAGGGGATTCTGAATCCTTCCCCGAACGACGCCCGGAGCGCCGTCCCTGCGACCGGCTGGTACAGAAGTGCAGCCTTCGGGTTAATCTGTCCCCCTTCCCCGGTGAGCCCCACGGACTGCAGATCAAACCGCGCTCCGAGTGTCAGCGTGATCTCTTTCAACAGGGGAGCCTCGTCCTGCGCGAAAAGCGCGAGCCCGCCGATCCGGTGATCGCCGAACATCCCCCCTCCGATCAGGTCGATGTTGCCGTCCACCCCGCAGGTCAGGGTCTGGGATCCGCCGGGGAGGATTGTTGCGAGAGCCTCGACGCGGACGCCGTCCGAGAGCGATTCGGTCCGTTCCGGATCGCCGCTCTGCTGGAAACCCCAGTCATTGTGATACCACATCGCTTTGACCGTGAAGAGGAAATGGTCGGACAAAGCGGTGTTGAAGAGCCCGCTCAGGAAGTAGCGGGTGGACTTGATGTTGTCGCTCTCGTGGCGCTGAGGGGGGATGAGCGCGGAATCGACGTTTCGCCAGTACAGGAATTGCCCCATGTACTGGTATGCCAGCCCGAATGTGAGCGTGATTGAACCTGTTGAGGAGAAGTCCTCGCGCGTCTTCATGAGGAAATTGTACCGGCGCCGGTAGTCGTTCAGGCGGTAGCCGTCGTCGATCTGTCGCGAAAAGAAGAGTGACACGCCCAGATCCCCCACCCGGCGCATGTGACTGAAAGACTGGCCGTTGAAGAAGCGGGATTTGTCCGACCAGTCCCATTGCGCGTAGGCGGGTTTGTTGTACATCCCGCCGTATGTCCTCACGATTGTCTCCGGCGTCTCCGGTATCGGCTTCGTGATGATATTGACAACCCCCCCCAGTGCATTTGACCCGTACAGGGCCGAACTGGCTCCCTTGACCACTTCGATCCGGTCGACCTGCCCCATCGGGACCGATTCGAAGTTCAACTCCCCTGTATCCCCGGCGAGGAACGGGATCCCGTCCAGGAGCATCAGCACCCGGCTACCGGCGCCGAGACTGTACCCGCTCGACCCGCGGATGTTCACCTGTGTCCCCGTCATGTTCACCCCGGGGACGTAGCGGAGCGCGTCCTCAAGCGACGTGGAGTTGCGCTGAGAGATCTCCGCCGCATCCAGCACCGAGATGCTCACCGGGACATCCTGGAGTGACTGTTCCCGCTTCCCCGCAGTCACGACAACCTGTTCGGTCTGTATGGTGCTCCCGGTCATCGCAACATCGAGCACAGTCTCCTTCCCCTCCTCCACGATCACATCGCTTCGCATCTCGCGCAGGTACCCGACGAGCGAAAAGACCAGCGTCGCCTTCCCCGCGGGAATGCCCGCAATGCGGTACTCACCCCGCAGGCCGGTTGTCGTCCCGCGCACTGTCCCCTCGAGCCGGACGTTCACGCCCGCAAGGGCTCCCCCTTCTCCTCCGGCCTTCACCCGCCCCGCGACGGAGCCTCCTGCTCCGGAGGCGGATGACCGGAGCGACAGGAGGGACAGAAGGAGGATCACCCCGGTCCTTATCGCCATGGCTTCGGGGGAGGGTTGTGGAAGTCCACCTGCATATCGATCCCGGGGATGATGTGGTGAAGGATAACGCGTACCGGGGCGGGAATGAATGAGCCGGCGACCGCCGGGTACACACCGACCGGTCTCCAGTCGGCCAGCACGTTCGGCCCGAATTGCTGGGCGACAATAACGTATTCGTAGCTCCCGACCTGGAGGTTCGTCCCATTGGTGGTTGTGAATGTGTACGGAAGGCTGTCGACAAACGATGGAAATTTCACTCCGATGGCAGGATAGACCGCACCGTGCCCCGCCAGGAGAGTGGCAAGTATGCCCGCGCTGTCGCTCGGGTAAGCCTCGAAGACGACGATGCGCATGTCATGAACGCTGTCGGCCGAAGGCCAGTTCTTGAAGCGGATCACGCCGCTGAAACCCGAAGCATCCGCAAGGGGCCCCAGCTCGGAATCACACCCCGCACTGAAGAGCAGGAGCGAGCCACAGACGATTCCTCTCAACCTTCCCCGGACCATGCGTCCCCTCCCCGTATCACGTGGACACGATCTCGGTCGGTCCGGACCCCGACACGCGCGAACAGGTGAATGCGAGTTCGCACGAAAACAGCATCACCCGGAGGAATGACCGGCACCAGACGAACACCTGTTGCACGATGAACACGAGGACGACTTTCGGTCCGGAGTTCATTTCCAGGAGTCCCGTGAGGCCCAGGTAGAGTGCGAACAGGCACACGGTGAGCAAAGCGACAATGACCTGGAGGGCGATCGCTCCCCATGCGTTTTTCGCCAGGAACACGAACGACGTCCCGAATGCCCGTGCCATCGACCTGGAATCCGCGCGTACCGTCAGCACCCGTGCGTAGTCTGAAGCCATCACGGCGAGAAAGAGCACCAGCACCAGTGCAAGGGCCGCAGCGGCGATTCCTTCAATCACGGGAATCTCAGACGTGTGATTCCGGCTCAACCACCAGAGGACCGGCATCGCACACGCGACGAGCGCAATCGCCGCGAGCCCCGTCACGATCCCCGTCAGAACGAGGAGCCTCAGGAACCTGAACGCGAACGTCCCGCACCCCCCCAGGAATGCACGGAGTGAGTAGGGCGCACCGCTCTCCAGCGTCGCCAGCACGCCCCCGGAGCTTACGGCATTGAGTGCAACGGAGAGGAGTGTCATGAAGAGGACGACCTGCCAGAGCGCGCTGATGGCCTCGCCGCGCGTACGCAGAAAATCATACAACAGCGTCATATCAAAGTCCTTCAACAGGGGTCCCAGCGCGCCGGCATTGCCGGGATTCGCGACGAACGCCCTGAACGCCATGGCGATCACCGACGCAAAGAGGAGGTTCATCCCGTACAGCGTCGTAACGAGCGGAATGTTTCTGTACGTTTCGCGGAAAGCCCCGCGGAGGATACCGGGAGTGGTCATGATGAATCCTTTGCGTCAGGCGATCGTGGCGGCGAAGAGGAACATGTTCTGGATCCAGAAGAGAACCTTCACGGCATATTTCCAGACAGGACCGACGGGAGGCGGGACGGTCCTGACGTTGTTGATCAGGTTTACGTCCAGCGGGATCTTCCGGCCGGGATCGACGCCCGCCCGGACAACTTTCCCACCGTACCGGAATTCCGCGGTCCTCCCGCGGCCGTCCCATTCTTCCCTGACTTCGCGCCCGTCGTCGAACATGACGGCAACGACGACAGGGAGGCGGACGTCACCCCGCCGCCCCACAGTGACGACGGATTCGAACATCTCCGGAGAGCCCCCGGCCTTCCCCTCCCCCGCGTGCGACTGAGCGGTGTCAGCTTCCAGCATCCCCCCTGCCGGAGTCACCCGGTTGACGGCAATCGACGTCACCTCGAAATCGCAAATTCCGGCACCGTACAGAACCTGGTCAAAGTACCAGTTCATATCCGGTCCGAATCTGTTCCCGCAGATCACGGGGACCACGGCGTTCACGACCGCGACAAAATCCTTTCCGCACGGATGCCTGAACTTCCACAGGCGGAAGTATGTCTTCATGACTGTGTCCATGGCGGCCCGACCGATCAATCCTTCGAGTGTCGACAGGACCATTGCAGTTTTCCCGTATGTGAGCGGGCCGTAGGAGCCCGCCGGAAATTTCCATCCCGGTGTCGTGATCGGCGCGATCCCCGGATCATTCATGCCTGTATACTCGATCCGGGTGAGCTCCCGATCGCCGAAATGAAAGCCAAAAAAGTCCGCGAGGGAGGTCTTCGCGCCGTAGAGTGAATCCATTATCCTCGTCTCATAGTATTGCGTGAATCCCTCGTCCATCCACGCTTCTTCGAATTCGTTCGTTGCCACCATCCCCTGGAAATACTGATGTACAAATTCGTGTATCGTGACGAGCTCGGGGAACCTGATCCCCAAAGGCATGAGGCTGAATGTCTCGACGGTAAAGAGCTGCGGGTACTCCATCCCCGCCGCCTCCTCCGCCCCCCACGCCGGGTCGACAATGGTAAGGTCGGCATAGGGATAGGGCCCGACCCAGGCGTCGAGGTATCCGAGCGCCTCTCTGGCTGAACCCAGAAACCTCCGGGCCTGGCCGGCATGCTGCGGCTGAAGCAGCGCGTGGATCGACACCTGCCGCCATGTGTCGGTCACCTCCACGTAGAGCGGTGAGGCCGTCCATGCAAAGTCGTGGACGTCGGCGGCGTGATAGGTGTAGGTGACCGTGGTGTCGGAATTTCTTCTTTCGCCTCTCCGCTCGCCCGTGGCACCGACGATGAACCCGCCAGGGACTGTCAGGTTTACGTCATAAACGCCGAAATCCGCGTAGAATTCAGTCGATGCATGAAACTGATGACAATTCCATTCCCCTTTTGTCGCGTAGCGGGTCCCCGCCGGTTCGTAGACGCCGACTTTCGGGAACCATTGCCCGACCATGAAAAAATCGCCGGAATATCCGGTCCGCGCAATGATACGCGGCAGCTGCGCGCGGAACTTCAACGTGAGAGCGACACTCCCCCCGGGCGGGACGGGCGCAGGTAACGGAACACGCATGACCGTCCGGTCCTTCGCGTTGCCGTCGTCAGGACAGATAAAGGTGCAACGCTCCTTCAGCTCAGTCCCGTTTTCCAGCCTGAGAGAGTGGAGATCGATCCATCCCCACCCCCCCTCACGCACGGCCACGCTCCTTCTCGTCCGCGACTCCCGCATGAATGTCGATTCGGTGTTCTTGAAGGCGTTCAGGTACATGTGGAATTGGAGCTCCTGCACCGGTTCGGAAGAGGTATTGCGCCACGTGAGCCGCTCCGACCCGGAGAGGGTCTTCTCCCGGGTCTCGAGCGTGACGTCGATTGCATACTGGACGACCCGGTCGCTCAATGCCGGGGGCTGTCCCGGACGGGCGGGCGAGAAGCTGAGGGGGACTGTCATGAGTGCTGCAAGCGGAACGACGGCGAACGTGCGCATGAGGTCTGTTCTCCGGGATTGCGGGATGAAGGTTCGGGCACCGTAAGAAACGGTACGGCGGCCGCAAAATCAAGATCGTGCGGAAATGCTTGTTCTTCCACCCGCAGGTTTCTGCCATCCAGGGACGGTCAGAAGGAACAGGGGCGGAGTCCCGGTGACTGCGAAAGAAGAAGTAATCTGAACCGGAGCGGATCGTTCAAAGGTGTCCCGGCTTCGGCCGGTGAGGAAGCCGTGCCGGGTCAACGACGGGGGCGAATGTCTCTCACAATCACGGGGGGAAGGACTCTCTCGATCCTGGCACGCCCGGGCTCCAGCCAGGGTGGGAGTTTGAGATGTGATCCGAGTTCGGCGGGAGTCTCGTCGACGGTGAACCCCGGGGGGTCAGTCGCAATTTCGAACAGCACCTCCCCCGGTTCCCGGAAATAGATGGATTGAAAATAGCTCCGGTCCACGACTTCCGTAACGGGGAGGCCCGCCTCCAGTATCTTCCCGCGCCACTCCCGCTGCTCTTCCCCGGTCGGCGTCCGCCACGCGATATGGTGGACCGATCCCGCGGACTGACTCCCCGGCGGCGTTCCGGGGGATGTCAGTATGTCGATAGCGGATTCCGCGGCGCCTTCCCCCACATTGTACCTCAACCGCTCCCCTTCCCTCCCCGCGGCACGCAGCCCGAGTGTCCCCGTAAGCAGTTCCGCGGTGGGGCCGCTATCCCGCAGAAGGAGCGTGACCCCGGCGATTCGCCTGATCGCACTCACACGCGGAATCGCGCTTCCTTCCCACAGGCGATCAGCGGTCTCCCCTCCCCCTGAAAACACCAGCTCGATATTCATCCCGTCCGGGTCCTCCAGCGAAACGAACTGCTCGCCGAACCGGGGGATAGGACCGTCAAACCGGACTCCATGCCGCGACAGGTGCTCCGCCCAGAAATCCAGTGACGGGGGAGGGACAAGAAATGCGACGGCCGAGACCTCCCCGGTCCCCCTTTTCCCGCGGGATGCTTCCGGGAAGGGAAAAAATGTCAGTATCGTTCCAGCGTGTCCGACCTCGTCTCCGAAATAGAGATGGTAAACGTCGGGAGCGTCAAAATTGACGGTCTTTTTCACGAGGCGCAGGCCGAGTACACCCGTATAGAAATCCACGTTCTTCTGCGGGTCGCTCGCGAGGGCTGTGACGTGATGTATACCGGTTACGGCAGCAGGCATTCCGCTCCAGTTCTATGGCGGTTGCTTCATTGTACAGAATGGCCCCAAATTTTGCAAGGCCGGCGAAGGCCCACCAGCAATTCAGGAAGAGTTAACCACATTTCCATCCCTTTGGCCGATTACTTACCGGGACGCATCCTGGTATACTTGCTGAGGTCCTGATGATGATGCGATCGACCGGCACGCGATCCGGCAATCATACCATTCATTCAATAACGGAGGATTCGCATGAACACGACCACTGCCAAAGGCAACTGGAAGGAAATTTCCGGAAAGCTCAAGCAAAAATACGCCAACCTGACAGACGACGATTTGCTCTTCAAGGAGGGGAAGGAAGACGAAGTGATGGGGAAAATCCAGCAGAAAATCGGAACCACCAAAGAGGGATTGCGCGATCTGATCGCGAAATTGTAACAACCGCACTTTCTTGTAACGGCTGCCGTTCAGCGTTCCATCGCTGAACGGCATATTTTGAGGCACACGATCAGAGAAATCCAGAGGCGAACCCGGGGCCGGGTCTCGCGCTATGCCATCTGACTCTCAAAGTGCAGCGCTTGCGACCTCTTGCGCACCTTGATCAGGTGATTCATCAAGGCGTTGACCGTTTTCTGAAATTCCTCCTCTGTCGAAGTGTCGTCACAGGCTACGGCAAATGACACATCGACAAGTTTCCTTGCGATATTCCTCAGTCGTTCCTTCGCCTCGTTGTTCACTCCCGCCTCCTTTCGATAATGCGAGCAATCTGCGCGGATACGGTCTTGCCTGTGCCTCGCAAGATAGGAGTTCCGGTTCTCATTTCCAAGGATTTTGTACAGAGACCGTACGCACGATCTGACCGGCTACGGTGCATGAGCCTATCAAATCAACGCGCCGGCTTTTCATCAATCACCTGTAAGGAAGAGAGCTAACAATTTCATAACATCATCGTAACCTTGTGGTAACAGAGGATTCGTAGATTCACCATGGGAGTCCATGGCAGTATCCGGGAAACGGGGGCCATGAGTGAAATACATATGTCGCGGAAGGAGCTCATTCGTGGAATTCGCCGTCGAACGCCTGGACAACGGAATCAAGAAAATTACCCTCCGCGGGAAGATGGATATCGACGGGACCAATCAGATCGATCTCCGTCTGTCCTCGGAAACATCGATGGAGAGAGCGAACGTGGTGGTGGATCTCTCGGAAGTGGACTTCATGGCATCGGTGGGGATCGGGGTCCTTGTGCGGAGCTACAAAGCCCTGAAGCTCCGGGGGGGAAAAATGGTCTTCCTGAATCCTCAGAAAGTCGTCGAGATGGTACTTGAAAGAACTCTTGTGAATACGCTCATACCGGTCTGCTATGACCTGAAAACGGCGTGCGAGCAGGTCCTTCAATAAAACGGCGCCACGGTCGACGATGTACTGCAAGCAGTCTATAACGATCGCGTTATTCCAAGCTCCAGACCCCGCAGCTCCGCCAGGCCTCTCATTCTGCCGAAGAGCGAATACCCGGGATAGATGTTCTTTCTGTGTTCATCCGGGAGCATCAGATGGCCGTGATCCGGACGCATCGGGATGCGGACGTCTTTTCGTCCCTCAAATTCCCTCCTCTTCTGCTCCAGCAGGAGCGTCCGCATGACGGCATACATATCGACGTCACCCTCCAGGTGATCCTCTTCAACAAAATCGCCTTCCGTGTTTCGTGAGACGTTCCTCAGGTGAACGAAATTGATCCTGCCCGCAAAACGCTCCGCCATGGCAGGCACGTCATTCTGTGTCCCGGCGCCTAACGATCCTGTGCAGAGTGTTATCCCGTTTGCGGGTGAAGCCACGACCCGGACGAAATATCCATTATCGGCAACGACGACATCTCGTATGCCAAGATCTACCCGGTCCCCCTGACGACGATTCGCGCTCCCCAGCGTGAAATCGGTCAACGTGCCGCGAAACTTCTGATCCGCAACATCGAGTCTTCAAAGCTTCTCCCCGTCGAGCGGGTTGTCCTGGAAACGGAACTAATCGCCAGAGAATCCACACGCGCCATTTTGCGCTGAATTCACTCAACTCCCGGATCAGAACGCTTCTCTTATATCGAAGTGAATCCCGCTGGTTCCGCTCCCGAAGCCGGCATCCACCTTCCGCGTGAGCTTCTCTTTCTCGTCGAGCATGTAGCGGAGCCCCCAGAAAGGAGGACGGGGATGAGGAGAGCGATTCGTGGAACCACGGGCTGCCCGTTGGAAGAAGGCAATATCCATGCAATATCCATGCGGGAGTGCCCACTTGCATTTGGCCGATCAGCTTAGTAGGTTTCCGGGACCGGCCCCGACGCCACAACATCAAAGCCCACCGTGCAGAAGATACTCGTGGTAGACGACGAGCCTGCGGTGAGGGGTTTCGTCCGGGACTCCCTCCGCGCGGCGAACTTCGAAGTCATTGAAGCGAAAAGCGGGACTGACGCGCTCGCGATGATCAGGTCATCCAAACCGGAAATCGTCCTGCTGGACATCCGGATGCCTGGGATGGACGGCATGGAGGTTCTGAGGCATGTTCGAAAAATCCCCGCCTCGAAGTCGCTGCCGGTCATATTCCTGACGGGGACAACACTCGAAGTGGACGAACTCGTCCTGGCGCTGGAACTGGATCCCTCAGATTTTGTGACAAAAGAGGTCTCATCACGCGAGCTTGTGGCCCGGATCCGATGGGTCCTCAGAAGGCCGGGTAATCAGACATGACCCCTCTGTCTGCTGGCCGGTGAGTGATCGTTGCGGCGGGCTTACTGTATCTTTGAGATCGAAACCATACTGGCCGCTGTTCACCATGCCGAGCACAGTCGGCGTCCCGCCGATCGTCCCCCCCCAGGACCAGCCAGCGTCCCTGGACCTGTTCCTCCCCGTCGCACGGCCGGAGGATCGCCCCGCCGGGAACTTCGCACAACGCATTGGAGGAGCGAAACACCGACGGAACCGCGAGTTTGAGTCTCTTTCGGTCCTCGTTCCAGTGGACACG
>PMND01000118.1:16201-23363 GCA_003161955.1 Ignavibacteriota bacterium | reverse complement strand
GGCCTGCGAGGGACTCCGATGGACTTGATGAAGTCGTTCCCGGAACCGGCCGGAATGATGCCAAGCGTCTTCGTGCTCCCGGTTATCCCGTTTGCGATTTCATTGATGGTTCCATCTCCCCCCACGCTCACGATGACCGGTGTTGATGCGGTCCGGGCCGCTTCGGTCGCATGTCCCGGAGCGGTCGTCTCGACGATATCGTACGATGTGGATGTTCGATCGAGTTCCCCCAGCAGGGAGTTGAAGACTTTCTTCCCGACTCCTTTCCCCGCGGCGGGATTGACAATGAATGTGAACCTGTTCATGGAGTAAGCCGGATTATGGATTGGTCCTCATGGTATAACAGCCTGCCCTTAAAGAGCATATGAGCGCTCCCTTCGAGAAACACATCTGTCCATCCGTCTCCGGTCTTTTTGAAATGGACGAAGAGGGTCTCGCCGCTCCGGACAGCAACCGCGACCGGAGAGGTGAGTGTGTACAGGTCCGAACTGACAAGCGCGGATGCGACCGATCCTGTCCCGCACGCGAGGGTCTCGGACTCCACCCCCCGTTCATATGTGCGGAGCTCCACCGTGCTCCCGTTCCGTATCCGGACGAAATTGACGTTTGTGCCGGCAGGGTTGAACCGCGGATCACGGCGTATCGCCCTCCCGAATTCCATGACATCGAGTCGTTCCAGGCCACTTTCGAAAATGACGACGTGCGGCGCCCCGGTGTCGATAAATGTCCCATTCAATTTTTTCTCCCCCGCGGTGAATACAACCCCCCTCCGGAGGTCCACCGGATCCTTCATGTGGAGCCTGACCGACCCCTCCCCCACTTCGGCGTCATAGATGTGATCCAGCGCTTCAAATCGCTGGTTCAGTCCTGCGACCCCTTCCATCAGCGCAAACCGCGCGATGCACCTCCCTCCGTTTCCGCACATCCCTCCTGAGCTCCCGTCGGCGTTATAGTACCGCATCGTGAAATCCGCCCTGTCGCTTTTTCCGAGGAGAAGGAGTCCGTCTGCTCCGACGCCGAAGTGCCTGTCGCAGACGGCAACGGCAAAACGCCCGAAGTCGATGCCGGGATCCTCGGTGATAGTGTTGACCAGGACGAAGTCGTTTCCGGCGCCGGAGGCCTTCGTGAAGGAGATGGGAACGTTCATCGTATCCTCTGGGGGGAGTGTGACATTGTATTTCGCAATAAGTGCCTGATGCAGAAACGCCCCCCCGGGAATCGGGGGGGCGTTCTGTACGTGGAGATGGCGGGAGTCGAACCCGCGTCCGAAGAAAGGACCATCGAGATCACTACATACATAGTCAGTCTTTTGAGCTTCGCTCCGCCGAAACCGACAGACAGGTCACTGGCGAAGTAACCCCGGGGATCCGGACTTTCGCCCGGATTCGCCCTCGTCCTCCGGGGGGAGACGGGGACTATCCTGCCGGAATTCGGCGCCTCTTTGGAGTCTGGCAGGCAGGACTCCTGGAGACGGGCTACCTAACGTTTAATCAGGCAGCCAGTGCGTAGTTGTAGTCTGCACTTAGGTTTTTCCGCTTTATTAACGTGCAACTCGGAGAGCACGGCATGCGATCTGGACCATCCCTACCCCGTCGAATCCGGGTCATCCCCTCTGCACAATCAATTTATGCAATGGCGAGATGAATATCAAGTCCCCTAGGGGACATCCCCCCTCTGGCTCCCCAGTTGTGATGATGTCTCTTCTGCAGTCAGATAGGTCGCGGTGAGGAAATTCTTGAGATATTTGAACGCCTCTTCCGGGGTGTCCAGAAAGCGAAAGAGCTGAAGATCGTCCCGTGTGATCATCCCGTGAGCAACGAGTTCATCGAAATCAATGACTTTTTTCCAGTATTCTGCACCGTACATCACGACCGAAACCGGTTTCTTGACTTTTTTTGTCTGAAGGAGCGTCAGCACTTCCATGAGCTCGTCCAGCGTTCCGAATCCTCCGGGGAATATGACGAGTGACTTCGCGAGGTAGACGAACCAGAACTTCCGCATGAAGAAATAATGGAAATCAAAATTGAGCTCCTTCGTCACATAATCGTTGGCAAATTGTTCGAAAGGGAGGCTGATGTTCAGGCCGATCGACTCACCTTTCGCAAGTGCCGCCCCCCTGTTGGCGGCCTCCATGATCCCGGGCCCCCCCCCCGTACAGATGACAAAACGTCTCGGCGCGGAGAACTTCTTTGACCAGCTCGTGAGGAGCCGGGAGAGCTCGACCGCATCGTCGTAATACCGGGACATCTGGACCTGGATCTCGGCGTCACGCAGCGAAGTGAGGAGCATCTTTGTGGGTCTCCGGCTCTTGCGAAGGGCGGATTCGGCCTCCCGCAGCTTCTCGAGAGTCTCGTTCCGGGGCCGGATCCTTGCAGACCCGAACATGACGATCGTGTCCTTGATGCGGGCCTTCCGGAACCTCCTCTGCGGCTCCAGGAACTCGGAGATCATCCGCACGATGCGGGCATCCGGGCTGTTGAGGAAATCCATGTCCTTGTACGCCTTCGGAGGCTTTGGAGAATGGCGTTTCATGAGTCCCTTTCCGTCAGACAGTAGTATCGGTGGTCCTTCCCTTCGACCCGGATCCCCGTAGTGATGATCCCCTCGCGGACGAGGCGGCCGAGCGTGTGGAAGATGGATTGCCGTTCCCAGCGGAACAACCGGGCGATCGCCGGGACGGAGGAGACGAGCTGGTTCCGGAAATATCGCGCGAGTATACGTGCCCNNCTTGACGATAAACATCTTCTCCTGGAGCTCTGCAATGGCGCGGTCGAAATGTACGCGCGAGCCTTTCCCGTGATTGCCAGTCGCCAGCTTCAGTCCCCTGGTCGTCTGAGGTGAGGAATCGGCCAGAGCCTCCATGATTGCGCGTGCCGTCCCCGTGAGGCGCCCCTTGATGAATTCCTTTTCATACTCGGCCTTGAGACCGGTCCTGTGTGAGAGCACGTAGAAGTAGGGAAGGTATTCCAGCGACACCATCATCGGACGGCGCTTGAGCAATTTGCCGTAGTAGATTCTCCCCTCGGCCGGGAGGACGTTCTTCATCTCCCAGACGAACGAGATCCCGGGATCGTGGTGCGTATGCTCGGGCATGACGGGATCACGCGCGCCACATGCCGCGTGCCAGAGACAGGGGAGCTCCGAATTCTCCGACTTGAACGCAAAGCAGAATCCGACGTCGTTGACAAAAGAAAGGGCCTGGCGCTTTGTCGCGACGGCGCGCGACGGCATCCGCCGGTGGACCCGGTCCCGCCACACCTCTATCTCCTCCAGTGTGTAGCTGAGTTTCATTCGAGGCTCAGGTGTCGGTGACCGTGCCGGTGACAAGGACGCTGATGCCGGTCGTACCGGCCCGAAGCGTCTCCCCCGGCGACAGGTCATTCCTGACGATGGCGAGCCCGAGGTGTTTTCCCCCAAACGGGATTTCCGTCATGCTCGTGAGCGTTCCGGCTTCCGCTCCGTTCATCATCATGGGGAGAGGTAACGGTCCGGGGAGTCCCGCCGCGGAGGTCACGCGGGCAAGATGCCGTCTGATTTTCCCGTACGTGTCGAGGCGGGCGATCACCTCTTGGCCTATATAGCATCCTTTGGTGGAGCTTATCGAGCCGCGAAGGCCGCATTCGAACGGGTTGTAGGCCTCGTTAAGCTCTCCCGGAAACCCGGGGACCCCGCTGGCGATCCGGAATCCTTCGTATGCCCTTCTCCCTATCCACCATGCTCCCGGGAGCGCGCCGAGTGTTTCCACGAGATGGGGGGCTGCGGCTCTGTCGGTGATGATGTTTGCTATATCGGACCTGCTGTCCTGAGCGTGCACGATGAAGAGCTGCGTCTCTCCGCGTGCAAGAGTGACAGAAGCGTTCTTGCCGGGGGGAAATCCGAGCAGCGCCGAGACCATGGAGATAATGCGAGATCCGACAAGTGATATCATTACTGTATCATCGGTTACAGTCCGGAATCTGATGTCTTCTGTAATAGTGTATTTATCGATCCAGCGCGTCAGAAGCGACTCCGCTCCCGGTGACGTTATGAGCATGAGGGAATCTTCCCGGGCCGAGACGATCACCCTGTCGATAACCCGCCCTTTGTCGGTGACGAAGACAGTGGAGACGACTCCCCCCGCGGGGAGGCCTGTGAGTGAGTTCGTGGAGAGCCTGTGGAGCAGATCGAGGCGGTCGCCGCCTGTAACTTCAATCCGGCCGAACAAGGAATTGTCGGCCATCGCCATCCCCTCTTCCGCGGCCCGGAATTCCGCTTCAGGATCCCCCGGGGCAAGATCCGCTCCTACGCATCCCGCTGGATTAAAATTTTGCATCATAAAAGATAGCACCGCATCGTTTCAAAGTCAAACCGGCCGCCTCGCAGGGGAGTAGGAGCGGACCTCCGTCTCTTACTTGCAAAGACGGCAACATTTGGCCATATTGAGGACCACGTACACACAAGGACGGAGTATCCCCCGATGCGATCAAAACTTCTCCTCGCACTTTCTTTTTCGCTCCTCGCCGGTTGCGCGACGTTCAAAGAGCTTCAGCCGAAACCGGAACTCTCCCCCGCTGAGCGGGGCTATATCGAGCTGAAGAACGACAAGGAAGATTTTCAGCTCGACCAGGGGAAGCAGTATTTCATCCGGTTTCCGCGGCCGTTGCATGACAACTTCGCCCTCGTTCTCACGACGAACGTCAAGTGGTACATGGACACATACCTGACAAGGACGTTTGACGACGGAAAGGGGCAGTTAGTCCGGATACCGGACGGCGCTCCGAGAGAGGATTCCTCGACTGTCTACGCTGTCGACCTCTCGAGCGGGACGTATTTCTGGGTGATCGATACGGTGCGCCAGGATATCGGACTGCACCTGCATTACCGGTACGTCCCCCGCTGGCGATACACGTTCGAAAACGAGTATGCCGGTTTCAAGCAGACCCTGTCCGGGAGCCTTGTCGATCGCTCGATTTTCCTCTCGTCGCCGGGGGCGACCGCCATCGAATCCGTCGACTTCGCCAGGGAGCTCGAGTATGTCGGAAGCAGGACGTCGAAACTCACTGCCATGAACGAGCAGCTGAAGAAAGTCGCGGACCTCTTCCCCCCCGATATCGCGGCTGCGAACGACACGGCATACCAGAACTACAAGTCCCTCCGGGCGTCCGTCGAAGACGAGATCCGGTTCCAGCAGAACTACGCTGCCGCACTCTCCATTTTTCANNTACTACGAACAGCAGCTCAGGAACAAGAAGGATGTGAAACCGATTGTTCTCGATCCACCCCTGGAACCTGTGCAGAACCTCTATGCCGCCTCGGGACGGCCTGTCCCTCCCGCTTTCGAGGCGCTCCGCTCGTTCGTCGAGAGATTCAACCTGGAGTCTGCAGGCCTCCAGACGGCGACGGTCCGGCTCAGGGAGCTGCACGCTCTCCTGGATAAGACGACCTCTCCACCGGCGGGATCGTTCTACGCGAATATCGGGGCCTCCGCGCGCGATATTCGGGCCGCCATCCCTCCGGCACAGGCAGTCGCGAGCGAACGGTACAGGGGGCTCGAAGCCGCTTCCCTCCTGTCGCTGGAGCTCGGGAAGGCGGGGGAACAGGCGGATGATTTTCAGGCATTGTTCGGATCAGGCGCTCAGATCGCCGCGGACATCACGGCGCGCTCATGGTGGGCCGCGGAATCGAAGACACGCGACCTGTACCAGGGGAAGGACGGGCGGACATATGCCAGCGTCGAACGGCACCGGGACAAGCTGGTCAGGTGGTTCGAATCCGACATATTCAACGGAGTGCGGGACGCAACGCGCGAGCGCCTTGATGCGTTCGTCAGGCTGAATGAATCGTCGTTCGCAGACGTTCCCCGGCTGTACGCGGACTCCGCATTCCAACCCGCCTATACGCTGACGTTCAGCGCGTCCGGACAGGCGGCCCTCGCGCAGAAGAAGAGTCAGCTCGACGAGTACATCAACAGGGTGAGGCATTTCCAGTTCCCCGAGGCCGCGATCCGGACGATCTACGGTGACTTTACCCGCGACATGAACGTCGCGGAGGGTGTCGACAGGGCCCGGGCCGTCGTCGAACACGGGAAGGAGTACAAGGGGAACGACAAGCAGATAACGTCGATCGTGAGCGAGTGCGATCCCACCGCGGCGAAGTGGATCGTGCACCCGAAAGAATACCGCCGTCTCTTCGCCCTGCCGGTGACAAACAACAGGAAGGGGACCAATGACTACATGTTCCGGATCAGGCTCCAGATCCCGTCCGACGCACAGTTCCCGGTCTTTGACATCAACGTCAAACTTCCCCGGGAGCTCGCTGAGGGGGCCGGCCGGGAACAGTGGTACGATCTGATCACGATCAACGGCACACCGATCAAGAACGAAGGCCGGTTCCGCATCACCTCACCCACGTCGGACAACGGGTACGAATCGCAGATCACCCCCGTGCAGATGGACAAGGAAGGGCGCAACATACTCGAAGTCCGGTTCAAGAAGTCGTCGTACCGTGTCTACGAGATCAGCGCCATGGCGCAGGTCCCGATCATGAAAAAGAACTGAGGACGGCTCAGCATGAAGAACAAACGGCTCATGGCAATACTCGGCGCGGTGGCGGTCGTCGTCATCGGCGTTGTCCTCTACCTTATTTTCCACCGGCCCGATCTTTCGGGGAGCGTGGTTCTTCCGTACATCGCGCACCAGAAACCCGCGATCGACCCGCACCTCCCTGGACCGACGCCCCTTTCCGACAAGCTGGACGAGGTGCAGTTTGACGGCCTGTTCGACCTTTCAGCGAATCCGAGCGGGATCGTGTACCTGGACGGGCTCGGCGAACTCGTCGGTGTTGACCAGGACAACGTCGTCACGGTCCGTCTGAAACCGAACAAGCGGTGGAACGACAGCTATCAGATCACGGCGAAGGACGACCAGTACACGATTGCGAAATCCCGGGACCACTTCTTCGCTGCCGCGGACCTGCAGTTCACCATCCGCAGGATCATGACGCTGGGAAGCCTCTCCCCTGACTACATCCTGCTGATCCAGGCGATGGAATCACCGGGGTTCGAAGGGCCCGATGACCAGGGAGTGATCCGCTTCAAGTTCAGGCAGAACAGGATCTGGAAGGAGGCGGACATCAAAGAGAGCCTCTCGTTCAAAATCCTCCCTGACGGATCCGCGATGAACGC
>PMND01000118.1:0-16065 GCA_003161955.1 Ignavibacteriota bacterium | reverse complement strand
CCGATCGCTTCTTCAATGTCGGGACACCGCAGCAGCGCCACATTCAGGACTACAAGGGGAACCGGGACAACTACGCCGACTATGTGAACCACAGCGTCTTCCCGACCTCTTCGTATTACATCGAGGAGAAAATCGTCGAGCCGTCCCCGGCCGCCGACGCTCCCGCGGACCTTTCGATTCTTCCGGACACCGTCCGGATCAAGGCGTGCACAAATTTCGGATTCCGCGAGGAGTATTCGGAGCTTGCAGACATACTGAACGACCCTGCGGTCACGAGGGGGAAGGTGAAGGTGACGATCGTCGGGAACGAAGATATACAGCACGGAAACTACGATGCGGTCGTCGTTGCCTTCACAGGGTACAGGAGCAACTTCCTTTTCGATCTCTACGACATCTTCCTGCGACAGCCGGACCTCGTGACCTACCGGATCAACCTGGAGGTCGCGGAGGACACAAAAGGGACGCCGGCGGTGTCGCCGGGGTCGTTCCGGAAAGCGAACAACTTTTTTGCGCTGGACGCCGGCGCGGACACGCCCGACAGGGCGGACGTCAACCAGTTCCTCCAGTATGTCTACGGGTTCATGTCGACACGCAACATCGGCGACAAGCAGGAGTATGCCCGGCGCATCGATCAGCTCGAGCACGGGCTGAGTCTCGGTGCCTGGCTCTTCTCCGTCCCTTCCCTCGCCTATTTCAGCACACAGCTTGACAGCACAAGCATCAGTCTTTACGGCGTTGCCTCCCAACTTTCGACGATCAGGCAATGGCGGGAAGCCCCGGAACGCTGACCGGAGGCGGACGTATGTGCGGGCCGTCGATGGGCATCGCCGGCCTGCTCGTGGGACTGTGCGGTGCACTCAGCGCCGGACAGCCCGCTCGTGACGTCCTGATCGTCGAACGCCCGGAGAGGCTCGTGGTGTTCAGCAAGTACCAGCAGCGTCTGACCGCCGAAGAGTACCGCCGGCTCCCCCCGTTCGTTCCGATGGTTGTGGTGCGTGAACAGGATCACCTTGGGGATGGGTTTACCCCCTGTGAGGCGGTGGAGATCGACCGGGAGCCGTATTTCATATTGCGGAACGAGGGAGGCGGCTTCTCCGCGCGGGGCGCGCCGGGGAAGACGGAGGTTTTCAGGAATGTCCCGCTCCTGGGCGACACTGTCGTGCTTCTCCGTGGCGACGCGCTCAGGCTGAGGCTGCCCGGCGGGAAAGAAGAAATCCTGCTCCAGGCCGGGACCCGCGTGGTCCGCCTGTTTGAATACGAATCGGCGACCTACGTGCGCCTGCCGTCCGCTGCGGGCCGCTTCGGCTGGCTTTCGCTCCCGGGCTCAGGGCGTTCCGCGCAATGGCGGGAGTTGGAGTCTGCGTCCACGGCAGGGATATCCTCCGGGGATATCCTCCTGAGGGTCCAACCCGTGGTTGACGGGGCGAACAGGTCTCTCAGGCGGATCTATGCCGCGCTTTCCACCGAACCCGGCGAACTGCGTCCCCTCCCCTCCTTCCGCATCTCCCTTTCACGGGGGGAGATCAGGTGCTTTCTCGAACCGACCTCACTCTCCGGCTCTTTCACCGGCAGCATGAGAGGACTGATTGCCGGACTCGAACGCGTCCTGGGAGGTACGGGTCTGCACGCAGAGATTTCGGAAGGTGCAATTCTCATTCCACTCCGGTGATACGGACGTGCGATCGCTCCCCGCGGTAGTCATCGAGCATCTCCCGGCAGTCCTGGTCGTCGGTCTGGCGCTTGTCGCCGTCTCGGCCATCATGCGACGGAACGAATCAGCGTCCCGGCCGCAGGCCGATCCCAGGATCGAACGGTACCTGGCGATCGATTCTGTGGATCTGGCAAACCCTCTCGACAGGGCGCTGCTCCGGGATGCGCTCGGCGTATTCCGCCCGCCGGGGGTGGGGGACATCGACTCGCTCATGTATGCCATCGAGGACGCCCGCCTGGCCCGGTTTACCGATCCGTCGAGGAAGACCGGGGGAGGGCGCGCGGCCCTGACATGGGAGACGGGGATGGCGATCGTCCCGATGTATATCGTCTTCCTTCTCGTCTACTGCACGGTGATGATGTGCACGTATTTCGCGGCGCGCGCCCTGTCCGTCTGGAAATTCATCGCGTGGAAACAGGGACGGGCTTCCGCGTTCCGGCGTTATCTGGCCGCAGTCGAATCGAAGGGACTCGCGGGCGCGATTTCACGGGCGGATCTCCTCGTGATGTCCGTGGCCAGGGGAATCGCTTCCCTCCTCCTTTTTTCGCCTGCGTACGTGATCGCGTATTCATTCAGGACAAGTCTTGACACCGAGAGCATCCTTTTTCTCATTCCGCTGGCCGTCATTTCGAACGGAATCCTCGTCAACGAGGCGAACCATCTCTATACGCTCCTCGTCGCGGAGAGCCGGAAGGGGTACATCCAGACGGCAATTGTGAAAGGGGTGGCTTCTTCCTACGAGTGGGACGCGCCGGGGGGTCTCCGCCGCACGACGCTCCTGTTCCCGGTCCGGGGCGCGCGCGGACACGTGTTCAGGGACATCTATCGGAACGCGCGCTTGCAGTTCATCCCGTCGATGAAGGAGCATGCGGCGTTTGTCGTCACGGGGATTGTCATCATCGAGATGGCGCTGAACATCAAAGGGCACCTCTGCTACGCGCTGCTCCAGCACCTGCTCTACCGGGAATTCGACATCGCAATCGCGATCGTCTTCGCCATCTTTCTCACAGTGAAGCTGACGGAAGCGTGCGTCGACCTCTGGCACGCGCTTGAAACCGGGAAATTTGACAATGCAGGGTGACCGGGCCGCTCTCCATGCGCCGCTCTCCGGATTGCTGGCGGAGAGGAAGGACCTGCTCTGGGGGATGCTCTGGCTCGGGGGGCTGGCTCTGACATGGGTCTGGCTCGGCCTCTACCTGAACGCCCCCGCCCGGATTCTCGTCGGGGCGGCGTGCATCCACACGTTCTCGGGCGCGCTTGCGGCGGTCGCGGCGTCCCTTGTCATCGGCTGGGGGACCGCACTCTTCCTCCACTTCCTTGAATCCACCCATCGCAGGATTGCCTACCTTGCGGTCTCGTTCGCGCTGAATCTCCTCCGGTCAGTTCCGCAGATCGTCGGGATGCTCATCGGGTACGTCATCGTCACCGGACTGACGCTTGATGAAGCGCTCACCTCCGACACGTCNNGTGCAAAAATCTGTGGCGCTTTTCGGAAGGGCGATCTTTCTCATCTGCAGCATCGACTTCATCATCTCGGTCGGACTCTCGGCGGAGGTCAGCCTCTCGAACCTTCCTGTGACGCTCGGGAGCATGCTCGCAAAACTCGACAGCAAGCAGGACATTCTAGCGATCGGAACTGCCCTGACCGACCTGCACGTCGTCCCCACCCTTTTTGTCGAGCACCTGCAGGGGATCAGCGTAGCGTTTCTGATCGTGTACACGCTTCTGTGCGTCTACAGGATTGCCAACGGGTTAATGGAACGGTACCGCCTGTGACCCCTTCACGGTTTGACATCGGCATATCCGCCGGGGGCCGCCTCCTCGTGGATGTCCAGGACTTTCCCCTTGAAGAGGGGGCGATCACATTTCTCTTCGGCGAATCGGGTATCGGAAAGTCACTGATCGGCAAGGCGATTTTCGGGTTGCTCGACGAATCGGAATTCCGCGTCCGGGTGAACGGGATGCCGTACAGCGAATACAGGGAATCGGCAGGAGCGATCGGGGCGCGGAAGAACGGGTTCTTCATGTTTCAGGAACCATCCTCCCATCTCAATCCGCTCCTGACGCTCGAACAACAGATGAAGGAGGGGACGCTCTCGCGGGCTGCCGATCCCCTCGGTGCCGCCCGGGAGCTCTGGCGCGATACGGACAGGAAGACGCTTCCCCGGATACTGCCGGTGTACCCGAAGGCATTCCGCCCGAGCGGTGGTGAGAAACAGCGGATACTTGCGGCGATGGCGTTTACACGAATGGATATTGCCCTGGCCGAAGGGGCAGGTACCCCCGGTGGTGCGCGCCCTCCCGGGCTTTTTGTTTTCGACGAACCCACCGGCAGCCTCGACCGGGAGGCGCGTGACAGGTTTCTCGACAGGCTCTTTGCCCGATTCCGGCTCAAGCATGAGACCATCCTCCTTATCACGCACGATTACGGGATGATCTCCTACGTCCAGTCCCGCCACCGCGATCTCGGCAGGGACTACCGGTTCATGGAGCTGTTTGTAAGCGGGGGGGGCGCCCGCACGCGCGAATTCGATCCCTCCCTTTTTCTGACGTGGCTGGGCGGCCTGGGTGCCGGCCCCCCCGCGACGGCGAAGGCTCCCCTGCTCCGTGTGGAAAGCGGGATTCGCGTGTTCGGGCGTCTCCTCCGGTTCTCACAGCCGGGTCAGGAAGGGGGTCCTCACGCTCTTTCGGTGCGGCCGGGGGAGCTGGCGTACCTCAAGGCGGGGAGCGGCATCGGAAAAACCACGGTGGCGAAGATCGTCATCGGTCTGCAGAAGGCGGACTACTTCCGTCTCGAAATCGACGGAGTCAGGCTCGGGGATGTCTCACCCCGCCAGTACTGGCGCAGGCACCTGTGGGGAAAGAAAATGACGATGGCATTCCAGCATGCGGATGAATCACTCAATCCCCGCGCCAGCGTCGGGGACACGCTCCGCATACTCAACGTGAAAACCATGCACGACAGGGAAGGCGTTGCGATCGCGCTGGCGCGGCTCTTTGATACCGGAGAGATCCCTGCGCTCGCAGGAAAGAAGGTCTGGCAGCTCAGCGGCGGGCAGAAACAACGGCTCAATCTCCTCCGCGCATTTGCGCTGGAAACCCCTCTCATCATACTGGATGAGCCGCTGAGCGCTCTCGATTTCGAGAGCATCGACCGCGTCCTGGGGCTTATCCGTGACGCGCGCGCGCGCGGGCGTGCCATGCTCCTGATCTCGCATAACGAGGACATATTCGACAGACTGGTCTCCCCTGAATCACTTCACCTGCTCGAATCGGCCGACTCCCTGCCGTCCCCTTCTTGACATTGTCATGGGATTCGCTATGTTTGCACCAACATTGCACACCGTTTTCTTCACCATCCATGGAGGCTGATCGTGCGATATGTCACCATTCTGATCATCGTCGCTCTTGTTGCCGGATGCGGTAAAAAACAGCCTGTGAGTTTCAAGGAACAAATACAGCCTGTACTCAACGCAAGGTGCACGCAATGTCACGGGAAAGACATTGCCCGGGGGAAGATCGTCATGACTTCCTATGCGAGCTTCATGAATTCGCACACCATTTCGGGAAAAGAGCCTCTGGTCGTCCCGGGGAGCCCGTACCAGAGCCGGCTTTACATACTCTGTGAGACGAACCAGCCCCATTTCCGCATGCCGCCGGATACATCCACCTCCACGGCGCCTCTCCCCCCCGCTGAACTTGAGCTCCTCCGTCACTGGATTGCGGAGGGTGCGAAGGACAATTGACCGCACGCGCCGCGGCTTGACGATCAACGAAGCGTTGACTGAAGAGCAGAAGGCATTTCGTAGCATGCGCAGTGAAGGGCCGGGTCCGCTGATGACCCCTCCGGAGGACCCGGGTTCCATGATGCGCTACTTCCCCGTGTATTCAAGCAGCGTATCCCACTCTTCACGGCCGGGGTATTTCGCGCACACCGAGACCGTCCCTGGTTGAATAGTCACATCTCCCGCCAGGTCCTCTCTGTCCCTTTCGAGATACGTCCAGTATTCATTCACGACCACCGCAGCCTTCTCCGCCCACGGGATCTTCAGCCGGAATTTTTGCATGGATCCCCCTTTCAGCAGTCCGGATATCGGTGCAATGAGACAGACGTTTCCGGTATCGAACGCGCTGAACTTTCTGGGGTACGCCGGGAACTCTCTCAGCCGTCTCGATGACGCGATTCTGTAATCCATGATCCAGGCGTACATCCCGGTGTCGCCTGTGGCCTTGGCGAAGAGGCGGAGCGTATACTCCCCGGTGTCGGGTGGCGAGACCCGTACCACAAGCGCGCGCAGCTCATCCTGGACGAACGCGCAGCGGTCATCGGTATTCCTCTCCCCCTTGAAGAGAGCGGCTACGCCGGCGATCGGATGGGTGGTCCCGAGGCGGACCACGACCTCGCCGTCCGCGCGAAGAGTGCCGGCGGAGTTCTCGCCCAGCGCGAGTCCCATCGTGAAGAATCCGGGCTTTACGTAGACTTCCCGTTCGTAGTCCCCGCGCGACATGGGATGGTCCAGCAATTGCCAATCCTCCTTCTCCGGGAGATGGTCATAGATGAACTCCCGGGGAGGGGTGAAGAAAAAATGAGGATCGAATGCGCGGTGGAATTTCCGGTCGTTCCCGATGTATCCCGCACCCCAGGTACAGTCTATGAGCCTCCACCGGCCATCGATGCTGACGGCGTTCCATGAGTAGTTGGGGAACTTTCCGAGTTGCTGCCCCGGTGAATATCCGTACCCTTTTGCGAAGCCGCTGATCTTCACAGACCTGATTCCCGATGCACTGGCAAGTTCCATGAAGAGGCCCGCGTACCCCTCACAAACCCCCCGCCTGGTGCGCAACGCATCCTCCGCATTCCCCGACATGGGACCCCCTGCAAGGAGGGCGTTCACGTCATACTCGATGTTATGCGTGATCCAGCGGAATATCACGCGCGCCTTCTCCTCATCCGAGCGGCAGGGGGATGTAAGCCAGGAGGCGAGAGACTTGAACGATGTCTGCACGGAGCCCGGAGCAGCGAGCGCATGATCGTCCAGACTGCGATAGTCCGGCACGGGAGCATCCCGTGCGGGGACTTGTGCAGGGCTTCCGGATATGAGAAGANNCCCTGCACAAATTTCGTCCCGAGCGTGCCGCACACCGGACACTTGTCCGGCGCCTTGCCGAATTCGATATAGCCGCATACAGGACAGAGATAGAAGTCCTTCACATTGAGGTCTTTCCCGGCCTTCGCCGCTTCCATCGCCTGAGTGTACAGCCTGGCATGAACCGCTTCGGCTTCGACAGCGTACGAGAACATCTTTTTTGCCTTATGGCCGTCCTTTTCCGCCTGCTGGAGCATGGGGGGGTACATGTGGGTGAACTCATACGTCTCCCCTTCGATCGCCGCCTTGAGGTTGTCAACGGTGGATCCGACTGCGTCCATGCTTTTGAAGTGCCCTTCGGCATGTATCTTCTCCGCCTGGGCCGTGAGGCGGAACAGTCGGGCAATGGTGGGTAAGCCGTCCTGGTCAGCTCTCTTTGCGAATGAGGAATATTTCTGGAACGCCTGGCTTTCGCCGGCAAATGCTTCTTTGAGGTTTTCCAGTGTCGTGGGCATACTCTTGCCTTTCGATGGGATGGTTGAAAACTGAAACGTGGGAATGAACGGGGCTGCGGTTGCTGCCGTGAAAGAAATCTTTACTGAAGCGTCAGGATCTTCAGGTTGCGGTACCAGACAGTATGTCCGTGATACTGCAGCCCGATGTTTCCCACCCTGGCATCTTGCTGTCTGCGGTGTTGAATTTGTTCGGCGTCCCGTCCGGATTCCTGTGCGCCTCGGTCCAGCGGTCGAGGTCCATGGCGTTGAATGTCCAGGCCTGGACCGAGAGGCGCCACCCGTCGTACGCGTCTGTCACCGGGTGGAGAGAATCCGCCGCAGGAGCACCGGGAGCCTTCAGTGCCAGGGCGACGCCCGAGAGGAGCACGGCTGAAATTCGGTTCACAGTGACCATCCTTCTCTATAGGGAACCCGGAGATNNTTGATTGCCTCGATCCACTCCTTCATGATCCCCGGGGACCGGGGGATCGTCTTCGCCGGGCGCTTGTACTCCTGCATCCGCGTCTCGGGGATCAGGCGGGGGCTGTCGGCATACGTCCCGTGCATCAGTTTCCCCTTCGTCCCCCAGTAGATGACCCCGCCGTCCCCGTCCCCCATCCGCCGGCCCGGCTCCAGCTCTTCAGGCCGGGGAGGCCTCAGACCGCTGTCATACCAGGTGAGCTTCACCGCCGGCTTGTTCCCGCGCGCAGGAAACTGGTAGCGCACGATTGACGAAGAGGGATAGGTCTCTTTCTTCATCTCCGTCGAGCTGGCTTCCACCGAGTCCGGGGCCCCGAGCTCAAGCGCCCAGAAAGGCTGATCCACAAGGTGGGCCCCCATATCACCGATGGTCCCTGTGCCGAAGTCCAGCCACCCGCGCCATGAGAACGGATGATACGCCGGATGGTACGGCCGCCACGGCATGGGTCCGAGCCAGAGATTCCAGTCGAGAGTCGGCGGGACGGAGGGAAGTGTCTCGGGACGGTCGATCCCCTGCGGCCAGACGGGGCGGTTCGTCCATGCGTGGACCTCCGTCACNNGTTATCGCGATAATTGCATGCGCGTGGTCCGGCGTGCTGACGGTGATGGCGTCGATCCCTTTCTCTTTCTCGAGCATCACGCGGAAATCCCGGTACTTCGCCGCCTTGAGGAGCTGCGGAGTCTTGACGCCGTCCTCCCTGAGCGTTTTGGCGATCTGGTCGTCGTCCACGTCGCAGAGCGCGACGATGTTCTCCGTGCTCACGGCCTGAATGTCGGACTGGCCCTTCCCGTTCACCCCCACACAACCGATGTTGAGCTTGTCACTCGGCGCCGTATATCCGGGACCCCCGAGAACATGACGGGGGACGATCGTGAATGCCGCGGCCGCCGCCGTGGTCTCAAGAAACTTTCTCCGCGAAATGTTGTTCAGCGCGCTCATGGAGTGATGACTTTCTTTAATGGGACAGGAGGGACGTTCTACGTTAGTGATTGCCGGCCGAAAAAACAAGAGGAAGACCTCTGCAGCGCGGCCGCAGGAGCGCAAAGAACGCGTTGTAATTATCACTCATACTCCGTATACTCGCGCATGATAACACTCAGCATCGTCATCCCCGCATTTGACGAGGAGCGCAAAGTCACCCGCGACGTGCAGGCCGCGGCGGCCTTCCTCTCCTCGCATGGCATCGCGGGGGAGGTCCTCGTTGCCGACGACGGGAGCTCCGACCGGACGGCAGAGCGTGCCGGACGGGCGGAAGTCCCCGCCTCCGTCCACCGCGCGGTTATCAGAAGCGGCTCGCACCGGGGGAAAGGCGCGGCGGTCCGGAGCGGCGTGCTCTCGTCGCGCGGAGACTATGTGCTTTTCGCCGACAGCGGTCTCACGGTCCCTTTCGAGAACGCGCTGGCCGGTCTCCGGTTGGTGCGCGAAGGACGCGCCGACCTTGCCCACGGTTCGCGCGGACTCCCCGGGTCCGTTATCCGCAGGGACCGGGACCTGGACCGGAAAGTCATCTCACGTCTCTTCCATGTTCTCGTTGTCCGCTGGCTGCATATCCCCGCGCGTCTCACCGACACGCAGTGCGGATTCAAGATCTACCGGGGTGCCGTCGCGCGGCAACTCTACGACGAGTGCACGACGGAGGGGTTCATGTTTGACGTAGAGATCATACTCCGTGCCCTGCAGCACGGGTTTCGGATTGCGGAGTTCCCTGTGGAGTGGACCTGCGACAGGGACAGCAGGCTCGGCATCCGCCGAAGCGCGCGGGCGGTACTCAGGGACATGTACCGTCTCAGGCGGACGCTCGTCACGCCTCATCCCAGCGACCGAATCTGAGGACTTCGCGGGAACTCTCATCGATGATGAGCGCCCGGAGCTCCCCGGATCCGGCGACAAGTGCCTGTATCTCTTCCCGTGCCATCACCATGCACGCCGTCGAGAGAGCGTCACTTCGGGAGGCCGACTCCGAGAGGATCCACGAGGCACGGCGATGTTCGACCGGAGCGCCTTTGCGCGGGTCGATGATGTGGCGCCCCTGCTTGATGCCGGAGCCCCCCAGAGCCTGGTCTTTCAGATGGATTTTCTCGACGACCTCATATGGCGGGGCAGGATTGCTCAGCGTGACAGCCCAGCCCGAATTCCCCGGATAATCTCCGAATCCGTAAGCCGAGCTTGCTCCCCCATGCAGGAGCGCAGACCCCACCCCCCACTCCTTCATCAACTCCGCGGCACAGTCGACCGCAAAACCCTTTCCGATGGCACCGAGATCGATGAGAGGGGCCGGACCGTGCACGCATACGGTCATATTCTTTTCGTCAAGCTCCAGTCGGCTCATGCCGCTCCGGGTCCTGGCCTGCTCGATCTCTTCCGGTGAGGGATAATGCGGCGACCTGTCCTTCCCCATCCAGCAGTCCTTGAGCGAACCCGTCATCACATCGAATGCACCTCCGGTCTCCCTGCAGTACCGCAGGCTGCGCCGGAGACACTCGAATGTGTCGGCACTGACGCGCACAGACTGATCAGGCCGGAGGTTGTTGATCCGAGAGACGTCGCTGTTCGGCAGGTACCGGCTGAGGTCCAGATCCAGGCGATCGATCGTTTCAATTGCCGCCTGGGCGGCCCCTCCGGCGAAGGAATCATCCTCCCCGGCGATCACAAGCTCGAAAATCGTCGCCATCGCACGGTGCCGGTACCGGCGGATTCGCTCTTTCGGCCCGCTCATTGCGATTTCCCGCTCAGCATGGCGTCCCGGAGATCCAGCCTGATGTACCCGCGCAGCTCTTTTCCCGGCCGGAGGAACATCGGTCTGTCGAAGAGCGGTACGTACAGCATTCGTTCTCCCGGCGGAGGCATTTCATACATCTTTTTCAGCAGTCCAGGCTCGAATTCGGGGGAAGCGAGTATCACGCCCGTCGGAACGAATCCCTCCCCGATGTGGTCCCACCAGCCGACGCGCGGAAGCGCGCGGAAGTACCAGGGGAGCGGCCAGTAATCATCATTGCTGCAGACGACCTGAAGGGACAACGCTCCCCCCTGCAGACACCGGGTTACGCCGGAGGCGATTGCACGAACGTCATCCCCCGGCTGCGAATAGACATACGGATTCACCGGATCATCATAGTAGCGGAAGTTTGCCATCCATGACTGCCAGGCGAGGTGAGAGATCACAAATCCCGCGGCGAGAATTCCGATCGGGCGGAGTCTCCGAGGTTCGAGCCACTTCAGCATTGACGAGAGACCGACTCCCGCCATGATGATCAGGGGCTGCAACGCTCCCAGGACCAGCCAGGGGGTCTTGTAGGGAATTATCGAGGAGACGATGAACATGGACAGGGCGTACAACCCCAGAAATATCCGGATGTCCCTCGCCCCTTTCCCCCCGTCCGGTTTCTCTCGCAGCGTGCTCCACACTCCTCCGATTCCGAAAAGAAGGATCCCGGCCTCGCTCCAGAGGGGGCCGTGACCACCCCTTGTTCCGGCCAGCATTTCAAGGAAATAGTACCAGGGATGACCATGCCGCACATTCTCCCCGGCCCGTGAGAAATACGTCCCGAACGCCAGGAGAGAATCCCGCAGACCCTCCCGGGAGGTGAAGAAAGATGAGAAAAAGAGAACCCACACCACGGCTGTGCACAGCAGCGCGATCCCGATGCTCCCTGCACTCAGCCGATGTCGCGACCGCGTCTCGTGCTGTTGAACGCTCCGCACCCTCAGGTGGAGGCGCCGTCGGTTTTCGCGCCGTTGAATTAACAGCACGCCCAGTATCGCCAGTCCCATCATCCCCGCGGAAATGATCCATGTCTCTTTTGTCGCAATCATGAGCCCGGCGCAGACGCCCGCCATAACCGACCAGCCGCTCCCGCCGCCCGAGAGGAGCCGGCAGGCTGCGACGATCAGACCGAATGAGAAGCAGACAAGCAATGTCTCCTGTATGTAATACCGGCTGTAGAAGACCATCGCCGGGGAGAAGGCGGTCAGGAGCAACGCTGAAGCGGATGCCGCCGGGGAGAGATCCGGGAGAAGGAGAATCAGAAGCAGCAGGCAGAGACCGAAGAAGACGGGAACGATGCGCAGAGTCGTCTCGGTCACACCGGGAAGCGTCCTGGAGCCGGTGAGCCACGCCGGCAGAAGAGTGAAATAATTCAGCGTGGGGCCGTGGTACTCGTGCCTGTCGTACCGATAGGTGCCATTCTCAAGAAGGGCGCCGAATTTGGTGGCGTGGACCGCTTCGTCCGTGTGCATGGGGCGGAGATCCAGACAGGGGATGCGCAGCAGCGCGCCTCCCGCCAGCGCCAGGACCAGGGCCGCCCGCTCCCACTTCATTGCACCGCCTTACCGTACACTTCGACTTCGATGTAGTGATTCAGATCATTCGACGTGTTGCCGCGGCTGTAGAGTCGGACGTAGCGACCCTGGACGCCCCTCGCATCGATCAGTTTCCCTTCCGCCGTCTCGACATAGCTCATCTCCTTCCCGACTCCTCTCCCGCAGGAGTTGCCGATGTCATTATTGAAGACGGTCTGCACGCCCGTGATGAAGTCCCGGTCATCTGAGACCTGAACAACGACGGCCCGGTAGACGACCGGCTGCTTGTGGTAGTGCCAGACAACGACTGCATTGATCGTACTGCGGTTCTTCAGGTCGATCGTGACATACTGCACACCCGGACCCATCTCGACAAAACTCCCCTCGGCCGCCTCTTTGTCTCCGTCGGTGATCATCGAGAGCTCGCCGATGATCGGTTGCTCGTCGGACCCGCTGACCGGCTTTTTGAATGCCAGATTCTTCGTTCCCGCAGGGGCAAGAAACGGCGGCCTCGGGCCGCCGAGGGGCTTCTCGAGATTCGGCACGTCGATATTTGTCGGCGTTCCCACAAACATGGGCTTCGGGAGTCTTATCTCCAGCGGGACCAGCTGTCCGCCGGAGGTCTGCGCCGTTGCCGCAGCGGGCGTTGGCGTCTGTGCGGGCTGCGGCTTTTCGGGAGCCCCCGGTTGGGCCCCTCCGGCCCCGGGTGTGACAGGGCGGGCTGATTCGCCCGGCGTGGCGGGTTGCGCAACCTGATTCTGCCCGGCGTTTTGCTGCTGTTCCCCCGCCGGCTTCTGACAGGACACCAGAAGGAGGAGAGAGGCAAAGAGAAGCGGAAGAAGTATGTTGCATGACGTTTTCACGGGTTCTGCTCCTTCAAAGGTTGTTCCGTTGTATGTTCCATGTATGCACCAATCAGATAGAGCTCACCGAGAGCACTCACCAGGAGGAGGAGCGCGCTGTAGCCGTGCAAACGGATAAGCATCGTCTCTCCTCCGGTGCCGAAGAGCGGGAAAAGACCCAGTATGACCGTCAGCATAAGCGGGAGTGACAGGGTCAGGATCAGCCAGAATCCCGCCTTCAGGGCGAACCGGACGAGGGCGTCCTTCCCGTGAGAGTCCCGCTCCCCGGACCCGAGCGCGAACTGCAGGTCCGATTCATCGAACCGGAGCCGGTGCGCATGGAGGAGGGCGAGGGCGGAGAGCGCGATGGCAAAGAGAGGGGCCGCCGTCACATGGATCACCAGAAGCACGCCGCTGAGATGAATCCCGAGAAAGACGACCGGCAGAAACCCGCTCAGGGCAAGAATGAGGAGAAGTCCCCCCGAGACGATCGCGACAATGTTCCGGGCACGGGAGAGCGCTCCGGCGGTTTCCCTTCCGTGCCTGATGTCCCTGATCCGGCGGGAGAGGAAGTCACCCGCCGCGTTCCAGCTCTTCATCCGCCGGCGAAGATCATACCCGATCCCGGCGAGGAGAGCCGCGATCACAATACCCGCTATGAAACGGAAGGCGGTCATTGCTCTTCCGCGGAAAGTTCCCGGATGATGCGGGCAAGCCCCCGCATCCCCTGGATAAGCACAACCGAGGCGATGAGAAGGAAGCAGAGTATGATCACCACCTTGAGGGCGGGACGGAAGAGAAACGACATGGAAAAGAGCCAGGCATAGACCGCGCTCTCATCCTGATAATCCGTCATGCGGCTCAGAGAGTCCGCACTCACAACATAGGGCGAGGAGACCTTGACATTCCCGAACTGAAACGGCGCATCCGTTGCATGGCAATCTGCGCACCCGCGGACACCGAGCGACTGGGACTTCGGCCTGACGTCGTGGGCGATGGGCCACCCGTACGGCCGGGCAAGTTCACTCCGGAGACGTGCGAGCGTCCCCCCCGGTCCGATCGCAAACTTCATCCCGCCGCTTACGTAGAAGGGATCTCCCGCCGTCGAATCCATCCCGCGCAACAGTTGCAGAATCCCCAGGATATCCGATTCACGCAGCACCGGCCGGCTGCCGATGCTCCGGGTCGTGTCCCGGGTGAAAATCGATGCCACCAGCGGCCGGATCCGGTCGGGTCCGATCGGGGCAATCGCACCCTTTTTCTCATAGCCCCAGAACGCGGGCCACAGGAGATCGTGCGGGGCGTATGTGCCGTCGATTTGTTTTGCAAAGACCGGCGTGACTATCTGAGGGAGCGCATCGTCCGCTTTGTCGGCCTTCGGAATCCCGAGGGCGTGTCCCCTCGAAGTCTTGACTCTGAGTGTGGCCGCATCGGGCCATGGACCGCTGTGACAAGCGGTGCAGGCAAGCCTCTCAAAATGGACGGGGGGAATCCCCGCGTGATCCGGCCGGGGGGCCCCCCGCCTCCCTCCCACCGGGACGGGTTCTTCATCGCCCCCCAGGTGGCATCCGCGGCACGTGAACGATGCGACACGAGGCTCCCCTCTTTGATCGGATTCACCTTCATAGCCGCGGATCATCCGGTGATCAATCCCGTTCCGGTGGCAATCGACGCAGAGCATCCCCGCGGCGATATGGACGTCCTCTTCCCCCTCCCATCGCTCGGGATGTTTCGGATCAATCACCCTGAATGAATGGCAGAACTCGCACTGTGAAGACGGGATCCTCCGCGGAACATTGAACAGGACCCGCCCCGGGGCGTCCATGCGCGAGGAGTTGTATGTCACCGTGGGGGGAAGCTCATCGGACTTCTCCGGCGGGACGGCAGAGTAAAGATCATAGTTGTCCGGCATTTCGCCGGCGGATCCCTGGACCGTCGCAAACCCGCTGCTTGCGGCGGCGGCCCAGCGGAAGTTCTGTCGCATGACCTGCACCCCGTACTCCGCCTGACTCTGTCCGGGGTCCGCGTTATGGCAGCTCTGGCAATTCACCGGGAGCGTTCCGGAAACCTGCCAGCGCATGTAGTCATTCAGGTCCCCGTCTTTCTCCCCCACTCCCCCGCCCGGAAGCTGGCGGCCGAATGTCCTGAGGAAGGCGAGCGTTGATAGTCCCACATCAGCCGGCCGGTACGTCCCCGTCCAGGTTCTGTACGATAGAGGAATCTGCGTCGCGGCCCCCGGATCGACGAGTATCCAGGGTTCCCCGGGCCGTCCCGCGCTTACCCCGGAATCAGCCGCATTGAAGTGCCATCCGTGCCGGATCTTCTCGTAGTCGTGGCACCTGCGGCAAGTTTCCTTCGGCGAGAACGGCATCAGAGGGCTGTCGTCCAGCCTTATCAGATGTCCGGACTCGTCGTACAGCTTNNCGGCGCCGGATAGAGCGGTCAGAAGAAGAAGGATGATCCCGGTCCATCCGGCGCTCCGGTGATGCAGGCCGCGGCCGGTAGCAAGGGGCGGATTCTCCTTCGAGGGGATATGTTTTCCGGGGGACATTTTCTTCACGATCTATGCCACGAACTCACGGGGTGAGAGAATGATTTTTTTTCCCGACTCTACAGCCTCATTCACTTTGAGCACCGTTACGGCGGTCTCATACCCCAGTTCGGGAGGGCAGTTGAGCTTCTCCTCCCCCCGGACCGCGTTGAAGAAGTTCTCAAGATGAGGCTTATGATACGGATCGCTGAATTTCACCGGGAGCTCGAACGATGGTGGGGCAAGCGTCTCCCGCACATCCAGCACTGCGTCCGTCTGCGGCTTCTTTATCTCCGACGCCGGCGCGTTGAGATACCCGAGCGACACCCATTTGTCCCAGTCGGGGGCCGCGGGCTCCCGGTAGGCGGCGCCGCGGCCGGCGGATTCGGAGATCACCAGCGTCCCCTGATCCCCCATGAAACTCTCGAAGTATCCCTGGTTGCTGTTCGTGGAGATCGTCTGGTAGAAGGCGCGCACCTTCCCCTTCCGGGTTTCGTATTCGAACGTCGCAAGGACGGTATCGAACCATTCATGCGTCGCTTTGTCGTAGAAGTCCGTCCCGCCGCTGGCGACGATCGTCGCCGGCCTGGAATCAAGGAACCAGTTATAAATGTCGATCTG
>PMND01000159.1:27896-29243 GCA_003161955.1 Ignavibacteriota bacterium | reverse complement strand
GCCAGGGCCGCGCTCGACCGGGCCAGGATCAACCTCGCGTATGCGACGATCAGCGCCCCCATCAATGGAGTCGTGATCAACCGCGCGGTGAACGTCGGCCAGACCGTGGCCGCAAGTTTCTCCTCCCCGACGCTCTACACGATCGCCAACGATCTCTCGAAGATGCAGGTCCTGACGGTGGTGGACGAATCCGACATCGGCATGATAAGCATTGATCAGCCGGCCACGTTCTCGGTCGACGCGTATCCCGACGACAAATTCACCGGCATCGTCTCCCAGATCCGTCTGAACCCGGTGTCGATCCAGAACGTCGTGAACTACACAGTGGTCGTCGACGTGAACAACGACAAGCTGAAGCTGATGCCCGGGATGACGGCGAACGTGAAAATCGCCGCCGCGGACGCCCATGACGTCCTGAAGGTCCCCAACCTGGCGCTCCGGTTCCAGCCGCCCCCCGATCTCGTCGATTCGTCGGCGATCAAGGCGATGCGTGACTCGTTCATGGGACGCGGCGCAGGCGCCGCCGGGACCGAAGCCGCCCCTGTCCCGGGCGCGTTTGCGGATGTCAGGGTTGACTCCACGGCAAGGGGGGGTGCGATGGGGGGGCCGGGCGGCCATGCGGGTTCCGGTGAGGGATCGGGAAGGGGGGGCCTGAGGAACTTCGGGCAGATCCGCGATTCTATTGTTGCGGCGCACGGNNGGAACCAAGTTCGGCATCACGCAGCTGTATGCCCAGTATGAAAAGAGCCCGTTTGTTCCGAACCACCAGTCGGGACGGGCGCGCATCTGGATTCTCAACGCACAGAAAAAGCTGGAGCCCGTGTTCGTGCGGACCGGTGTCACCGACGGCAGATTCACCGAAATCACGACGGACAGCCTGAAACCGGGGGATCAGATAGTCCTGGGCGCCACATCGACATCGGAAGTGGCGTCAGCCAGTCCGCTCTCGGGTGGCGCGCAGCAGCGGCCGGGCGGTCCCGGAGGGATGCGATGATCGGCAGGGATGAGCCGGCCCCCGCCCCCCCGGCCCCGGGCGATGGACGCCTCATACAGATCGATCACCTCGTGAAAACCTACATGCTGGGGGAAGTCGAGGTCCACGCACTCCGCGGCGTGACCCTGGAGATCCGGAGAGGGGAATTCGTCGCGATCATGGGCGCATCCGGATCGGGGAAGTCGACGTTCATGAACATCCTGGGATGCCTGGACAAACCGACNNCAGGGATTCAACCTTCTTTCGAGGACCTCGGCGATCGAGAATGTCGAGCTCCCTCTGCTGTACGGTACTTCCTCCATCAAGGACCGGGAGGAACGCGCGGTCAAGGCGCTGGGGATGGTGGGTCTCGC
>PMND01000159.1:2543-27829 GCA_003161955.1 Ignavibacteriota bacterium | reverse complement strand
CCCTCTCCGAAGCTGGCCGCCGAGGTGATAAGTGAACTCCCCGCGGTGGATGAGGAGGAACCTGCATGAAGATACTGAACATCCTTATTTCGGCGTTCCGCGCCCTTCAGCGGAACAAGATGCGCTCGTTCCTGACGATGCTGGGGATCATCATCGGCGTTGCGGCGGTGATCGCCATGCTCGCGATAGGACAGGGAGCGCAGTACTCGGTCGAGCAGCAGATTTCTTCCCTCGGAACAAATGTGCTGATCGTCTACCCCGGATCCCAGAATACGGGGGGGGTCAAAGGCGGGGCGGGGACGACGACCACGCTCACGGAGGACGACTGCATCGCAATCCAGAGAGAATGTCCGGCGGTGGGAGAGATCTCTCCGGGGACCCGTGCGGGCGGGCAGATCATTGCGGGGAACATGAACTGGGCGACGGGCATCGAAGGGACGGGTCCCGACTATCTCGAGATACGCAAATGGGGGATCGAGTACGGCGACTTCTACACCGATGCCGACGTGAAGGCGGCGTCCAAGGTCTGCGTGCTCGGGAAGACGGTGGCGGATGCGCTCTTCCCCGACGGGAGCCCCGTCGGCCAGACCGTCAGGATTCGNNGTCCTGGCGCCCTGGACCACCGTCAAGAGACGTCTCACATGGTTTCCCTACCTGAGGCAGATCCTGATCTCCGCAACGAGCCCGTCCAACATCCCCGTTGCACAGACGGAGATCACCGAGCTGCTCAGGATGCGGCACAAGATTGCGCCGTATGACGCCGATGACTTCTCGATACGGAACCAGGCGGACCTTGCCAATGCGGCGACTGCGACCACGCAGATCCTGACGATACTCCTTGCGAGCATCGCCTCGGTCTCCCTCCTTGTCGGCGGGATCGGCATCATGAANNAGGGACATACTGACCCAGTTTCTGATCGAGGCCCTGGTTCTCAGCCTCCTGGGGGGGATCACCGGGATACTTCTCGGTGTGGGCGGGTCCGGTGCGATTTCCAGCCTCGCGAAGTGGCCGACAATCATCACGTTCTTCTCGATTCTCCTCTCGTTCGGTTTTTCGATCGCGATCGGGATCTTCTTTGGGTTCTACCCCGCCAGGAAGGCGGCGATGTTGAACCCCATCGATGCTCTCCGGTACGAGTAAGGACGTCAATCGGTGATGACGACCGAGGCGTTCCCGCTGTCGAACGAGACGCCGCTCTCCAGGAAGAGCATCTTGAGGAGATCGCGGTAGAAACCGTACAGGGGGAGCCCCCTGGCGATCTCTCCCCGGAGAGTATCGCGGAGGAGCTTGAACGAGCGATGCGACGGGCCGGACATATGGTCGAGCTCGAGGTAGTAATTTGCCAGCGGCTGGACCTGTATCTCCAGCAGCTGATCCCGCCACCGGACGACGCTCTTCAGGGCTTTCCACCCCGTCTTCTTCATCAACGAAGGTTCGCAGGTGAGATAATCCTTCGTTTCGANNCCGCGCCAGTCCGGCGGTCAACGACCAGTTGCATTCCCCCGCGCGCAGCCCTTCCAGTAGCCGGTGGACCCGCAGGCAGGCGGCATCGTCATCGCAGACGATCTTCAGGCCGAAGATGTCCTTGATGTATTTGCTGTACTGGCGCAGGTGCTTGTCCTGCTCCACGATCCGGTCGAGACCGAACATCTCGTCTGCCACCTTGTTCCAGAGTTCCTCTTCCGCTTTCACACGGCTCGTGATCCTGTTGACGCCGCTGGTGGTCCGTCCGAGCGGGATGTACTCCACGAAGTTTGCCGAGAGCTCCAGCGGGGCCCACTCCCCGCCGGTCCGGTAGCGGAATTGTCCCAGCATCTGGTTCCCGAGGTCGAGGTCGGTGTGCGAGAAGAGCGCATCGCTTGAGATCCTCTCCCGGATCAGGAAGGGGCGCTTTTCGCCGCCGGGAAGGACGCCGATGACATTGCTGTGGAGCTCATAGCCGCCGTCAAGCAGCCTTGTCCCCAGGACGTGTGACATGATATGCAGGTGGCGCTCGCCGTCGAGTATGCTCTGTTTGAAGGAATCCCGCACGCTGTTCATGGATGTGCGCGAGAGTTCGATCCGGACATGGAGTCCGGGGTTCGCTTCCTGCTCCACCTTCTTCTCCGCCAGGTAGGACATGAACTGGTGCAGCACGGGATCGTGCATGGCCATGTAGAGGGGGGAGCCTGCAGGGTGGAAGCCCGAGAACGAGTCCATCAGTTCGCCCGGGCCGGGGAGGTTCGTTTCAGGATCGCCTGGACGGTATCGATCCTCTCCCTGATCGATGCGTCATTCGGCCGGAATTGCGCAAGGCGCTCCAGGACCTCGAGTTCCGCGGAGAAATTATTCGCGAGATCGTAGAGCCGGATCATCTGGCCGTAGATGTAGGGATTGGACGGGGTTCCCTCCGCGGTTTCCGCCTTGAACTGCTTTTCCAGCCGCGAGACGAGCGCCGTGAACGTTGCGAGGCGGCCCAGCCGGTAGTACAGGAGTGCAAAGTCATACCCGTCTTCGAAAAGCATCGGAGCACTTTGCCACGGCATCGCTTTCTCCAGGCGGTCGAGGACCTCGCCGCTCTTCCGGAAATCCTTCCGCCCGTCCGATTCGTAGATGGCAAGGGCGCGGAACGCCGTGTGGAACCCGCTGATCATCCGTGCTTCGTTTTCATCGAGGACGACGGTGGAATCGGATGTGGAGCGGAACTTGTACCCGTACCGGGGGGTCCGGGAAAACCCGCCGGGCTCGTCGAACAGGTTCGCGTGCAGCACCGCCGGGTCGATCCCCATGTCCAGATGTCCCGCCTTGTACGGCACGAGCTTCCAGGCCAGTCCGCAGAACCGGAGATAGTCGTCGATCCCGATTTTGCTGTCCGGTGAGCACGTGATTGCGAAATAGACCGGTCGCTGCCACCTGTTGGTCTCGATGATGTGCTTGACCATGAAGTCCTGCACCCGTATCGCTTTGGTCCTCCCGTACTGCAGGGTGTTCCTCATCATGAATTCTATCTTCCCTTCCCCTCCGGCGTTTGTGTCGGGGGCGGGGCCGCTCCCGGGCGCCTGACGGCCCAGCGCTTCATGATTGTACAGCGCGGTGTCCGTCGTGATGCTCCCCTGGATTGTCCCCGGGGGGACGGGGATCGTGACGGTCTGCGGCTCCCACGGTATCACACCTTCCATCCCGGCAATGCGCTTGTCCGGAATGCTGATCGGGACCGCCTTCGCTTCGGCGTAGTAGGGTCTGTCCTTCATCTGCTGTATGTACCAGGGGGTGTTGATGAGGCTCAGGTTCACGATCCGTACGTCCCGCCTGACCCCCTCGACGTCCTGCAGGAACCAGAGGGGGAACGTGTCGTTGTCTCCGTTGGTGAACAGGAGTGCATCCTGCTCGCACGTCTGAAGCATGTTGTATGAATACTCCCAGGCAAGCCAGTTCCTGGAGCGGTCATGCGAGGCGAAGTTCGTCTGAAACATCCTTCCCGGAATACAGACGGCCCCCAGGAGCAGGACCGCGCCGCACCCTGCCGCGGCCTGCCGCGGCCCCCGGGCGGCNNTCCCTTTCCCGCGGCTGTGGTTCCTGCTGGTTCTGGTAAAATGCGATAAGGTATCCCATGATGATGAACAGGAGAAGGAAGGAGGTCGCCATCCTCCAGTCTTTCCGGAAGTGCCAGTACAGTCCGAACAACCCGACGAAGAAGGGGATGCCGAAGAGCTGCCCCCATGACGGGTCCGCGTCCTGGTCCCTGGACCCCCTCCCGGCAAAATTGAAAAGGACATACCGGTTGAACATGTGATGCATCTGGTACCGCCGGAAGAAATCGAAGTCGCTGGAGTACTGCGTGAACGTCTTCTGCCTGTCCGCTTCCGGTGTCCACCTCCTCTTGAAAAGGGGGAACTCGCCGTACTGCTCCCTGTTCAGATATGTGAGCAACCCGGAGAAATTGTTCGGGTTGTTTTCGTTCATCGGGGGATGGACGTTCGCCCGCGTGATGATCATCGTGTACGTCGAAAAACCGAGTATCACGAAAAGGAGGGCGAGGGAAGAAAGGTGCACGAGCGTCATCGTGCGCTTCCCCGAGATGTACGCCGTGTACCCCAGGCACCCGAGCACGACGGCAAGGAGGACGACCCCGAGGCTGCTGTCGTTCCCCGAGAGGCGGTGGATCATTGCCGGGAGCAGCTTGATGACCCCCGGGTAGGTGATGAACAGGGCGGCTCCCGCGGCGAGGAGCGGGGTGTAGAATGAATCCTTTCTGAATATCTTCTTGTAGAATACCGCCATGACACCGAGGCTGATCGCCCCCATCACCATCGCGAACTTTCTGTCATAGGCGTAGAACTCTTCCGGTGCCGGAACCTGGCGGGAGATCATGTCGTTCCACCAGAAGAAGGCGACGGCGAGGAGCAGTCCCGCGTGAGCTAGGAAGATCCACGCTGTCTTCCTGCACGTCGCGTCGTCCGTGATGAACCTCCGGAAGACGACGACCATCACGACGGTGAATATTGTGGGGACGCTCATCAGATGCACCCCCGCCGAAAGCCCGACCAGGTATGCGATGATCAGCAGGTATCTTCCGCTCCCCGGCTTGTCCGCGTTCTCGTACCAGACGAGGAGGAGCCAGAGCATTGCCGCGAAAAGCACTGTCGCCGCGGCGAAGTAATTCGACTCGACGCCGTTGAACCAGAACGTGTCGCAGAACGAAAGAGCGAGTGCGCCGATTGCGGCCGCAATGAACGTCCCCGGCGTCCCGGACAGACCCCCGCGTTGGTTCCCGCTGCAGTTCTGTATCAGCCTGACGGCGATCAGGTACAGGAACAGGACCGAGAAGGCGCTTGAGACCACGGACACGGCATTCATCCTGAATCCCGGGTCGCCCGGCATCGGGAGGAGGTAGAAGACCCTGCCGACAAGCGAGAAGAGGGGGCCGCCCGGCGGATGGGGGACCTGGAGCATGTAGGCGGCTGCGGAGAGCTCTCCCGGGTCCCAGAAAGAGACTGTGGGCTGGGCGGTGACGAAGAACTGGACTGCGGCGATCGCGAAGACCGCGCCGCCGATGCAACGGTGAAGGAGCCTGTGGTTCATTTCTGCCTCGGAGTGCGCTGACGGCGGTCCATTCTCCCCGTATTGCGGCGGGATCTGTTCGACAATTGATGGTACCATAATGGCCCGGGAAAAGCAACGAGGAATGCGGCCGCGCCCCCTTGACCTTTCGCCGGGAGTTGCCGTACTTGATCCGTTGAACACCGGGGAGGAGAACGAATGAGCAACGAAGGTACGCGCAAGGTGTCGCTCGTCGGGACGGGACTCGTGGGGTCGTCGTTCGCGTACGCGTTGATGATCCGCGGACTCGCCTCCGAGCTCGTGCTCATCGACGCAAACGCCGGCAAAGCGATCGGCGAGGTGATGGACTTCAACCACGGGCTCTCCTTCACGAGGCCGATGAAGATCGCCTCGGGAGACTATGCCGATTGTGCCGGCTCCCATGTCGTTGTGATCGCCGCCGGCGCCTCCCAGAAGCCCGGCGAAAGCCGCCTGGACCTGCTCGCCCGCAACGCCGGGATTTTCCGGGAAATCGTGCCGCAGGTCGTGCGTCACAATCCCGACGGCATCATACTCATCGCGACGAACCCGGTCGACATATTGACGTACGTCTCCGTGGGTGTCTCCGGACTTCCGCCGGGACGAGTCATCGGGTCCGGGACCATCCTCGATACCTCCCGGTTCCGGTTTCTCCTCGGGCAGTATTACGGCGTCGACGCGCGGAGCGTGCATGCCTATATCCTCGGGGAACACGGGGACAGCGAGATCCCGGTCTGGAGCCACGCCAGCATCGGAGGGGTCAGGCTGCAGGAATTCGCGCCCCTGAGGAACAAGGCATACGTCCAGGCCGATATGGACAACCTGTTTGCACAGGTGCGCGACGCTGCGTACGAGATTATCCGCCGCAAAGGGGCGACGTACTACGCGATCGGTCTCGGATTGCTGTCGATCGTGGAGGCAATCCTCGGCGATTACAGGCGCGTCATGTCAGTGTCGACGCTGATGACTGGCCAGCACGGAGTGGAAGACATGTGCCTGAGCCTCCCGTGCGTGGTCGGTGCCCGCGGGGTGGAGGAGATACTCACGCTCAACCTGGATCCGGCGGAAGAGTCGGGATTCAGGGAGTCTGCAGCCAAGCTGAAGTCTTTGATGGAACCCCTTGACCCCTCCTGACGACCTGTCCTCCTCTATTGACGAAGCTCAATTGCAATTCCGGCGGAGGAGTGTTACATTAGAGGAGACAGAGCGGCGGGGATCAGAACACTTTGGGAGAAGAGCGCGATTTGAACCTGAACCGATATGAAGTGCGATACCTGCTTCCCGTTGCGCTCTGGATGGTTGTCATATTTGTCAGTTCTTCGATACCCGGCGAGGATTTTCCGCACGTGGAATTCTGGGGGTGGGCCAAGGTCATCCACCTCATTTACTACGGGGTCCTCTGCGTCCTCGTTCACCGTGCAATAAGCAGCCAGGCCAGGTATCCTCTTCTTGCCCGTCACTCCTACATTTTCGGCGTCTTCTTCGCGGTCCTTTACGGTGCGTCGGACGAACTCCATCAGCTATCGACTCCCGGAAGGCACGGCCAGTATACGGATGTCCTGATCGACGCGGTCGGGGCATTGCTTTTCATCGGGGCCGTCTGGGCTTACCGCGCACTGCGGCTCCGGGCGACCGGCGGGGCGCCGGGGAAATGAGAAGGCGTCAGCGGCCGGAAACGGCACAGCGGTGCCTGCCGGGCGGCCCAAAGACGACACAGCCGTTCCCCGCTCGATAGAGCCGGAGCGGAGCAGGGATCTCATCGATGGTGATCTTTCCCGGCACTGTGTCAAATCCCAGCGCGCACCGTCCCACCGACTGATAGTCCACCGACAGCGAGTCGCCGGTCCACCGCGCGCCGTGAAGCTCCCCCGTAATTGACAGGAGACGGATCCCCTCCCCCCCTTTTTCCTGCGCGATCCGGACAAGGTGATTCCCCGCGGGGACAATGATCTCCGAATCTCCCCGCGCAGGCCACGGTTGACCGTCCATCAGCACCTTCCAGTCTCCCGGCTCACATCGGAGCGTGACGGTAGTGGGTCCATCGACCCTGAGTGCTCCCCGTTCCCTCTTCACGCTCCCCCTCCCCGCCATGGCAGACGGCAGGAGCTGCCAGTCCTTTTCGTAGACGCTCGATTCAGAATAGAAGCAGACACGATCGGTCTCGCCGGATGCATAACGCCAGAGCTGGAGAAACTCGGTCCCCGCGGGCTGCTCCGTGGAAAACCGGCCCTTTCTGTCCTCCTCGAGCGGGACCACGTTGACGTCAATGATGAACGGCTTCTCCCCGAGGAGCCGGCGGTAATATCTCCCCATTGCGGTGTACCTGTCCGGCGGCCTGCTCCATTCCGTGTACGGATCCTCGATGTTGAGCGTGAGGCCGAACTGCTGCGCGATTGCGACCGTCTCATTCATGCTGAAGCCGAGCAGGTCGTCGAACTCGGGGTGCAGTGTGTTGTCGACGATCGTGAGCATCAGCTCACCCGATCTCCCTTTCTCCATTTCGGCCTTCCGGAGCTCGCCGAAAATGGTCCGCTCGGCCGCATAGTTGACCCCGGTCCGGTACCTGTAGAAAGTCTTCAATGCGGAGGTGTCCGCCTTCCAGTAGCGGGGCGAGCGGGGATCAAAGAGCTCCATCGGGTCAAATCCGGCTTCCTTCGAGAACTCATGGCGGCCGAAATCGGTGAACCCCGTGAAGAACTCCGGCATGGCAGGTCCCTCGAGCGCTTCCCGCCCCGCACCGGTCAGTGTGAATTCCGCGACATCGACTCCGTCCCAGTCGAGAGCGAGAAGGGCTTTGAGTTCCTCGAGCGCTCCGGCCATGCATGCGGGATTCTGCAGATCCATGAGATAGAGGAAATCCAGGTGGGCGTCCTGGAGCAGTGCGTTCTTTTGCCGCCAGAGGGGATGGCGGTCCCAGAACGCTCTGCCGACATACGGCCATTCGAGCCACGCGTAGGCGAGCAGCCCGTTCCTGTGGAGAGCCTCGACCAGTCCCGCGTAGTCATACGGGGTGTTCCCCGAGGCGTACCATGCCGCGGCGTGGACTCCGCGGATCCCCCACGACCGCCACATCCGGGCGAGTGATTCTGCCGGGACGCCGTTGCGGTACCCCGGGTCAAAATATGCATCGGCCGCTCTCCGGGAGAGCGGGGGACGGCAGTGCATCCCTTCTGCGATCACCCATGGGAGCGTTGCAAACCGGAAGTAGCCCCTCCCCGTTCTCGGGTCGGCAAGCGGGGCGATATACAGGCACCGGCCCCGTTCAAACCTCATGATGGCGGCAAGGGGGTGGTTGTGTCTCTTGTCGGAGTATACCACATTCGCGCCGGTCTTCGGGAAACCGGCGATCCAGGGGACAATCTGGTCCCCGGGCCAGCGCACACGAACTTCCGGCCGGAGGTGGTCTGTGATCTCCTCCACGTGAAGCGGGCTTCCGGTCACGACGCCGAGCATCCGCGCCAGAGGGCTCACTCCGTCCGTTACGAGCACACCTCCTCCCATTCCGAACGCGGCGAGGAAACTCCGTGACTCCCTCCGCGTCATGCGCGCCGCCGACGCACGGGGGACGACAAGGAAGTTGCATGAATCGCGCGCCGCGATCTCGCACTGAGCCGGGCGGATCCGTTCCGCCGCGAACCCCATGGAAACGACGACCGCCTCCAGCGAGAGCTGGTCAAGGGAATCTTCCCCGGTTGCTCCGGTATCCCAGGCCACCATGGCCCGCCGGGGACGGACCCAGGAAGGTTGCGCGGGGAGTGGCAAGGGGATGCAGGCGAGAGCCGGAAGGAGCAGAAACACGATCCTCGCGGCGTTTTTCCATCGATATCTCATTCTCCCCGTCTCCGGGATGTTGTTGAGTGCGGCGGTGATCATCATACCGGTTTCGCACCTCAGTATCAAGCCGGGAGACGACTCAGCCGGCATGTTGCCCGGGATGTTGATTGTCCGGCGGAGGAGAGTTATCTTGTATCATTGTTCATTCCGCGTCGGCCATTGTCTGTGACTCTGGCCGATTTTTTTTGGCACCTGCGTCCCCCACCGATCAACTGCCGGGAGCTCATGCGCATGAAGACCTTCTCGCTCAAAATCGACCCTCTGACGGGGGAAGACTATTTCGAAGTGTATCTCCGCGGGCGGCAGCTCCTCACCGACCCTTTCCTGAACAAGGGGACTTCGTACAGCCGTGAGGAACGGCTTACTCTGGGGCTCGACGGACTCACCCGCTCCTGCATCTCGGACATCGACACGCAGCGGAGGCGGAATTACGAGATGTACGAACGCAAACAGGACGACATCGAGAAATACATATTCCTTCAGTCCCTCCTCAACAGGAACGAGATTCTGTTTTACAACCTCCTCTGCAACAACCTCGCAGAGATGCTGCCGATTGTCTATACGCCCACGGTCGGGAATGCCTGCATGATGCTCAGTCACATCACGCGGGAATACAGGGGGATCTACATCAGCCCGGACAACATCGCCAACATCGATGCGATATTCCGCGATGTCTCCCTCCCCGATGTCAACCTGATCGTGGTGACAGACGGCGAGCGGATACTCGGCCTCGGAGACCTCGGATCGGACGGGATGGGGATCCCGGTGGGCAAGATCAATCTCTACGTGGCCGCGGGGGGGCTCCATCCCGCCTGCTGCCTCCCGGTCTGCCTTGACGTCGGTACGAACAACGAGCGGCTCCTCTCTGATCCCCTGTATCTGGGATACCGAGGGAAGCGGCTCGAGGGGGCGGGATACGACGAGTTCGTCGAGAGGTTCGTCCTGGGTGTGAGCCGGAATTTCCCGCACGCCCTCCTCCAGTGGGAGGACTTTGCGAAACACAAGGCGTTCATGCTCCTCGAACGATACCGGGAGAGGATACTCTCGTTCAACGACGACATCCAGGGGACAGGCTCCGTCGCGCTGGCGGCTCTTCTTACGGCCATGAGGATCAAACGCCAGCGCTTCAGGGATCAGAAGTTCGTCATCGCCGGTCTGGGACAGGCAGGCGTGGGGATCGCGTCCAACATCCGCTCAATGCTGCTCGAGGAAGGAGCCTCGGAAGGGGAGGCGAGGAGCCGGCTGTTTGCGTTCGACGTCCCCGGCCTTCTTACCGACGACATGCCCCGTCTGACCCCGGCGCAGGAGCCCTTCGCGCAGAAGAGGTCCCTGCTCGCCGGCTGGGAGTTGCAGAACCCCGGGGCCGTCACACTGATGGATGTCGTCCGGAACGCCCGGGCGACGGTCCTCATCGGGGTGACAGCGACGAACGGGCTCTTTGACTCTTCGTTGCTCGCTCAGATGGCTGCAAACGATGAGCGGCCGGTGGTCTTCGCACTTTCCAACCCGACGTCGAAATCAGAGTGCACCCCTCTGGAAGTGGCCCGGGCGACGCACGGGAGGGGATTGGTTGCCACGGGAAGTCCTTTTCTCCCGTTCGAGTATGAAGGAAAGACTCTCTCGACATCCCAGTGCAACAACATGTTCATATTTCCCGGTGTGGGCCTCGGGGCGCTGGTGAGCAGGACTCCCCGGATAACGACGAATATGTTTCTCAGGGCAACAAGGGCGATCAGCGCTCTGGTGACGGATGATCAATGCAGGGCCAACAAGCTCCTCCCCGACCTTGACGACATCCGGTCCGTCTCGGCAAGCGTTGCGAAGGCTGTTGCGATCGAGGCCCGTGACGCCGGCCTCGGCCGCCTGCTGGAGGACGACCGGTTTGAGGGGCTCATCGGAAAGGCGCAGTGGAAACCGCACTATGCGGCGTTCAGGCCCGGGAACGGCGCTTAGCAGTTGGTATTCTCTTCACGCCGCGCAAGATGGAGATCGAGCGCTTCTTTCCATCTGCGGTAGTGATCGCGGAACTCACCCGTGCGTGAGGGGTCCGGATCGATGATTTCCTTCCGCACGAGCCCTCTGAAAGCCTCCCTGGCCGAGGAGTAAAATCCGACCCCGAGTGCGGCTCCCCGGGCGGCCCCCTGTGCGCCGTCGGTATTATAGAGCTCGATTGAGACCCCCGTGCTGTGTGCGAGCGTCCCGCAGAACACGCGGCTGAGGAACATGTTCGATTCCCCGGCGCGGATAACGCTCGGGAGCATGCCGAGGTCCTTCAGAATGTCCATTCCGTACTTGAACGAAAATGCGACCCCCTCCTGGACCGCTCGCATGATGTGCGCGTCCGAATGGAGCGTAAAGCTCACAGACGAGGCGTGTGCGCCGATGTCCCTGTCCCGGAACATCCGCTCGGCCCCGTTCCCGAAGGGGAGGACGATGAGCCCCCCCGCCCCGGCGGGCGCCTGTGCCGCGCGGGCGTTTAACTCCTCGTACGGACTCCCCGCCATTCCCAGTATCCGGCGGGTCCAGCTCTGTGCGATGCCGCAGCCGTTGATGCAAAGGAGCACGCCGATCCGCGGAGTATTTCCGGAATGACCGTCGGCATGATTGACATGAGCAAACGAGTTCACCCTCAGCTCTGGATCACGGGCGAGCGTTCCGCTCACGGCATAGACGACTCCCGAAGTGCCGGCGGTGGCAGCCACCTCCCCGGGCTCGAGGACGTTGAGCGAGAGGGCGTTGTTCGGCTGGTCCCCTGCGCGGTATGTCACCGGGATTCCCGCGGGGAGTCCGAGCTCCCCCGCGGTTCCGGCCGTGAGTTTTCCCTGTTCCCCGAATGTCGGGACAGTCTCCGGGACGAGCGACAGAGGTATGCCGTACTCATCGAGAAGGAAACCGGCCGGGGCATTCGCGCTGAAATCCCAGACCATCTCCTCCGAGAGTCCGGGGATCGTGGTGACGATCCGGTCCGTCAATCGCATTGCGATGTAATCCCCCGGGAGAAAATACTTGTGCACTCCGGCGAATATCCCGGGCTCATGCTCTTTGACCCAGCGGAGCTTCGAGGCGGTGAAATTGCCGGGGGAGTTGAGGAGCGTGCCGAGGCACCGCTCATGGCCGAGCCTGTCGAACGCCCCTCTCCCGATGCCGGTTGCGCGGCTGTCGCACCAGATGATCGACGGGCGGAGGACGTTCCCCCGTTTTCCCACGATCACCAGCCCGTGCATCTGGTAGGAGATCCCTATCGCCCCGACCCGGCGGGAGAGGCCGGGCGATGCATGGAGGACCTCCCGCGTGGCTGCCTTCAGGTTCTCCCACCACATCGCGGGGTCCTGCTCGGCCCAACCGGNNCCGATCGTGAGCATGGGGATATGCCGATGTTCTGTGGAAAGTGGCGGTAATATACGACAAAATCCGCATTTCCTCATGTGTACGCATTGCCAATGTCAATCTTTTTCCGCACCTTGTCCGGAGAATTCCCCATGACCCGTCCCCTCCCAATCCTTCTCCTGTCACTGGTACTCACGCTCCCTCTTATGGCGCAGCAGCCCCCACAGTCAGTCTCTCCGGCCGTCCGGCGCGCCGGCAATACGCTGGACGTCAGCTTCGGGGGGAAAACCAGGCTGGCCGCCGGCGGGCCCCGGATGCAGTCCGGCACTCCCGCGTTCACAGGGGTCACCGGTGAGGAAGGCGTGTTCTCATTTCAGGCCGGTGCCGGACGCGTGGACGTCACGGTGAAACCCGACAGCGAGCCGGGTGTCATCTCGTTCTTCGTTTCTCCGCCGGGTGCTTCGCCTCGAAAGCCCGATGAGTACCTCGGTCTGTTTTTCAACGACATGCCGGGGCTCGTGCAGGGCGTGTCGCTCTGGCGCTACGGTCCCTGGAACTCCTGGTCGAAACCTGTCCGTGTGAAGGGACCCGGTGACCTGCATGAAAACGATGTGCAGTTCTTCTACTGGCGGTATGAGGACGGCCTCTACGGCGCGGCGATGCCCATCTCGGGGGCCGGGTACCGCTCCACGCTTGGAAGGGACCACGAATGCTTCGGCGCGAAATCCGTCAGCTACTCCGCTCAGCAGGGGAGAGGGAGCATCCCCCTGATGTCCATAGGGTTCGGCAGGGATCCGTACGCACTTTTCGGGTCCCTCTGGGGAGCGGGGATGCGCGCGATGGGGCATCCGGAAAACCTGCGGAAGAACAAGAAATTTCCGGCGATCTTCGAGAACATCGGCTGGTGCACATGGAACAGCTCCTCGCTGGGGAGAGACCTGAACGAAGACCTGTTGATCAGGGGTGCGAAGTATTTTCGTGACGCGCGGTTCCCGGTCGGATGGTTCCTTGTGGACGACGGGTGGTTCGACCAGACCGGGAGCAGACTCAACTCGTTTCGTCCGGATACGACGAAATTCCCCCACGGGTTCCGTGAGATCATCCGGACGCTCAAGCAGGACTACCACCTGAAAGATGTCGGCGTCTGGCACGCCCTGAACGGGTACTGGCAGGGGATCAATCCCGGATCCCCGCTGGGGAAGGAGTTCCAGAGTGACCTCATCGCCTACAGGGAGCCCGTGCACCCGGACAGGGACACATCCGCATGGAGGACCTGTTCGTTCATCTCTCCGCTCGCGGACGCGCCGGAGAGATTCTACGGTGAGTTCCACCGGTATCTGAGCGGAGAGGGGTTCACATTCGTGAAGGTCGACAATCAGCTCGTGGTGGAGCGGATGGCAGGGGGGAATTTCCCGATCTGGGATGGGGCCGGCCGCTACCACGCCGCGCTCAACGCCTCCGTGGCGCGCTGGTTCAATAACACGATGATCAACTGCATGGACATGACGCCCGATGCGTGGGGGAACTTCGGGACGACGGCGGTGGCCCGCACATCAGAGGATTATTTCCCGTATGAGAAGGGGGAGTCCTACGACCTCCAGCGGGGGAATGCGGCCGCGCACGTCCTCCAGGCGGTGTACAATTCGCTGTACTTCTCCCAGATGGTCTTTCCCGATTTCGACGAGTTCCAGTCGCACAATCCGAACGCCGTGTTCCACGCCCTCGCGCGCGCGATCAACAACGGACCGATATACATTACCGACAACATCGGCGAAGGGAACTTCGACGTTGTGCGCCCGCTGGTGTACAGCGACGGGAAGATCATCCGGTCGGACGATCCTCTCCTCCCCTGCGAAGACTGCCTGTTCCAGGTCCAGGACCCGGCGCCGTTCAAGGCGTTCTCGCGGGCCGGCGGGGCGGGACTCCTCGGCATATGGAACTGTGCCGACGCCGACAGTGTCGGGGGGAGCTTCCGTCCATCGGATGTTCACGGGATACGCGGAGACAGGTTCGCGCTCGTCGAGCGTCTCAGCGGAGTGATGCGATACGCGGGGCGTGATGACGTGATCCCCGTCTCCCTCGGGAGGCTCGGCTGCCGGCTGTACTATGTCATCCCTCTCACCGACGGCATGGGCGCCATCGGACTGATCGACAAATACAACGCCCCGGCGACACTTCTCCGGTCATCCGTGAAGGAGGGCGTGATCAGCGCCCTGCTCTACGAAGGGGGAAGATTCGCCGCGGTGGGGCCGCGGCCTCCTCTCAGCGTGACTGCCGGCGGGCTGGAAGTCCCCTTCACATACGACGGCGGTCTGATCATCGCGCAGATCCCACAGGGAAGGGAGGCGGGGACGACGGATGTCCGGATCAGATTCTGACGCCGCTATGGCGCCACTTCTCGAAGCACGGTCCCTCGTGAAATCGTTCGGACCGACGCGCGCGCTGAAGAACGGCGGCATCGAGCTCCGCGCCGGTGAGATTCACGCGCTGGTCGGGGAGAACGGTGCGGGGAAATCCACGCTTATCAAGATCCTCGCCGGCGTTTTCCCCCGTGACGGCGGTACTGTGCTCCTGGAGGGGAAAGAGATCGCTCCGTCAAACCCCCGCGAGGCGCGCGAGCTCGGCATCAGCACGGTCTTCCAGGAGCTGAGCCTGTGCAGCACCATGACCGTCGCGGAGAACATATTCGTCAACCGCGAACCGGTCATGCTCGGCCTCGTCAGGCGGAAGAGGATGGAGCGGGCTGCCGGGGAATACCTCCGGAGCTTCAACGTGCAGTTGCAGCCGGGGGACGCCGTCGGGGATCTCAGCGTCGCGCAGCGCCAGATCGTCGAGATCGTCAAGGCTGTCTCCGCGAGCGCCCGGGTCCTCATACTCGACGAGCCCACGTCCTCGCTCGACGACAGGGAATCGCGGAAGCTGTTCCAGATTCTGTTCCGTCTCAGAGAAGACGGAGCCGGGATCATCTTCGTGTCACACAAGATGAATGAGATATTCCGGATCGCGGACAGGATCACGGTTTTTCGCGACGGTGAGTATATCATGACATGCGGGAAGGCAGGGGCGACGCCGGACGAAGTCATTCGCGCCATGGTCGGCCGTGAGATCAGCCAGGTGTTCCCCGCGAAAGCGGCAAGGACGGGCCCTCCGAAGCTCGCGGTGAGCGGTTTCTCGTCACTGGGCAGGTTCCGGGACATCGCGCTCACGGTCCACGAGGGGGAGATCCTGGGACTTGCCGGCCTTACCGGCGCGGGAAGAACCGAGGTGATGCAGGCTCTCTTCGGGTATGGCCCGAAGGACTCCGGGGAGGCGGTCCTGGGGGGAAAGACGCTCCGGATCGGGAGCCCCGCCGATGCGATACGGGAGGGGATCATGTACGCCCCCGAGGACAGGCGCCTCCACGGTCTCTTCCTCGGTCAGAGCGTCGCGATGAACGTGAGTGCCGCTTCGCTCCGCGCGTGCAGCGGGAAGGGACTCATGTCATCCGCAAAAGAATCTGATCTGGCGCGGCGGATGGTCGGCACCCTCGATATCAAGGTGAACTCGATCGATCAGGAAGCGGGGTCCCTGAGCGGCGGCAACCAGCAGAAGATCGTTCTCGCAAAGTGCCTCGCCGCCCGTCCGGAGGTTCTGATAGTCGATGAGCCGACACGGGGGATCGATATCGGATCGAAGATTGAAATCTACGCACAGCTCCGCGCGTTCGCGGAGAGGGGAGGGGCGGTGATACTTGTCTCCTCCGAGCTGCAGGAGATCATCGGCCTGAGCGACCGGGTCGTTGTCTTCCGGGGGGGGGAGATCATGGGGGAGGTCCGGGAGAATATGAGCGAGGAAGCGGTTGTCGCGCTGATGTTCGAACACGCAAAGGAACCGGGTGCAGCATGATGACACGGCTTTTGAAAATACGGGAATTCGTGATCTTCCTCGCGGTCCTGCTGACGGCGGTCGGGTTTTCCCTTCTCCAGCCGGGAGGCTACGGGCGCTTTGTCTCCCTCGGCAATCTCGAGGCCATACTTCTCGGGATGTCGCTCGACAGCCTGATCGCGATCGGTATGACGTTTGTCATCATCACGGGAGGATTCGACCTTTCCGTCGGCTCGTCGTTCGCTTTCGGGGGACTCGTCGTCGGTCTCCTTCTGCAGAGCGGCTGGGGAGTCTTCCCTGCGATCGCCGCAAGCGTAATGGCCGGGGTGGGGATCGGGATGTTCAACGGGTTCGTCATCACCAAGGTCCGCGTCAACCCGTTCGTCACAACCCTCGGCTCGATGACGATTATCCGCGGGATTGTCCTCCTCGCCACGCAGGGAGCGTCGATCACGGGGTTCCCCCCTGAATTCGTCGCGCTGGGACAGGGGAAGATCGCCGGGATTTTTTATCCCGTCATCATCATGATTGCGTTTCTCCTCATCGCCGATGTCCTTCTCAGGAAATCGAGATTCCTGCGCCAGATCTTTTACATCGGCGGGAACGAAGAAGCGGCGAAGCTCTCCGGCATCAACGTCGACCGGGTCCGCATATGGATGTACGTCATCACGGGGGCCCTTTCCGCACTGAGCGGAGTCATCGCGGCCGCCAAGACCGGGTCGGCCTCGCCGATCGCCGGAAGCGGTGCGGAGCTCCGCATCATCGCCGCCGTCGTCGTCGGCGGCGCAACCCTGTCCGGCGGGCGGGGGACCATTTTCGGCACCTTCCTCGGACTGCTCCTGACGAGCATCATCACGAGCGGGCTCGGTTTCCTCAGGATTTCATTTTACGCGGAAGGGATAGTCTCCGGCACGATCCTGATACTGGCCGTCATGCTCGATCAGTTGACCCGTGAACGGGCGCGGCGGCTCCTGACGCTTCTCACAACAACAAGGTCAAAACGCATGGAGAGGACTCTCAATGTCATACTTGCTGTCGCTGTCGTGGGCCTCCTGATATTCCGTCCGTGGGGATCACCCGGCCGGCAGGCGGCGGTCACGGCCGGAGGGGCGGCGGCGAACGAAGAATACGTCTTCATCGGGGTGTCGGTCGGCAACCCCTACTGGGTCGACGCCCGGCTCGGGCTGGAGGACAAGGCGCGCCTCCTGGGGGTCCTTTCCGAGCTCCGCGGTCCCACGGGGAGCGATCCGAACATGCAGGTGGCTGAGTTCGAGCAGGTCCTTGCGCGGAAGCCCGCGGGGATACTGATCGCGCCGGCGTCGGATGCACTCCGTCCGATGATCAACCGCGCGGTGGAAAGCGGGGTCCCGGTCGTCTGTATCGATACGGATGACCCCCTGAGCAAGCGCTACACGTATATCGGGACGGACAACTACAACGCGGGACTTCAGACCGGTGAATTGCTTGCAAAAGCGGTCGGGGGGAAGGGGGAGGTCGCACTTTTGATGATCCCCGGTCAGTCGAACCTCGAGGGGCGCGCGAGGGGATGCAGGGATGCGCTGGCAAAATACCCGGGGATCTCGATCGTCAAGACCGGGAACGACCAGGCGCTTTCCGCGGAAGCGGAGAAGGTCGCCCGCTCGATACTCCAGGCATACCCGGACCTCGCAGGGTTCGGGTGCGTCGACGCCGCGGGAGGGGAAGGCTGTGCCGTGGCGGTGAACGAGGTGGGGAAGGGGGGACTCGTGAAGATCATCGCGATGGACAAGAACGAGACGACGCTCCAGTATGTCGACCAGGGTTTGATCGAGGCGTCGATCGCGCAGCGGACATACACGATGGCGTATGTCGGGCTCCAGCTTCTGTACGACCTCCAGCATAATAACATCCGCCTCGTGAACAACTGGCGCGAGGCCGGCATCGTGCCTCTCCCGAACTCGATCGACACCGGGACCCTCGTCATTACAAAAGCGAACGTGAAGGCCTTCCTGCAGGGAGGGAAGAAGCCGTGAAAGGGAGGGCATGCGTCTGCGGCGTGGACTTCGGCACCGACTCGGTCCGGTGCGTCATCATCGATGCCGCCGACGGCTCCGAGGTTTCCAGCGCCGTCGCCTCCTACCCGCGGTGGTCGAAGGGACTCTTTTCGGACGCCTCGCTCAACCGGTTCCGCCAGCATCCTCTTGACTACATCGAGGCGTTTGAAGCTTCGATGCGGGATGCGATCGCGCGCGCGCCCGGCGGGACAGCCTCCGCCATGAGGGCGATCTCCGTGGACACGACGGGATCGACGCCGGTGGCGGTGGACCGGGCGGGGAGGCCCCTGGCGCTCCTGCCGGACTTCGGCGCCAATCCCAATGCGATGTTTATCCTCTGGAAGGACCATACCGCGGTCCGTGAAGCCGGGGAGATCAACCGCCTTGCGCGCACGTGGGGAGGGACGGACTTCACGAAGTTCGAAGGAGGGGTCTACTCCTCCGAATGGTTCTGGGCGAAGATCCTCCACGTGCTCCGCGCGGATGCGGGCGTTCGCTCTCAGGCGTTCAGCTGGGTGGAACACTGCGACTGGTTCACCGCCTGCCTCACCGGCGTCACGGATGCCCCCGGCATCAGGAGGAGCCGCTGCGCGGCGGGCCACAAGGCGATGTGGCATGAATCGTTCGGCGGCCTCCCCTCCGAAGAGTTCCTCGTCAGGCTCGACCCGCTCCTGTCGGGACTCCGGGGCCGCCTCTACACGGAGACGGAGACGAGCGACAGGCCGGCCGGCGTCCTCTCGCCGGAATGGTGCTCCCGCCTCGGGCTCCCCGCAACCGTGCGCGTCGGCATCGGCGCTTTCGATGCGCATATGGGGGCGGTGGGAGGCGGGATCACTCCCTACACATTGACAAAGATCATGGGGACCTCGACCTGCGACGTGATCGTGGCGCCGATGGACGAGATGGGAGATACGCTTGTGGCCGGGATATGCGGCCAGGTGGATGGGTCCGTGATACCGGGAATGCTGGGGATGGAGGCGGGACAGTCCGCGTTCGGTGACATATACGCGTGGTTTAAATCGGTGCTGATGTGGCCCGTGGAAAACGTGGCAGGGAAAACCATGCTCGTGGATGAGTCCGCCAGGACGCTCCTTGTGGAGGAAGTGTCGGACCGGCTTATCGAGGAATTGTCAGCTCAGGCGGAGGCTTTACCGGTCGAGGAGACCGGGGTGATTGCGATCGACTGGATGAACGGAAGAAGGACCCCCGATGCGAACCAGCTCCTGAAGGGGGCGGTGACGGGGCTCAGCCTCGGCACGGGCGCACCGAGGATTTTCCGCGCGCTTGTCGAAGCGACGGCCTTCGGCGCGAAGGCGATTGCGGACAGGTTCCGCCGGGAAGGCGTGCCGATCAAAGGCGTGATCGCACTCGGCGGCGTCGCAAAGAAATCGCCGTTCATAATGCAGATCGTGGCCGACGTCATGAACGTCCCCATCCGGGTCCCCCGCTCGGAGCAGACCTGCGCGCTCGGGGCCGCAATGTTCGCCGGGGTCGTCGCCGGCCTCTACCCGACGCTTGCCGACGCGATGAAGGCGATGGAGAGCGGGTGGGAGCGTGAATATACGCCCCGCGCAGAGTACGCGCGGATCTATGCCGGCCTCTACGAACGGTACGCGTCGCTCGCCAGGTTCGTCGAGGACGAAACGATGGCATCACGGAGGACGGAGTGAACGGATACCGGGAATTGAAAGAGATCGCCTGGCGGTGCAACATGGAGCTCCCAAAGCTGGGGCTTGCGCTTCACACGTTCGGCAACGCCAGCGCCGTTGACCGGGGGCGCGGCGTCATTGCGATAAAACCGAGCGGCGTTCCTTACGACGAGCTCCGGCCGGACATGATTGTCGTCGTCGCTCTTGACAACAGGGTCGTGGAGGGGACTCTTCGCCCGTCATCCGACACAAGGACGCACACGCTCCTCTACCGCCGCTTCGGGAAGATAGGCGGTGTTGTCCACACGCATTCCCCCTACGCGGTGGCGTGGGCGCAGGCCGGATTCTCCGTGCCCATACTCGGGACCACGCATGCTGACCACCTCCCTCTGGATATCCCCTGCACGAAGCGGATGACCGCCGCAATGATCAGGGGAGACTACGAGGAGGAGACGGGGAACCTCATCGTGAATACGCTCGCCCGGAAGTCGTACGAAGATGCCCCCATGGTCCTCGTCGCGGGGCACGGCCCCTTTGCATGGGGTGCGACGCCTGAGAAGGCGGTCTATCACAGCCTCATGCTGGAAGAGCTCTCGAAAATCGCGTACCTGACGCTTCAGATCAACCCGCGGGCTCCCCGGCTCGGACGCCCGTTGATCGAAAAACACTATCAGCGCAAACACGGACCGGATTCTTACTACGGACAGACCGGGCGCAGCCCGAAAAAAGGAGACAGACAATGAATAACATACCCGCCAACGTCATGGGTCTGGTCGCAGTCAGCAGGGACTGCTTCCCCCTGGAGCTTTCAAAAAAAAGGCGCGCTCTTGTCGCGGCCGCCTGTGGGGCGGGGAAAATCCCCGTGGTGGAGCTGGAAACGGTCGTCGAGAACGAGGCAGACGTCCTCAAAGCGCTCAAGGAGATCCGGGCAAAGAATATCGACGCGCTTGTGGTCTATCTGGGGAACTTCGGGCCGGAGGGCCCGGCCACACTCCTCGCACAGAAGTTCGGGGGGCCGGTCATGGTTGCGGCGGCCGCGGAGGAGAGCGGCAAAGACCTCTTCAACGGGAGGGGGGACGCGTATTGCGGGCTCCTCTCCGCATCCTACAACCTGGGTCTTCGCTCGCTCCGCGTCCACATACCGGAGAACCCCGTCGGGACGCCCGGTGAAGTCGCCTCGATGATCCGCGAATTCATCCCGATCGCCCGTATTGTCTCCGGGCTCAAGGGCCTGAAGATATTCTCCTTCGGCCCGCGCCCCTACGACTTCCTTACCTGTCACGCCCCGATCAAGCCGCTCTTCGACATGGGGGTGGAGATCATGGAGAACAGCGAGCTCGACATGTACGACATATTCCTCTCGAAGAAGGGGGACCCCCGCATCCCCGCCGTCGCGGCGGACATGGCGAAAGAGCTCGGAAAAGGGAACACCTACCCCGATCTCCTGCACGGACTCGCGCAGTTCGAGATCGCGCTCCTTGACTTCATGGAGAAGAACCTCGGCGCGTCGAAATACGCGGTGTTTGCCAACAAATGCTGGCCTTCGTTCGAGAAGTTCTTCGGGTTCGTCCCCTGTTTCATCAACTCCCGCATGGCGACGCGCGGGATCCCGATCTCCTGCGAATCCGACATTTACGGGGCCCTGAGCGAATACGTCTGTTCCTGCGCCACGGAGACCCCNNAAGAGCTACGCGAACCACGAGCTGTTTATGGGGTTCCACTGCGGCAACACCTCGTCAACATGCATGGCGTCCCCGATCATGAAGTACCAGCTGATCATGCACCGTTTGATGGAGCCCGGCAAGGATCCGGACATCACGAGGGGGACCCTCGAGGGGACGATCAAGCCGGGAGAGATCACACTGTTCCGTCTCCAGGGGACTGCGGAATCGGAGCTCCGGGCCTATGTCGCACAGGGGGAGATACTCAACATCGATCCGAAATCGTTCGGCTGCATCGCGGTCTTTGCCGTCAGGGAGATGGGGAGGTTCTACCGGCACGTCCTGATCGGGAAGCGCTTCCCCCACCACACTGCGGTCGCGTTCGCCCACACAGGGCGCGCGCTCTTCGATGCGATGAACCTGATCGGAGTGCGGGACGTCTCGTTCAATCACCCGAAAGCCGTCCCGTATCCGGGAGAGTACATTCCCTGAAATGACCGGCGTCCGTCTCCACGCCCCCCTTGACCTGAGAGTGGAGGATCTCCCCGATCCTCCGCCTCCCGGTCCGGGCGAGGCGCTCATACGCGTGAGCGCGGCCGGCATCTGTGGAAGCGATCTCCACTCGTACAATCACGCACGCATCGGGGACACGCAGGTGTCGTCCCCGCTCGTCCTCGGACACGAATTCGCCGGGGTCGTCGAACGGTGCGGGGCAGGTGCCGTCGCGGGAGACGGACGTCCCCTTCTCGCCGGCCTCCGCGTCGCAGTTGATCCCGCCACACCCTGCGGGAAGTGCGACATGTGCCTTAAGGGGGACCCGCACATCTGCAGGGCCCTCCATTTCTGCGGCCTCGCGCCGGACGACGGTTGCTTCCGTGAGAGACTCCTGTCGCCCGCCAGGTCATGTTTCATACTTCCCCCTGACATCAGCGATGAGGAAGGGGCGATGCTCGAACCCCTTGGGGTCGCGATGCACGCCGTCGACCTTTGCCGGATCACGAAAGGAGATACGGTCGCTCTCTACGGCGCCGGTCCCATCGGAATTCTGATCCTGCAGCTCCTGCGGAACGCAGGGGCGTCATCCGTGTATGTCGTGGAGCCTCTCCCCTGGCGGCTTTCCCTTGCGGAGCGTTTCGGAGGGATCGCGATAGACCCCGCGGCCGACCCGGTCGCCGGGATCATGCGCAAGACCGGTGGAAGAGGAGCGGATGTGGCCTTCGAGGCCGCATGGGCGAACGCCAGCGTGCAGGATGCCGCTGAGTCCACGGTCCCGGGAGGACGCGTCGTCCTTGTCGGCATACCGGCCGACAACAGGTTTTCTCTCGACCACGCTACGGCCCGGAGAAAAGAGCTGTCGTTCCTCTTCTCGCGGCGGATGAAGCACACCTACCCGGGGGCCATCCGGCTCGTGCAGGAGAGGCAGGTCGACCTGCAGAGCCTTATCACGCACAGGTTCCCGCTGAATGAGCTGCCGGCGGCATTCGCGCTCAATGCCCGNNAAGATGAGAGGGGGGGTGGCCTCGCAACGGGTCTCCTCGTCGTTGCCGGCGTCTTGATGGAGCTCTGCTACCTGGCGTTCTACTGCGTCCCGACTGGCCAGGGGGAAGTGCTCCTTTTCATCGCCGTCAACGTGATGACGTTCCTGCTCCTTTCGTTCCTCCTCTGGCGGCTGCGGAAGGGACGTGCGCCTGCGCGGAAGGGGCTGGTCATGCTCATCGCAGGCTTCGCTCTCCTCTTCCGGTTCACATTGGTCCCGCATGGCGTCATAGGCTCGGACGACATCTACCGGTACCTCTGGGACGGGAAGGTGGCCGCCGCGGGTGTCAATCCGTTTGCCTATACTCCCACCGATCCGCATCTGTCGGGCCTTGCGACCGCCGACCTCCCGTCGAAAGTCAACCACCCGGAGCTGAGGAGCGTCTACCCTGCGCTTGCGCAGCTCCTGTTCCTCATCGCGCATGCGCTCTTCGGTGACTCGGTCCGGGGGGTGAAGCTCCTCCTGACAGTCATGGACTGTCTGACGATGTTTTTCATCTGGAGGTTCGTCCGCGGGCGGGAGGAGCCGGTGATCCCCTTCCTCCTGTACGCCTGGTCTCCTCTCCCGATCCTTTACTTCGCGCTCGACGGGCACATCGACGCGCTCGGCATTCCGTTCCTCGTCCTGGGCCTCTCGTTCCTCTGTACGCGCCGGACCGTGCGGGGAGCTCTCGCGATCGGCGTGAGCGCTCTTGCGAAGCTCATTCCTCTTCTCATCCTCCCCCTGCTCTTCCGGGAGCTCAAAGGGTACAGGCGCTTCCTGATACCGGCCATACCCGTGCTCATGGTCCTGGCCGGGGCGTTCTTCTTCTATGAGCCTTCGTGGGGGGTTGTGGAATCGCTGACGACATTCGGATCGCGCTGGGAATTCAACGGGAGCATCTTCTCGATCACATACTTCCTGACAGGATCCAACGAGGCCGCGCATATCGTGAGCGGCGTCCTGATCGCGCTCTACATCGGGACTCTCGCGCTTATGGACCGCCCCCTCCTGGAAAAAGTGTTCTGGGGGTTCGTCGGGTTCATGCTCCTCTCTCCCGTCGTTCATCCCTGGTACCTCACGTGGCTTGCGGCCCTCCTTGCGCTCCGATGGTCGCCGGGTGTGTTCGTCTTCCTCGGCATGTCGGCCATCGCAAACATCGTGGTGTACCAGTACAGATCATACGGTGTGTGGATCGATCAACCGGTCATTCTCGTCTGCGAATATCTCCCCGTCTTTGTTCTCCTCGCCCGCGAGATATTCCGGGGGGAAGTGCTCCCCCCGTCCGGGCATTCCGCAGTCTGAAAAAGGAACCCTGCCATGAACCAGCGCAATATCGTGCTTTCTCTTCTCCTGCTTCTGTACGGGGCCGGAGCGTCCGCAGGATCATCGGTCTTCAATGTCACGGAGTACGGAGCGGCGGGGGACGGGAAAACACTCAACACGCGTGCGATCCAGGTTCTGATCGACACGTGCGGCGCGCGGCGGGGGGGGACCGTCGTCGTCCCTGCGGGCGTCTTCCTCACGGGCGCGCTCCGCCTCCGGAGCAATGTCCACCTCTCACTCCAGAGCGGCGCGGTACTGAAGGGGAGCGGCCGGCTCGCCGACTATTCTCTTGACGGGAAGCCCGTCGGGCTATTGTTCACGGAGGACGCGGAGAACGTCACGATCACGGGGCCGGGGACGATCGACGGCAACGGCGACGCGTTCATGGACCTCTCCCGGGCGAAAAGGATCGACAGCGCCGGCTCGGCGTGGACCCGCCAGAAGGGACGTTTCCGCGAAGTGTCCGCCGGCGTCGGCGACGGCCCCGCAGTCCCGAAGGACCGCCCCTTCCAGATGATCATATTCTCCGGGTGCCGCAACGTCGTGCTCCGGGACTTCGTAATCACGAACTCCCCCTTCTGGACGATGCACTGTGCCGACTGCGACGGCGTCCTGATGTCGGGCGTCAGGATCTGGTGCAATCTGCTGGTGCCCAACAACGACGGGGCTGATTTCACGTCATGCAGCAACGTCCTCGTCTCCGACTGCGACATCCGCACCGGGGACGATTGCCTTGTCTTNNATGGTCTCCCGCTCGGCCGCCATCCGGATCGGCGGCTTCGATCAGAACCCGATGAGGAACTACACGTTCAGTAATCTCACGATATACAATTCCAACAGGGGGATCGGCATATTCGCCCGGGACGAGGGGTCGATAGAGAACCTCACGTTCACGAACATCGTCATTGAAACCCGTCTTCATACCGGCGACTGGTGGGGGAACGGCGAGCCGATCCATATCTCCGCGGTCCGGTTGACGAAGGATGTGAAACTCGGCCGGATAAAGAACGTGAAGTT
>PMND01000159.1:0-2496 GCA_003161955.1 Ignavibacteriota bacterium | reverse complement strand
TCATCGAAAACCTCTCGTTTGAGGATGTTGCGCTTCAGATCGCCGACAGCCCGCTGGACGGCCTCGCGGGAGGCAACTTCGACCTCCGCCCTGTCCTGGACCCGAAGCTCCAGCTTTTTTCGCACGACATCCCGGGTTTTTACGCACAACATGTCCGAAACCTCCGCATACGGGACTTCGACCTCACATGGGACCCGGTGAAACAGCCATTTTTTACGCACGGCCTCGATATCCGGGAGTTCGATGGCGTGTCGATCGACGGTTTCAGGGGGACGGGAGCACCGGGAAATAGGGACGCATTCCCTGTCTTCCTTCAGAACGGCAAAGGACTCAACAGCCGGCAGCCGGAGGCTTCCATGCATCGGGAGAACGTCAGGTAAAAGAATGTTTGACGTGCTTCCCGGCGACAAAGCTCATAATCGCCTTTGCTCCATTCATTCTCCTCTCAACCCTTTGGGCGATTTCTTCTTACAAGGTTCTCTTTTACCTTGATGAGTCTTTTGAGGAGTGTCAAACATGAATATCCATGGATATTGTGCGATCGGACTTGCTTCCGTTATCATCGCGTCCGCAGCGTGGGCGCAGCCGGGAACGCCGGCAAATTCAGTCGTCAACTACCCGGGAGCCGGAGTCATCCAGGCGGGGGACGTCTCGGAATCGTTTCTCCCCCAGGGGACCACACCGTACTACGGCGAGGCGGTAACAGCCGCGACGCTCGGTGTACGCACATTTTTCCGTATGGGGAACTTTGACCGCAACTGGACAACCCCCGCAACGCACTTCCCTGCGGCGTTTCCTATGACTCCGTACTGGAACAAAGATGCATCGGTGCTCGTCTACGATCCCGACACTACGTGGAACCGGGGACCTGCGGCGACGAACCCGAGCTTCTTTGCGGCTTCCGCGGGACCGTCGGGAAATTATTCCAGCTTCGCTCAACTGACCTACAAATCGACACTCTCCGGCGCGAGCGATCCGGCGCGTCATTACACTATCGAGCCGTATTTTGTGGACGGGACCCTCAGGCAGCATGTCGTCTACGAAGCGGCATGGCCGACGAACCTGGGTATCGACGTGGTGATGCGCGCGCACGGGTTTGCCGCTCCCAACTGGGACAACCTGAACGATTACGTCATCATTGAGATCCAGCTGAAGAATACCGGTTTCCTCGACATGAACATGGACGGCGTCGCCGACAACGGGATCACCAACCATGACATCAAGGCCCTCGCGTTCCAGATCCAGGAACAGGCGTATATGTCGGTCTCGAGCTATGCGTGCGGAGGCCGCTGCGTCAACGACATTGTGCCGACGATCATCGCCCGTCAGGCGGGATGGATCGGCGATCCGGATTCCACGGGTGCCCCCTGGGCATTCAGCACGGTCTTCCCGAGCGCGACGTCTCTGAACCCGACGGCCGGAAACTTCGACATGGGGTTCAACGGCGGCACGACGAAGAACTACATGGATCTGAAGCACGGATGGGTGATGCTTGATGTGAAAAACGGCGGGCTCCCCGTCGACCGCTCACAGAGCACCGCGAGCCTGCAGTCAAAACTGACACTTTTTGGGACTCATCCGACCGGCGCCGGCGCGCAGCGCGGCTGGTACGTCTCGGGGGGGAGCAGCTGGTGGGCCGGTTCGGTGGGTGATCCGATGAAGATGTTCTATATCGCGACCGGCGTCTGGTACGCAAACGGCGGCCAGCTCTCACACAACACAGATTTCACAGCGCTCAACCTTAATCCGAATCCCAACTTCTTCTCCGCGGGGAACGCGGGTGATCCGCTCTCGTTCGTCCCGAAGTCATCCGGCGCGACGCGGCCGGACGGCGACTACAAGAGCACGAACCATTTCGACCAGGTTTCGTTTGAAGACGGCTCTTTGGGCCCGGCCACCGTGTACCCGGTCGGGTGGGGGAAGTGGACGCTCGGGTGCAGCCACACGGAGAACTTCGACGACGACATGTTCACNNAGCAACTTCCAGATCCTCCGGCCACCTCCGCTTCCGGAAATGCAGGTCACCCCGCACCCGACGAAGTTCATCGCAATAGACTGGGACAACCGGGCGGAAGCAGATGCTCAGTTCGCAGGCTACAAGATCTGGCGGTCTTCGAATTCCGACACGTTGAATTATCTCGACGAGGGGATGCGGATCGTCGACCGCTACCAGGAGCAGATGACCCCCGGCGCGCGCCCGGCATACGTCTACAAGCCGGTCAATCCGAAATTCGACGCGCAGGCCAAAATGCTCGCCAACGCCACGCACGGGACATACCAGGGTGACGTGTGGGGATCATGGAAACTGATGAAGTCGATTCAGAAAGCCGATCTCGGCTCCATTCCGGCGAGTGTCCTTCCCGGGTACAACTACTCGTGGAGCGACAGCGGGGTCGTGGCGGGTTCGACATACAGCTACTATGTCTCTGCCTGGAAAGAGGGAACGTACGCAGGACCTGGTGGAGATATCACGAACCGGATCGAGACTCATTACAC
>PMND01000091.1:212-9133 GCA_003161955.1 Ignavibacteriota bacterium | reverse complement strand
CCGGAGCCGCAGCGAGCACGGTGCAGAGAACGGCAAATGCCGGAAAGCGGAATCGCATTGAGGGAGCCCGGTTCGACGGAATGCGCGGGGGGAGCCCGCCTGCTACTTCGCGGCCTCTCTTTCGAGTTTTTCCTGGCGGCGCCATTTCTTGAACGCCACATCGAGCTGCGCGTAGAACTCGCGGGCGTCGAAGGGCGATATGCTCAGGTCGGCGCTCTTCATGGGGGTGTTCCACCACGGGACCACCATGCGCATGACCCGGTGCCCCGCGATGAGACGGATCAGGATCTCCCCCTGTGCCGATCCGAAGCCGAACGAATACGGCGGAAGGATGTTCAGCGCGACCTCCTTCAGCCAGACCCTGAATGTCATCAGGTTGTAGTCGTTGATCCTCCCGAAGGGGTCGAGGATCTTGTACCGGAGCGGGCGGAGAGATTTGAGGCGGTTGTTGACGAGCGAAAGCTGATCGATCTCCGAGAAATGGATGGAGAGAGTCGTCCCGTCCCTGTAGATGATCCGCACCTGATCTTCGATCAGGTCGTACAGTTTGGGGCGGCCCCGGAGGAACGGCACCACCCCCAGATACCAGAGAGAGATCGCGTACCAGACGCACAGGCCGCTTGCGATGATGCCGACAATGAGCTGCTCGACGATATCGACGGAGTGCGAACGCCCCAGGATTCTGATATAGGCGAATATCGGGAGAATCGGGATAAGCATCATTATCAGGGGAGGGGTGATGGCGAGGAGCGTCGCCCCGATGCTCGCTTTCGCGCTGGCGGACTGGTACAGCTTCTTCACCGCGACGTTCTTCCGCTCGAAGAAGTCCTTCGATTCCTCCTGCGAGTACATCTGGCGGACCTTGTGGCCGGACCGGCTCAGGTATTCCGCGGCCTTGTCCCATTGCTCCGCCTTCTCGTAGTGGAACGCCAGGAGCTCATAGAATTCCATAAGCCGGTCCGCGAAGAGTTCCTCGATCGCGCGCGCGATGGCGCCGTGGAGCTCCTTCCGCTTGTTCAGGAGGATGGTGTTGTACGCCACCTCCTGGATCAGGTAGTGCTTGAACAGGTACTCGGCCTCATGGGCCTCGTCCTTCTCCAGGACGAGCTCCAGCGCCTTCAGCTCGGTGAGGTTGCCGTTGACGTCGTTCTTTTTGTCGATCACGTGCTCGAGCAGCGGGCGGGAGAATTCCCTGCCGATCACCGAGGCGCTGAAGAGGACATCCTTGATGCTGTCCTGTATCCTGTCGATCCGGGCCATGATGATCCCCTGGATCGTCTCGGGCACTCCGGCTTCGATGTTGTCCGAGAGGATCTCCAGCCTCCTGCGCCGGATCGCGATGATCCTTTTGTCGATCATCGTCTTGATGATCTCCTGGATGAAGAAGGGGTTCCCCTCGGACCGGCTCAGGATAAGGTCCTCGATGGCCTGCGGCACGGCGTCCACGTCCATGCGGAGCTTCATCAGCTTCAGTGCTTCGCTCCTTGTGAGCCTGTTCAGGTCCATCACCTGCGCCCCCTCGGAAATCTTCCGGGAATGGGCGTATTCATCCCTGTAGATCAGCACGAAAAGGGAGAGGACNNAGGTCTTCCAGTATGAACGCGATCGGCCTGCGGGCCGCGATCGCGCTGAGGAGCGCCCGCGTCGCCTGAAACACGCGCTGCTTCCGGAGCGTTTCGTCGACAAGGAGTATCTCATCGAAGCGGAGCGACAGGAGCGTCCCCAGGTACGGCTCGTGTTCGTCGAGGGCGAGCGTGTGCGTGATCTGGTGAAGCCGCTTCCGGACATCGGCTTCCGAGACCTCCGGGCCGACCTTGAGCAGGCTCTTCATCAGCGTCGTCCAGAGGTAGTACGGCGTGTTCACCTCGAAGCTGGAGCAGGAGCCCTCGTATGCCGCGATCCCCGATTTGTAGGCAAGCTTGATCAGCTCTCCCTTCAACCGGGATTTGCCGACCCCCGCTTCCCCCTGTAAACAGAGCGTCACCTGGTTCTTGTCGAGCACCGACTCCAGCGCCCGCTTGATAACTGCGATCTCCTTCTCCCGCCCGACGAACTCGTTCCTGCCTATACCCCCTTCTTTTCCCTCCCCGTCCGCTTTGATCGATTTGAGCTTGAACACGGGGACGGGGGAGGCCTTCCCCTTCAGCGTCATGCGGAAGGGGCCTTCCGATTCGGCGAAATTGGCGATGAGCTTCTGCGTCTCCGCGGTCAGGTAGATCTCTCCGCTCGGGGCGAGCTCCACGAGCCTGGCAGCGAGATTGACGGTGTCCCCGATGACCGAGTAGTTCATGCGGAGGTCGCTCCCCACGTTCCCGGCGATCACCATCCCGGAGTGAAGACCGACATGGAGACCGAGCCGCTCCGGGAGCTGAATCGCGGTCTGGTTGTTGAACCGCTCGATATCCGTGAGCATGTCGAGCGCGCAGCGCGCGGCGCGCTCCGGATCGTTCTCGTGGGCAAGGGGAGCGCCGAATATCGCCATGATCCCGTCGCCGATGAACTTGTCGATGGTCCCTTCGTACTTGAGTATCGTGGCGATCAACCCGCGGAAACAGTCGTTGAGAATCGTCGAGACCAGCTCCACGTCCATCTTCTCGGAGAGGGCGGTGAAGCCGACGACGTCGGCGAACAGGACTGTGACCAGACGCCGCTCGCTTTCAATCTGTTTCCCTGCGTTGAGTATCTTCCGGGCGAGCTCGGGGGGGATGTAGTTTTTGATGAGGGCAAAGCCGTCCACGATGGGGCGCGGGGCGACGGAATCCGACAGCGAAGCCCCGCAATTCAAACAGAATCGCGATCCTTCCGGAACCTCGGCTGAACACACTTTGCAGTTCATACAATTCTCATTGTCGATACCAATATATCGCCCGTGCGAGTTAGAAGCAAGCATGCCCCCTCCGGCGGGAGGGGAAACGCGCCCCGGAGGAACACCGGCAGGAAAAACGTCGGCAGAGGGANNCACAGCTTGATGTGCCACCCTTTCCTCGCATACCCTGCATGCGCGGCCACCAGCACCCCGATCCCGGTGCTGTTGATGTATGTGACACTCCCCAGGTCGATGAGCAACTTGCTGTATTCGCGTTCGAGGAAACCTGCAACCGCCTGCCGCAGCTCAAGAGTCTCGTCACCGCCGACAAGCGACCCCTTCGCCTGGATGAGACCGATGCCGTTGTCGAGTGTACTTGTTTTGATTCCCATGGGACGACCTGCTCAATGTGAATTTTGCAGCAAAGTACAAGGAATTAGCCCGATAGTCAAGAACGGGGGCGGTTCACAATTTCGTAACTTGAATTTCAGCCGGATCTTTCCTATTGAGAGGTGGTGTCTTCCATTCTGTGCGGGTATCCATGCTTGCCGACGAGAACGAAATACCTGAGATTCAGGGAAACGGGAAAAGGGACCCCGCCGGAGAGACCCCGGGAGGGGCCGGGGCGGCGACCAGGCGCTCCCGGGTGACCCGTCTCAGGCGGAAGAAGAGCCTGAATGGCTCGGCGGACATCGGGACGAGGCCGCCGCCGGGCCTTCTTGACCCGTCGCTCTTCATCAACCGCGAACTGAGCTGGCTCGAGTTCAACGAACGGGTACTGGAGGAAGCGCGCGACAGGAGGCACCCGCTCCTTGAACGGGTGAAATTCCTGTCTATCGTGAGCTCCAACCTGGACGAGTTCTTCATGATCCGTGTCGCCGCGATCAGGGAACAGGTCCTCGCCGAAGTGGCGGAACCGTCCCCGGACGGCAGGACTCCTCTCCAGCAACTTGTGGCAATACACGACCGCACGGGGCGGATGGTCAGCGACATGGCGGCCTGTTTCTGGGACGACATACTCCCGGCTCTCGGGACGGCAGGTATCAGACTTCTGACAATGCCTGAGTTGACGCCGGAGGAGCGTTCCTCGCTGGCCGACCTGTTTGCACGGGAGATCTATCCCGTCCTGACACCGCTGGCGTTCGATCCCGGACATCCCTTCCCCTATATCTCCAACCTGAGCCTCAGCCTGGCCGTGGCTGTCCGCACGCCGGAGGGAGTCGAGCGTTTCGCGCGCGTGAAGGTTCCCGACGTCCTCTCCCGGCTCGTCCAGATCCCGGGCGGCAACGGGACGGCGTCCCGGTTCGTCTGGCTCGAAGACCTCATTTCTGCAAACCTGGGAATGCTGTTCCCCGGGATGGAGGTGATCGAGTCGTACGCCTTCCGCGTGACGCGCAACGCGGACATCGAGATCCAGGAGGACGAAGCGGAAGACCTGATCCGTTCGATCGAGGAATCGATCCGCCAGCGGAGGTTCGGGTCCGTGGTTCGCGTCGGGGTGCAGAACACCATGCCGGACCGGATCAAGGACATACTCGTCGAGAATCTCGAGGTCACGCCCCACGAAGTGTACCGGCTCAGGCCGCCGCTCGGGTTGAGTCACCTTGCGGCATTGATGAAGCTCCCCCGCCCGGACCTGAAGGATCCTCCGCTCCATCCGGCTTCTCCTCTCGGAGAGGATGAGAACGACGACATCTTCGCCGCCATACGCCGGAACGACCTCATGCTGCATCATCCCTACGACTCATTCACCCCCGTCGTCCAGTTCATCCGCTCCGCGGCCAGGGACCCGAATGTCCTGGCGATCAAGCAGACGCTCTACAGGATCGGGAAAGAATCCCCCCTTGTCCCCCTGTTCATCGAGGCGGCGGAAAACGGGAAACAGGTGGCGGTGCTTGTGGAGCTGAAGGCGCGCTTCGATGAGGAGAACAACATCGGCTGGGCAAAACAGCTCGAGCGGGCGGGGATCCATGTCGTCTACGGGCTCGTCGGGCTGAAGACGCACGCGAAGATGGCGCTCGTCGTCAGGCGCGAGCAGGACGGGATACGCAGGTACGTCCACCTCGGAACGGGGAACTACAACCCCGTCACCGCGAGGATCTACACGGACATCAGTCTGTTCACCTGCCGGGACGATATCACCGCCGACGCGGTGGAGGTGTTCAACTTCCTGACCGGATACTCGAACAGGGACACGTACCAGAAGCTTGCGGTCGCGCCGGTAAACCTCCGGGAACGGCTCATCGCACTGATCGACAGGGAAATTTCCCATGCAAACGCGGGCGGCGCCGCACAGCTCATATTCAAGATGAACTCGCTCACCGACACGGCGATGATCGAAAAGCTCTACGAGGCGTCACGGGCGGGGGTGAGCATCGATCTGATCGTCCGGGGGATCTGCTGCCTGAGGCCGGGGAAGAAAGGGATCAGCGAGAACATCCGGGTGATCAGCATNNACTGCGGGAGCGCGGATCTCATGGGGCGGAACCTGGACCACAGGGTCGAGCTTGTCTTCCCGGTGGAGGACAGGCGCCTGACCGCAATCATCATGAAAGAGGTGCTCGTCACCGCACTTGCCGACCGGACCCGCGCCCGGGTGCTCGGAGAAGACGGCGGCTACACACGGGCCGAGCCTGCCGTCCCGGAAAAACCGGACAGTCAGCAGGTCATACTTCGCTCGCGCGTCCGCGCCGTCCCCGCCAAAGCCCCGGTGCCGCGCGAGGCTCCCGCACAGGGTTAACGCGCGCTTTCCTGCAGCGTCGCCATCCTGCCGCACCCTCCCAAAAAAAACCGCCCCCGGTTTCCCGGAGGCGGTTGTGCTCATGCCTGCCATCCAATCAGAAGAAGTACTTGATCCCGAACTGGAAGCTGTAGACGTCAGCCAGTGTCGCGTTGTATTCGTACGAGTGACTCATGAGGCTCCCGTTGACNNCGTCGGGACGATCAGGGGCTGCAGGTTCACGAAGTGGCTCCCCTGTCCGATCTTCCTGTCGAAGAGGTTGCCGACGTTCAGGATGTCGAGCCTCAATTCAATCGCCTGAGGCTTGTCCCAGGTCTCCCACTTGATCGCCTGGATGATGCTCATGTCGAGGCGCGACACCATCGGCAGGAACGCCGCATTGCGTTCGGCGTACTCGCCGCGGTGTTTGCTCAGGTAGGGGTCCTGGGCGATGTAGGTATCCCATGCGGCCCGCTGCTGGGCGGGAGTGACGGTGACGCCGGACTGAGTATTCTGAACGAAGTTCATCTCAGACGTATTGCGGGGGATGTAGATGAGGTCGTTGCTGGAGTTGCCGTCTCCGTTCATGTCGCCGGAGACCGTGTAGCTGCCGTTGCCGAATGTGTACATGTCCCAGAAGAGCGAGAGCGTGGTTCCTCCGTTCGATGTGTACGACACCGAGCCGAAGACCCTGCTGCCGGGCGACGTCTGGCTGTATCCGACCGGAGAGTTGTTCGCGTTCCCGGGGACCTGGTTGGCGCTCCACGATCCGAACGCGATNNGCCCTGTAAGAGCGGACGCTCGATCGATGCGGCGACGCTCCAGTTGTACCCCGTGTTCTCGTTCTTGATCACGGTCGCATCCTGCACGTTCGCGTTGATCCTGTTCGTCACCGTCCAGCGGGGGCGGTTGTCGGGACCGTTGAACGCGGTGTTCGGCGCGGACTGGTTCGCGTTGATGTAATACTCCCCGTTGATCTCGCGGCCGTAAATGAATTCGGCAGTGCCGGTAAAGCCGAACGGAAGCTGCTGATCCACCGCGATGTCCGAACGCCACTGCTGCGGGAACTTGTAGTTCGGATCCGTCAGCGCCAGCTCGTACGTCGACGCCGGCGCGCCGGTCACGTTCGTCGGCTTGTATGCGTCGGGGTTCGGGTTGAAGTGGTAGTTCTTCAGGGCGGTCGTGTCGGTCACCTGGAGGAATCCCGTGAGCACGCCCGTGTTGCCGATCTGGTTTGAGATCCAGACATACGCCGGCTTGCCGGTGAAGATTCCGGTTCCGCCGCGCACCTGGGTGGTACGATCGCCGAAGACGTCATAGTTGAATCCCAGCCGCGGCGAAAGGAGGACCTGCGCGGACGGCAGTTTCGCGCTGTTGTAGTGTACCGGGTTTCCGTTTTCATCCACGAACGTCAGTGCGTCGGCATTCGGGTTGTCGAACCCGGTGTTGCCGAAGCTGGGGACGTCGATCCGGAGACCGCCGGTCACCTTCAGGTCCTTGCTCACCTGGAATTCATCCTGTGCATAGGCGCCCCAGGTGTACACATCGAGAGGCTGGAGCGGCTTGACCTGTCCCGGGATGTTGTTGTACCGCACCTGGAACTCGCGCGGGGTAACAGGGGACGCGGTATGGTTGAGATAGGCGTTCGCATCCGCGTAGAAATCCGCCAGCGAGTTGTAGACGTAGGCGCTCTGTTTGCCGGGGAAGAAGACGTTTTCCGAGTGGTACTTCTCGCCGGTGACGCCGAACGTCAGCACGTGGCCGATTCCGAGATCCCAGGTGAAGTTATCCTGCAGCTGCCAGCTCGAATAGCGGAGTTCGTTGTTCGGCGTGAAGGGTTCCGAACCGAACGACGTGTAGACCGCGCCGGCGTTCAGGATGTCGACGAACGGGAAGAGCTGCCCGATGTCACCGCGGCTCTCATCGCTGTAGCTGTAGCCGACGATGAGGTTGTTGTACGTGGCGCTGGAGAGGATCGAGTTCCATTCGCCGACGAACGAGTAGTCGTTCTCGCCGATCGTGTAATTCGAACCCGAGTAGTTCAGGCCGAAGTTGTTGCTGCGGCGGGTCCCGAAGCCGAGCGAGTTCGAATTCGAGAGAAGAACGTCGGTTTGCGAATCCAGGCGGTTGTAGCGGACAGAGATCTTGTTTCTCTCGTCGAGGTTGAAGTCGAGCTTGGCCAGGTACCGTTTTCCGGGCGTGTTNNGCGGTGAACGTCGTTCCCGGCTGCGTGGTCTTGTCCCCCTCATAGTTGACGAAGAAGAAGAGTTTGTCTTTGATGATCGGGCCGCCGAGACTGAACGTGAACTTGTTGTAGTCGAACGTCCCCGGATTGTACGCATTATCGTACGCGCGCGTCCCCACCATATCCTGGTTCCGCTTGCCATATATCAGGGTTCCGGAGAAGTCGTTCGTGCCGCTCTTCGTGACGGCGTTCATCGCCGCGCCGACGAAGTTCCCCTGACGCACGTCGAACGGGGCGATGTTCACCTGCACCTGCTCGATGGCGTCCAGTGAGATCGGCGCTACCCCGGTCCGTTCTCCCACCTGGCCCTGGAGGCCGAACGAATTGTTGAAGTAGGCGCCGTCGACCGTCGTATTGTTATACCGGCTGTCCTGGCCGATGTACGAGTCGCCGCCGTAGCTGGCATTGGCGCGCGATTCGGGGGTCAGGCGGACGAAGTCCTGGAACTTGCCGGAAATCGTCGGCAGGAGGCCAAAAGTAACCTTGTCGATGTTTGTCGAGGCGCCCGTCCGTGATGGGCTCAAGACCGACTGCCGTGCGCCCGTGACGACCACGTCGGGGGTCAGAATGGCCTCCTCGGTCAGTGTGAAATCAACTCCCGTCGTCTGGGAAACGATCGTAAAGACGTTTTCCCGCGAGGCCTTCTTGTGTCCGACGAGAGAGACGGTGACCGTGTACGGACCGCCGACCCGGACGTTGGGGATCACAAAACGTCCGTTCTCACGCGTGGCGGTGCCGTAGGTCGTCCCGCTGGCCACGTGCAACGCAACGACGGTTGCCCCCGGCAACACTTCGCCGGTGGTACTCACGACCCGGCCGCTGATGGCGCCCGTCGTGATTCCCTGCGCGAACAGGGAAGATGTTCCTGCAATCAACAGAGCGACTGCAGCAGCCACCTTCCATCTGGTAAATGTAGGACTCATCTGCCCCTCCTTGGTATGTAATGAGCGATTGTGGTTTGAACCTGATACGGGAGACGCTTTTCTGCATACACTGCGCTCACGCTGCTCTGTCCGGGATCGAAGGTGCAGAGCAGCGCATCGCACACGGAACACGCCGGCAGTCGCCACTTTGCTCATGCGGACATTCAGGAAAGCAATGAACGTGAGTTGAAAACGGATGAGAAAACGATGTGTGACAACTTTGAAAAA
>PMND01000091.1:0-125 GCA_003161955.1 Ignavibacteriota bacterium | reverse complement strand
GTCACCATGCACAAAAAACTGTTCATACCCGGCCCGACCGAAGTCGCCCCCGAAGTCCTTGCCAAGATGGCGACACCGATGATCGGGCATCGCTCCAAGGACGCATCGAACCTTCAACGCGAAAT
>PMND01000078.1 GCA_003161955.1 Ignavibacteriota bacterium | reverse complement strand
GCCTGTCGCGCCCCCTGTGCGCGGTAGAGCAGGAAGCAGAGTCCATCCTGCTTGAGAAGGATGGACTTCGTCGGTCCATCCAACGGGAGGGACGGGACGATGGCATCGATCAGGTGTCGCTCGTCGACGAATGCACAGGCAGGATTGAATGCGACCCGGTTCTCCCAGGGATGACCCTCGATCCGTCTCAGAATCGGGTTCCCGCCGTGGAGCCGCTGGACGCGGGGCGTTGAGGTCATAGGGTAAGTCCTTTCTCCCGTATACGTTACGCGAAATCGGTCAAAGAGTCAATCTCCTCCATCCCTTTGTTGTCTCATGCGGGTTGATTTTGAAATCGTATGTCCATTCATTTCGCGTATGCGCGCGGTCATTCTGTTACCCTGACATACAGGTCCCCCCATGCCCCCTGAAACGCCTCCCCTCACCCGCGAACAGATCCGCAACATTGCCTACGCATTCCAGGAGAGCCGCATCCTCCTCACGGCGCACGAACTCGGTCTCTTCACGGCGCTCGGGAGCGGCCGGCATACATCCGCCGGCATCGCCTCCATGATCGGCACGGACCCGCGCGCGACGGAACGGCTGATGAATGCACTCTGTGCGATGGGGCTTCTCACAAAGGAAAACGGCCGGTTCTCGAACTCTCAGGGTGCACGGGAGTGTCTGGTCCAGGACAGCCCGGGCTACCTCGGCGGGCTGATGCACACGGTTCACCTCTGGGACACGTGGACGACGCTTACGGAGGCGGTCCGCACCGGGACCGGCGTCCGCCTTCGCACGGTCGAGCAGAAACAGGAACAATGGCGGTCCGCGTTCATTGCCGCAATGCACGACCGGGCGATGCGCCAGGCGCCCGCCGTGGTCGGACAGATTGACCTCTCAAACGTCACCCGGGTTCTCGACGTGGGAGGAGGCTCGGGAGCATATGCCATGGCGTTCGTGCGGGCGAAGGCCGGGATCAGTGCTACGGTATTCGATCTGCCCGGGGTGATTCCATTGACAAGGGGATACGTCGAGCGTGAGGGCCTCTCGCAGAGTGTGGCAACCGTCCCCGGCGATTATCTGAACGACGGACTCGGAAAGGACTTCGACATCGTGTTTCTCTCCGCGATCATACACAGCAACTCCCCTTCGGAGAACGCGGAACTGATGATGAAGTGCGCGCGTGCGCTTCGTCCGGGCGGACGCGTTGTTGTTCAGGACTTCATCATGGACGAAGAGCGGCTGACTCCTTCACCGGGCGCGATCTTCGCTATCAACATGCTCGTCGGGACTGAATCCGGGGACACGTACACAGAGGCCGAAGTGTCCGGATGGATGACGGCTGCCGGGCTCTCGGGGGTCTCGCGACAGGGAACCCCTTTTGGCACGTCGCAAATCTCCGGCCGCCTGATCTAGGTGCCGCATGCGCACGGGAATCGAATGGCTGTTCCCGCCGGCCCTGGGGATCATATTGCTCCTCCTTCTCGCCGGCGTGTTGTTCACAGCGGCGATCGCCGTTGCGGTCCTGCTGACAGGGGTTCTGTTCTTTGCCGGGGGCCTTCTGTTTGGTCGTTCAGGTGCGCCGTCTCCCCTGGTTGCGGGGATTGCGCTCGTTGCCCCGTTTCTCCTCACGTCGGTATTCCTTGTCGTGAAGTTCGGCGCTCCGTTTCTGTTGCTCCCTGCGCTGGCTTCCGGAGGAGTCGCTGCAGGGGTTGCCGTGCGGAGGCGGGGCCCGGGGTGGGCGGGGCCGTTGATACTGGGAGCACTCTGGATCGGATGCGTCATTCTCCTGGCTCTTTTTGTTCATCCTGTATAGTCCCGGCGTAAACCCGAAATTCTGAAAAAGGAGTCTGAATGGAAGAGATTCAGATACGGACAAGCGAAGAGGGCTGGTTCACGCAGCTTGCCCGCGCCTACAAGCAGAAGACTCCCGTCTTTCTCGTCGATGATGCGAAAGTGGGGATCGACCCGGCGGTCGAGTCTCTCGCCGCGATGGGACTGAAAGCCAAGCTCACACCGAGGGAATGGTCGGCGGTCAGTGTCGCGGTGGGCCTGAGCGCGGCGGGAGCGGCCATGGTGGTTCTGGCGTTTCTGGATCCGGAGCCGACGAGCAAGCTCGGGCTTCTTGTCGGTGGGGGCGCGGTATGTGTACTGACGGGGGGGCTGACGGCGGTGAGGATCCTGACGAAGATGCGTCCTCCGAATGTCCAGATCGGTCCCTCGGGAATGAAGATTTTCTGGACATAGCGTGTAAGAATCTACGATATTTGACCTTTCCCCACAATATTCCCCTCGATTCTGCGTATCATAGGGTAAATCGGACCACTTCATGGAAGCTATTGCAGACGCCGGGGCGGAAACCGGGCCCGGGTCTCTCATAAGGGATACGCGTATCGCTCAGGCCGCGGAAGGCCAGAGGAGCAGGCTCCTTGCCTTCATCCGTCGGCGCGTCGCGAGCGACAGCCAGGCCGAAGATATCCTCCAGGACGTCTTCTACCAGCTTCTGACGAGCTACAGCGTGACCGAACCGATCGAGACAATGACAGGCTGGCTCTTCATCGTCGCCCGCAACAAGATCATCGATTGGTACAGGAGGCGGCGTCCGGGTGACCGGGCTCTTGACGAGGCGCTGGACGGCGGTCCCGTGACACTGGCAGAAATCCTCCCGGCCCCAATGGAGGGACCTGACACAGGGTATGACCGGGAGGTCATAGCGGAGGAGCTCGCGGAGGCTCTCGAAGAGCTTCCCGAAAAGCAGAGGCAGGTCTTCATCATGCACGAGATCGAGGGGAGAAGTTTCAACGAGATCCGCGAGATCACGGGGGATCCTCTTAACACGCTCCTCTCCCGCAAACGCTACGCCGTCCAGTTCCTTCGCCGGCGGCTCGAGGAACTTTATCGCGAGGTGACAGACTGAGTGGGCCGGATTTTTCCAGGAAATGAAACCGAAATTCACAACAGGAAAGGAATTGACATGAAAAAGTGGTGGGTGGGGAAAGCGTTCCTCTTTATCGGTCTTGCAGCACTGGCGGTCGTGGTGTTCGGCGGCGTCGTCATGTTTCTCTGGAATGCGACGGTCCCCGACCTGTTTCACGGTCCGGCGATCACATTCGGCCAGTCGATCGCGCTCCTCCTACTGGCGCATATACTGCTCCGCGGATGGACACCTGGGCGGTTCGGGCACGGCTGGCGAAGAGAGCGCTGGAGACGCCACTTCGAGAAGAAACTCTCGACGATGACCCCCGAAGAGCGCGAGAAATTTGGCGCCCCGTGGCACAGGGGATGCGGATGTGAACCCGAACCCAGCGCAAAGGCAAATCTATGATCGAAGAAACACTTAAAAAGATCGAGTCCCGGATCCGGGATGCGGAGGCGATCTCCGGCAAGGGGAAGAGCGAGCTGCTGACACTTGTCTCGACGCTGAAGTCGGAGATCACAAACCTCTCAAAGACACGCGCGGAGCACGCCGAAAGCATCACCGGCTTCATCGACCGCTCGACGCATGAAGCCACGCGCCGGGAGAAGAATCCGGAGCTGCTCAGGCTGTCGCTGGCCGGACTCGAGGAATCGGTGAAGGGGTTCGAGGCGTCTCATCCGAAGCTTGTGTCGCAGATCAATTATGTCTGCACGATGCTCGCGAACGAAGGGATCTGAGCCGCTCACAGGGGCTCTCCGACACGCCCCGCCGGGGAGCCCCGCATGAATGTTGATTTTGCCCTTCCGGAATCGTTTCTTCTCTTGAGATTTCCCGCATTCTCAGTCACGATAGTCTGAACCGTGAGACTCCTCCTTATCGAAGATGACAGACGCCTGGCTGCCTCCGTCTCCCGTTGGCTCCGGTCCGAAAGCTTCGCCGTTGATATTGCCGGAGACGGCATAAAGGGGGAGGAGCTGGCAGGGACGAACGACTATGACGCCATCATTATGGATATTATGCTCCCGCGGCAGGACGGATGGGTGACGCTGGAGCACCTCAGGAAGGGGGGGGTGCTCACGCCGATTCTGATGCTCACGGCGCTCGGTGACGTCGATGACCGGATCCGGGGGCTCGATAACGGGGCCGATGACTATCTCGTAAAACCGTTCCATGGCGGCGAGCTCCTCGCCCGGGTCCGGGCTCTTGTCCGGCGGCACACGGAAGTCAGAACGACGACTCTGGAACATTTCGGCCTCCGTCTTGACCTCACAACGCACAGGGCTGTCCGCGGAGGACGAGAGATCCTCCTGACTGCAAAGGAGTTCGCCCTTCTGGAACTGTTCCTGATGAAGCCGGGGAAGATACTCTCCCGGCAGGCGATATCGGAACACCTCTGGGACATGAATTTCGATCCGAGGAGCAACGTCGTCGAATCCTTCATCCGGTTTCTGCGCCAGAAGGTCGATAAGGACTTCGACATGCCGCTCATCCACACTCTTCGGGGGGCGGGGTACATGCTCTCCGACAGGAGCCCCGGCAAACCTTGATTCCAGTGCTGACTGTCAGGACAAAGGTCGCGCTTGCGTACACGCTCGTCTTCGGAGTGGTGTTCGCCGCGTTTGCATATCTGGTGTACCGCAATTCTCTCGAGGCGTCTATGGCGAAACTCGACGCCTCGATAGTGACGTATGCGGGGAAGATCGCCTCCGAGGTGGAAGAACAGAGGAACGAGCATCTGTTCCCCGCCCCCGGGGAGTTCAGGAGTCTCTCTCCCGGCGATCTTACGGGTCAGCGATTCCTCGTCCGATCGCTTGATGGCCGGGTCATGCTCGACGACAGCGTTCTCGCCGGGGCAGTTCCTCTCTCCGCACGGTCAGTCCGGGGCACGGAAGGTACATTCGTGATACGGGAGATCGGCGGTGAAAAGTTCAGGCTCTACACCGGTACGGTGGAGGTGAATGACAGCGCGGCCTTCACACTCACGGTCGCGGCCCTGATGGCGCCGGTTCAAGATGATCTGGAGAGGCTCCGGCTTCTGTTCTGGCTTACGGTTCCGGCGATGCTGGTCATTGCTTCGATCGCAGCATACCTCATCACGCGGGCGGCTTTCCTGCCGGTCTCTTCGATGATTGCCACAGCGCGGGGGATTTCCCAGGACAACCTGAGTTCCCGCCTGACACTTCCGGATACACGCGATGAAGTACGACTCCTCGGCGAGACCCTCAACAGCATGATGGATCGCATTGAGAGGGCATTCGATGCCCAGCGCCAGTTCATCGCCGATGCCTCACACGAGCTCCGCACTCCGTTGACGATCATCAGAAGCGATCTCGAACTTTTGCAGAAGAAGGGAAGGGGAAGCACGAAGGGGCGCGAGATCGCGGGGATCGTCGCCGAAGTGGACCGGCTGTCGAAAATGGCCGGGGACCTCCTGCTCCTTTCCAGGCTGGACGCGGCTCCGGATTCGCTCAGATTTGAGCCAGTGCGCATCGACGAAGTGATCGTGGAATGCGTCCAGAACATTCATCCCCTGTTCCGGGCCGCGGGGATATCTCTCAGGGTGCATATCGCTGAAGCGGTGGAAATGACGGGGGACAGGGATGGGATCAAACGGATACTTCTCTGCCTGCTTGAAAACAGCCTGAAGTTCACGAAGCGCCGGGGTAACGTGAGCGTTTCGCTGGAGAAGGAGCCCGAATCGGAATTGCAGGTGCGTGTGACCGTGCGGGACACCGGCTGCGGAATTGCTCCCGGTGATCTGTCCCGTATTTTCGGGCGGTTCTTTCGTGCCGGGGACGCTCGTCCGGAAGGAGGTGGGAGCGGTCTCGGCCTTGCGATCGTGCACCGCCTTGTAAGCCTCCATAAAGGGTCAATTGCCGTGGAAAGCGAGCCCGGCCGGGGAACCACCGTTGTACTCCGTTTTGGCGTATAAATCGCGCTGTTACTGCGGCCTTCATCTCCTTTTCATGTTCCTTTGGTAGATTGTGTCGTCCCCGGGTTCTATCCGTCGTCATTTCACGAAGGAGGATCGACATGCGAAATCAACGATTCGGTGTGATTGAGGCACTGATCGTCCTTGCGTCCGCGGTCGCGGCTCTCCCGCTCAATGCGCAGGAAAAAAAGATCAGCAAAAAGGATGTTCCCCCTCCGGTCCTGGCTGCATTCGAGAAGGCCTATCCGCACGCGAAGATCAGGGGGACATCGAACGAAGTGGAGAACGGGAAGACGTACTTCGAAATCGAGAGCATGGACGGGGACCAGGCTCGCGACATTCTCTACCTTGCAGACGGGACAGTAACCGAGATCGAGGAGGTCGTCGCGGTCGGAGCGCTCCCCGGAGCCGTCAAAACGGCGATCGACAGGGAATTCCCGAAGGCGAAAATCGCGAAGGCCGAAAAGACCGCAAAGGGGACGGAGATCTCCTATGAGGTGCAGGTCTCACTCGGTTCGAAGAAGGGCTCACTTGTCGTGGATCCATCCGGCAAAGTCCTCGAAAAGAATCCACTGAAGGTGAAAAAGGAAAAAACAGAGAAAGAAGAAGAAGGGGAAGAAGAAGATTAGTCCGCGATGAACTGCATGAAATGGTTGTGCGTTTGTCTGGCTCTCTGCGCGCCGCACACCGGGGCGGCCCAGACGTCACTCGGTCTTGACAGTTGCCTCGTCCTGGCGCGGAGGAACAGTCCGCAGATCAGGATGGCGGAAAACGCCGTCCACGCCGCAGGGCTCTCGAAATCAGAGCTCGAGAGCACGGGTCTTCCGCAGCTCGGGGCAGTGATGGATGGGATCTATTTTCCCGTTCCTCCCGTCTACGGGTACGATCCCGGGATCTCGAACGGGGGGGAAGTGAGGGGGCTTGTCACTCTGCGGCAGTCGATATACGATTCCGGTCTGCGGGGACTGAAATCCGACCAGATCGCCGTTGATCTCGAGCGGCTCGGACACGAACGGGATCTCGCGGGACTCGATCTGGAGCTTGCGGTGAAACAAGCGTTTTTCGAAGCGTTGCGGACAGATGCTGAATTTGCCCTCGATCGTGAGAGCGTGGATCAGCTCGAAGCATATCTCGGACTGGTTCAACGGCTCTATCGGGGGGGCAGCGCGAGCTCGACGGACCTCCTGCGGACCGAAATTCAGACCTCCACCGCCCGCCTTGCGCTTGCGAAGGCCCTGGAATCCTCGCTCGGCGCGAAGATCGCTCTGCAGGAGCTGGTCGGACTCCCGCCGGACACGGCCGTGAGTCTTGTCCCACTTCCCGCCGATACTCTGGCCGTGTCTCCGGACTCCATCCGGGGAGGGAGGGAGTTTGATCCCTCCGGCACCCCTGAGATGACCGTCGCCGTGTTGCTCATCCGGCGCAATGTCATGGAAGAGGAGATCGCCGGCCGCGAACGGTTTCCGGATATTTCGCTGTTCGCCGACGCGGGGTATCTGACGTCGGGAGAGAACTTCCGCCTCCCGTACGCTGAACGGATCAACGGCCTTGGCTACTCGGTGGGAATCGGGATACAGTTCCCGCTCTTCAACTGGGGCGCGACGGGTTTGAGAGTTCAGGAAAAGGAGCTCGCGACGGAAGATCTGCGCCAGAGAATGGAGTTCCTCCGCCGCTCGATCGCTTCAGACGCCGCCAGGACGCGCCTGAAGCGTGCCAATGCGAGGGAACGTCTCCGTGTTCTTCGCGGGGACCTCACGAAGGCGCGGGACAATTTTATCCTGACAAAATCAAAATTTGCCGGGGGAGGCGCACTCTCGCTGGAGGTCCTGTCGGCCCAGCAGGCGCTGACAGACCTCCGGCTGGCGGAGATCCAGGCGCTCGCGGATATCCGGTCCATCGGGGCAAGAATTGAACGACTGAACGCTCACTGAGACGGACTATCATGACCCTGCCGATGCGCGTTTTCCAATTGTGTCTCCTGTGTGCGGCCGTGGCAGGATGCGCGAGGCACAATTCCGGGGAAGATGAGGGGGAGAGTCCCGCCGTCACTCCGGTGGTGGCCGTCAGGACGGTGCCGCTCATCCGCGGCGATCTGGAGACGGTGGTCACCGCAACGGGGAATACCGATGCAGTCCGGAAGGGGAGAATACTCGCTCCGATTGCCGGCACGCTCCTCTCGCTGAAGGTGCTCGAGGGGACACCGGTCAAACGCGGGGATCTCGTGGCGGTCATCCAGCCCCGTGAGACGCACGCCGCGATTACGGGAGCCGGAGCGCTGCTGCGCGGTGCACGGACGGAGGCAGAACGTGTTGAGGCCCGGCGGGCGATGGAACTCGCGCTTGGCGGTCAGAATAACCTGGAAGTGCGCGCGGCGACAGGGGGCATCGTTGCAACGCGCAGCGCGACGGAGGGGGATCTCGTTGCGGAAAACGCCGAGCTGGTAACGCTGCTGGATCTTTCGACGCTTGTCTTCGTGGCGGACGTGCCGCTTCCTGACGTGCCGCAGGTGCGTCCGGGCGAGCGGGCGATTCTTATTTTTCAGGCGCTCCCTGACGACCGGTTCAGCGCCGTCGTGGAAGCAGTGAACCCGCGGTCTGACCCCCAGAGCCAGACCGTGAAGGTCAGGCTCCGGTTCGCCGGGGAGGATGAAAAGAAGAAACGCCTTCTCAGGACGGACATGAACGGGATCGCCCGGATCGTCACAGGCAGGCACGCCGGAGTCTTCATCGTGCCAAAATCCGCCCTGATACGGAACGACGAAACGGACACCTACACCGTGGTCGTGGCGACGCCCGACTCTCTTGCGCGGATCGTTCCGGTCGAAGTGGGGACCCGCACGGATTCGCTTGCGGAGGTGGCGGGGAAGGGACTTCTTCCCGGGGCGGCGGTCGTTGTGGAGGGGAATTATGCCCTCGCGGATTCCACACGCATCGCCCCCCTCCGGTAGGCGCTGATGACCCTGTTCGACTACGTCCGCCGCCACGCACGCGCCATCCTCTTCACGATCGCGGTGTTTGCCGCGTCCGGGGTCGCCCTCCTCCAGCGTATGCCCGTATCGCTCTTCCCGGACGTCACGTTCCCGCGCATCGTGATCCTCGCCGACAACGGGGAGGAACCTGCGGAACGGATGATGATCGAGGTGACGAAGCCTCTGGAGGAAGCCGCCAGTTCAGTTCCGGGTGTACGGGTCGTCCGCTCCATCACCGGGCGCGGATCGACGGAAATCTCCGTGAATCTCGACTGGGGGAGCGATGTCCAGCAGACGCTCCAGCTCATGCAGGGCCGCATCGCCAACATCCGCAGCGCCCTGCCGCCGGCGGCGACTGTGCAGACCGAGCAGATGCAGGTCGCCGTGTTCCCGATACTCGGGTNNGCCCGCGTTGAAATAACAGGGGGGGATGTTCGTGAATTCCGCGTTGTCGCCGCTCCGGAGAAGCTTGCGGGGTATCACCTGGACATCCGCCGGCTCTCGGAGGCCCTGAAAAAGACGAACATCGTCTCTTCGGCCGGACTCGTCGACAACAACTATCAGCTGTATCTCTCGCTGGTCTCCGGCCTGTACAAAACTTCGGAGGACATCGGCTCATGTGTCGTGACCGTGCGGGACGGCGTGCCCGTTCGGGTGAGGGACGTGGCCGAGGTGATCCCCGCCGTCGCGGACAAATTCATCCGCACGACCGCCCATGGCCGTGAGGCGGTCCTCGTGAACATCATGAAGCAGCCGACCGGAAGCACGGTGCAGATCGGCGGCGATGTCGTCAGCGCGCTTGCCGCGCTCAGGATCCCCGCCGGAGTCCGCTTTGAGAACTTCTACGACCAGGGGAGTTTCATACAGAGCTCAATACACACGACGCGCGACAGCATCATCGTCGGAATCGCGCTCGCGATGGTCGTCCTCCTCGTGTTCCTCCGGAGCTGGCGGGTGGCCATCGTGATCGCGCTCGTCGTCCCGGTCACGATCGCCTCCACGATCGTCTGCCTCTCCGTCGTCGGCAAGACAATCAACATCATGACGCTGGGAGGGATCGCAGCGGCGGTGGGTCTGATCATCGACGATTCGATCGTCATACTTGAAAACATGTTCGCGCATTTCGTCGCGCGGAAGGAGGGGCCCGGCCCGGCCGACACGCTCCTGGGTCTGGCCGGCCGTTCGTTGAAGGAACTCATGCCCGCGATCATCGGGTCGACGGCGAGCACCATCGTCATCCATATCCCGCTGGCGTTCCTGGGGGGTGTGACGGGGGCGTTCTTCGCGTCACTCTCCGTCACGATGGTCTTCGCGCTTCTGATCTCATTCCTGTTCTCTATCACGCTCGCGCCGCTTCTTGCATCCTTCGTGATCAGGGAATCCGATGTCGCGCGGGAGGTCGCCCGCCACGGTCGGCGGACCGCACTCGGGGAATGGTACGGTCGGACGCTCACGCGCCTCCTCGGTATCCGGTGGGTCATCGTCCCCGCCGGTCTGTGCATNNAACAGTCCTCCGGGGACGTCGCTCACGGAGACCGACCGGATCCTCGGGAAGGTCGAGCGGATGCTCATGGCCGTCCCGGAGGTCGAATCATATTCACGGAGGACCGGGACGCAGATGGGTTTCTTCCTGACGGAGCCAAACAGAGGCGATTACCTTGTGAAGCTCAGGTCCGAACGCTCCCGGGCGATCGGCGACGTCATTGCGGACGTCCGCGACAGGATCAATGCGAGCGAGCCGTCGCTCCGGATCGAATTCGGACAGCCCATGGGGGATCTGATCGGGGACCTGACAAACAATCCCTCGCCGATCGAGATCAAGTTGTTCGGGGCGGATCAAAGGCTCATTCACGCGAAGGCGGAGGATGTCAAAGCCCTCATCGCGACCGTCCCGGGGGTTGTTGATGCATTTGACGGCATCGTGATCTCCGGACCCTCCCTCGTACTGAGAGTCGATCCTCTCAGGGCGTCACTGGCGGGACTGACGGTAGCCGATGTGCAGGAACAGCTTGGAACGATGGTCCACGGCGTCACCGAAAGCAGCATCCAGCGGGGGGAGAAGCTGCTCGGAATCCGGGTCCGGTATCCGGACGAATACCGGTTCGACCTGGAGAAGATCGAAGGGGTCCGGCTCATGACTCCTTCAGGGAACAGCGTCCCGCTCCGGTCGGTTGCCTCACTCGAGAAGACCGGGGGACAGGCCGAGATCCACAGGGAAGGGCTCCGCCAGTTTGTCGCGGTCACTGCGAGGATCAAGGATCGCGATCTGGGCCGCACGGTCGATGACATCAAAGTTAAACTGGCGAAGGACCTGACGGTCCCCCCTGATCTGGAGGTGGTGTACGGGGGGGTCTACGAGACACAGCAGGATTCATTCAAGGGGCTTCTTCTTGTCACACTGGCNNAACATTTCGAGTTTCGTCGGGATCATCCTGATCATCGGGATCGTCGCCGAGAACGCGATATTCGTCATGCATCATATGAAGAAGCTGACCGCGGACGGCGTCCCCCTCGACGAGGCGATCGTCCGCGCCACCCGCATGCGCACGCGCCCGATCATCATGACCGCACTTGCGGCGGTCTTCGCTCTTCTCCCGTTGTCCCTGGGTATCGGAGCCGGGGCGCAGATGCAACAGCCCCTCGCAGTTGCAGTTATCGGCGGGTTTTCCCTGTCGAGCCTGCTCCTCTTTTTCTGTCTCCCCCTCGTCTACCGGCTCCTCAGGCGCTGACTCCTCTCCCGCTCTGTCTCCCTGTCATCCTCCCGTCTGTCCACGCATCGAATTTCCTTCATTGCCCGGCCACCGGGCTCCCTGTCGCCCGGCGGAGCCGTATCGTGCCTGTGACAACGTCATAGAGCGCCTGCAGGTTCGTCAGGCGCGCCTGGGCGACAGCCGTTTCAGCGTCAAGCAGGTCAAGGTTGGAGATGCTTCCCGCATTGTAGCGGAGCCTTGCATTCTTCACCGCAAGGTCCGCCTGGTTGATGTTTGTCTCGGAGATGCTGACCCGTTCCCCCGCCGCGGTGAGCTCGGAGAGCGCCTGATCGACCTCCGCCTGGATCATGAGCGCGACCCCCTGCTTCCGGGACTCGGCGGCATGAAGGGCCGCCGTCGCCTCCTCCTCCATGGACCGGGTCCGGCTGCCGTCGAATATGGGGATCCGGAGGTCCAGCATGCCCACAAGGTTCCCGCGCAGGATATCAAGATTCGGTATGTAGCCGTTCTTCACGCCGTACAGAAGGGAGGCGTTGAGGGACGGTGCGTCGTTTGCGCCGGCCGCCCGCTGCTGCGCGCGCGCCGAGACAAGCGCGTCCTCGGCGCCCCGGGCTTCGATCCGCCCTGCGAAAGCCGCCGCGAGGAGAGAGTCCCTGGCGGGGGGGATTGCGGCCGGCGGGAATTCCCCCCGGAGCTGGAGGGGGGCGTCCGACGGAAGGACGGCGAGCCGGCGCAGCGTGATCTCGGCGCTCCGGAGGCTGTTCTCGAGTCCGATCTTCACGTTCTGCGCCGCGGCGACGCGCACCTGTGTCGTGAGTTCGTCGAGCAGCGTGGCGGTCCCGGCCTCGGCCTTCCTGTGCGCGATCGCGAGGTGCTCCTGCAGAGTCCTGACCTGCTCATTCTGGACATCGATGCTCCGCCGGAGGAAGAGGATGGCATAAAACGTCTCCGCGGACCGGACGGCCAGATCCCGTTTCACGGCTTCCCTGGAGTCTTCCGCAATCGCGACGCGCGAATCGGCGAGGCCGACAGCCGCGCTCGTCTTCTGAAAATCGTACACGGTCTGCCGCACGCCGATATGGCCGTCGTAATTGTTGTACGGGAAGACCTTGATGGATTCGCCCGGGAGGTCGAAAACCGACACCGGGGCGAGGAGCACGTATGTGGCTTCGGCCTCCGCGCTCGGGAGGTAGCCGCTCCGGCTCTGGTCGGCGCGCGCGCGCGCGGCATCGATGTCGTGTCCGGATTCCACGAGGGCCGGGTTGCGCGACAGGACAAGAGCCACCGCGTCCCCCACTGTCAGAGGGACCGTCGGGGGGGTCTGCGCTGTGGAGGCCTGAAAGGCGATCCCGGAGGCGACGAATATCTGCAGGAATCTGTGCGATGTCATTGTGAAGTGTCCCCTGAAGGATGGATTGTCATTCAAGCGCCGGCGCACTCTCCGCTGCGGCCGTGATTCCGTTCCGTCGCTTATGGACGCGAAGGAATAGGA
>PMND01000036.1:22203-46192 GCA_003161955.1 Ignavibacteriota bacterium | reverse complement strand
TACGAGGCCCAGCCGAGCCCGCGGGCGTCGACGTGAAGAGAAGGGCTGCATTCCACGTATATGTTCTCCTCCACGACATTGTCCCTCCCGCCGCCGATCATCGTCGCACGCCCGGCCCGGTAAAAAAGGTTCCCTTTCACGGTGAATCCGCTTGCCCAGTCGTCCAGATACACCGCNNTCATGGAACTCGTTGTATTCGATAATGTTGTCGTTTCCCCTTATTGCGATCCCCTCGAACGGAGAGTCATGTATCAGGTTGTGCGCGGCGCGATGGCCGACCCCTTCCATAACGACGGCATACTGGCCGGTGCGGAGCCACTTGCTGTAATCGTATATTTTGTTGTCCTCGGCGTAGTGTCCTCCCGGCGTCAGGGTTTTTCTGTCTCCGCCTTTCATGAGAATCCCGCCGAGACCGACGTCGTGTATCGTACTGTACACGATCCCGTGGTGAAATCCTCCTTCGATCGTCGCGGCATCTCCCCCGAGGTTCGCAAACACACATCCTGAAACCGTATTGTCATGCCCTCCCCTGATCCGTATCCCCTCCCGGCGTCCGTACGTGAACGTCATTCCTTCGATTCGTGTCCACGAGCAGCTGTCGATCTCCACGAGCGGACGTTCAAGCATCGAAACATCGGCCTCGTTGATCTCCGCGGGGGGCCAGAGATAGAGCAGTCCGCGGGAGCGGTCCATGTACCATTCGCCCGGAGAGTCCAGCTCTTCGACCACATTCAGGAAATAGAACCGCTGATTCTTCGTGTAGCCGTACCAGTGATGGGGGGGGCGGAGCGTGATTTCCCGTCTGGCGGTATCGATCGACTCGATCCGCTGGTATGAATCGCTCCAGTCGAACGTCCAGTATCCATGCATATATATGTCGTCACTCGTCCCCCAGCGTGAGGGCTCGTTCCCATCGTACGCGATCCGCCCGTAGTGTCTCCCGGCCGGGACCCCGTCATACCGCTTTTCCCGTTCCAGCCCTTTGTTGTACATTGAATCTCCGCTCTGCGGCACGTTGGCGACGTGAAGCCACCCTTCATTCGGATAACGGGCGATGGTCATCCTCTTTCCGTTGACGAAGAGTTCCATCGGGGGTCCGCCGCGCTGACCGATCTCGCCGTAACCCGAGATCCCCTGAGCTTTGAAATCTGTAACCAGGACATGTGTCCGGGCCGTCTCCCCGAGTCGGGCGCGAACCGCGGGATCCGTGACGGGCCTGAAACCGGCAATAGTCCGCCCCCCGCTCAGGAATACCTTTTCGTTGCGGTACGCTCTCCAGATCATCGGCCGGGAACCTGTCCCGGAATCTCTCGCAGTAAGGAGAAATGTGTTGCCTGTCGTGTATGTTCCTCCGCGCACATTGACTGTCGCCCCTCCTGCGAGGAGGCCATGTTCCTTCAACAACCTCAACGCATCCCGTGCTCCGGCAAGTGTTCTAAAGGGGCCTTCAGTTTTGTGGGTGTTCGGCAGAGAGAGTTTCCCTGACCAGGTATCATTGCCTGACGGGGAGACATAGAATTCGTGTCCCTGCGCGGTGACCGTGACGACACCAGCCAGCAATGCGCATAGCGTGAGAAGTAAGCGGTTCATGGGAGTCGGATCGGATGTGATGAACAGGAGAGCGGAATGCTGTTTTGAATATACACCTCCCCCGCTCAATCGCAAATTTGTCGCAAATTCCTCGCCAGGAAATCAGGGACAGTTTCAGCGGAGCTCCGGGCAATGCGAGCCCCGCACTCACGTATCTTTGAATGTTCCCGGAAATCCAGTATCTTCATACGGAACCTTCATCGTCCTCCATGACGTCCAAAGAACGCGTCCTGACCACTTTCCGGCACGGTATCCCTGATCGCGTTCCGATCGATTATCTTGCCAATCCCGGCATCGATGGCCGCCTGAAGAAACACTTCGGGCTTCAGCCGGGGGACGACGAGGGGCTCCGGCGTCTGCTTGGCGTTGATTTCTTCGAGATCATACCGCAGTACACGGGACCTCCGCTGCATCAGGAGATTCCGGGGCGAAAAATCGACATCTGGGGGATCCGGACACGGTGGGTGGAGCACGACGCCGGCGGGTACTGGGACTATTGCGATTTCCCCCTGAAGGATGCGGACGAGGAGACTGTGGCCCGCTGGCCGATGCCATCCGCCGACCACTTCGACTACGCCGCGGCGATCTCGGAATGCGAAAGGATGAAGGACTACTGTCTCCTCATCGGAAACCCCGGGGCGGGAGACATGATCAACACCGCCGGGATGATCAGGACGATGGAACAAACGCTGCTCGACCTGATGACGGACGACCCGGCGGCGCTCCTGTTCATGGACCGGAAGAACAAGGTCCAGCTTGAAATCTACAGCAGGATGCTCGAAAAAGCAGCAGGGAAGCTCGACGTGATGTGGCTGGGTGAGGACCTGGGGACGCAACGCGGCCCCATGGTCAGTCTCCCCCTCTTCCGGAGGCACATCCGCCCCCGTCATCAAAAATTTGTCGACCTGGCGCGAAGTTTCGGCATCCCTGTCATGATTCACTCCTGCGGGTCGAGCAGCTGGGCATTCGAAGATTTCATCGAGATGGGTATCACTGCCGTCGACACGCTTCAGCCCGAGGCAAAGGATATGGCCCCCGCGTATCTGAAGGAACGGTACGGGGCCCGGCTCGCATTCCACGGCTGCATTTCAACCGCCGGGAGCGTCGTCACAGGGACACCGGCTGACGTGGCCGGGGAGGTACGGCAGACGCTGGATGTGATGATGCCGGGGGGCGGGTATGCCTTCTCGCCCACGCACATGCTTCAGGACAATTCGCCGACGGAGAATGTCGTCACGATGTATGAAACAGTTCACAGGTTCGGACGGTATATATGATGAATAGCTGGACAATGCGCCTCATCATAGCAAACGTGGCGCTGTACGTCTTGAGCCTTGCGGCCCCCGGGCTCATGAACGCCATGACGCTTGTTCCGGCCTATGCGCTCCTCCGTCCCTGGACGCTGGTGACGTACATGTTCATGCATGCCAGCCCGAGCCACATTCTCTTTAATATGCTCGGTCTGTTCTTCTTCGGACCCCGCGTGGAGCAGGAGCTCGGCGGCGCGCGCTATCTGTGGCTCTATTTCATCAGTGGGATCATGGGGGCGGTCCTTTCGTTCGTGTTCACTCCCTTCGTGGCGATTGTCGGAGCCTCGGGGGCCATCTACGGAATCTTCCTTGCGTTTGCCTATCTCTGGCCGCGGGAGAAAATATTCATCTGGGGGATCCTCCCCATCGAGGCACGGTGGCTTGTCGTCGGCATGACGGCCCTTTCTCTCTTCGGAGGACTGGGGAGCGAGGGGAACATTGCACACTTTGCGCATCTCGGAGGGTTCGTCGGCGCGTACGTCTATCTCAAGCTGATCGACCGCTACATACACCGTGCCCAGTTGAAGGCTGCAACCCCGGTCGTCGTTGTATCCAGAAATGCGGTCGATCGCTGGGGCAGGATCGACAGTGCAAAACTTCACGAAGTAAACAGGGAGGAACTTGACCGTATCCGCCTGAAGATCTCAACGCAGGGGGTCGAAAGCCTGAGCCAGCAGGAAATTTCATTCCTGGACCGCTTCAGCGAGAACCTTTAACGTCATCGCGCCCGTCCCCCGTCCTCGCATCAGGTCATTGCAGCCGGAGCGAAGTCCCGCTCTGTGGGACCCCGCTCACGAGCGGGATCCAGGATCGGGGCAATCCGGCACCACAAAGAAAACTATCTGTGACAAACAACCGAACACAACCGGAGACACGCTTTGAAAACGATCAACGCAGGCCTCTGCCTGCTTCTTCTTGCCGGGAGCTCAGCAATGGCTGAGACGATACTTCCGTATAAAGTCCACACCGCGGTCCTTCCGAACGGACTGAAGGTAATAACGATCCCGATGGAATCCCCGGGGCTCGTCGCCTACTACTCGGTCGTCCGGACCGGGAGCAGGGACGAGGTAGAGTCCGGCAAGTCGGGGTTCGCGCATTTCTTCGAGCACATGATGTTTCGCGGAACCAGGAAGAACCCCGGTCCGGTGTATGACAGCATCGTGACCTCGATCGGGGCGAGCGCCAACGCATTCACGTCGGACGATATCACCGCCTACCACCTGAATTTCGCGGTGGAAGACCTGGAGAAGGTTATCGAGGTGGAGAGCGACAGGTTCCAGAACCTTCATTATGAGCTCCCCGCGTTTCAGACCGAGTCAGGCGCGATCTACGGGGAATACAGGAAGGGCGTGACCAATCCGTTTGAAGTGCTGGACGAGAGAGTGCGCGACCTCGCATTCGATGTCCATACCTACAAGCATACGACGATCGGGTTCGAACGGGACATCAAGGCCATGCCCGAGGCCTACGATTACAGCCTCGGTTTTTTCAAACGGTTCTATCGCCCCGAGAACGTCGTGATCCTTGTCGTCGGGGACGTCAAGCCGGATGCCGTCCTGAAACTTGTCAGGAAGTACTACAGCGGGTGGCAGAAGGGATACGAGCCGTCAAGCGTTCAACAGGAGCCGCCGCAGAAAGCGGAGCGGACGGGAACTGTCACGTATCCCGGGAAGACGCTCCCTATCCTTGACATGGCATTCAAGGGGGATGCGTTCGATCCGGCCAATACCGATTTCGTGGCGGCCACCGTTTTTGGTGATCTGGCGTTTGGAGAAACAAGCGACATCTACAAGAAACTCTACATACAGGAGCAGCGGGTTGACGAGCTGCAGGCCAGTATACCCCTGCAGCGCGACATGCCCCTCTTCGAAATCGTTGCCAGGATAAAGAAGGATGAAGACATTCCCCTCATCCAGGACGAAGTCCTGAAAACCGTCGCGTCATTCCAGACAACGCCTGTGGATGCGCAGAGGCTTGCCGGTGTGAAGAAACGCCGTCGCTATGAATTCCTGATGAACCTCGACACGCCGGACAGGGTGGCGGGTCGCCTGGCCTATTTTGTGGCGATCACCGGAGGCATCGACGCGGTGGACGCTTACTACACCGCGCTGGCGAAAGTGACCCCGGAGGACGTCATGAAAGCTGCGAAGAAATACTTCGTCCCCGAACGGCGGACCATCGTGGTCCTGAAGGGAGAGGCGAAATGAAGACCTATTCGCTCATCGCAGCCCTCGTGTGTGCCGCCATTTTTTCCATGACAATCGGAGAAGCGAGCGTGAAGACCGGTAACGCCGTTGTCGTCCCTGTGAAGAACGATCCGACAGTCTGCTTTCGGATCTGGTTCAAGGTCGGGTCGCAGAACGACCCCGCGGGGAAGGAAGGGCTGGCGTCGATCACCGCGGCGATGCTTACGCACGGATCGACGCTCAAGAACAGCTACGAACAGATCCTTGAAAAACTGTATCCCCTGGCCGCGGCGTACGACGCGACAGTGTCGGCCGAAATGACGGTCATCTACGGCCGCGTCCACAAAGACAACCTCGGCGAGTACTATCCGCTGTTCCTGGATGCCATGATGGCGCCGGCGTTCTCGCAGCAGGATCTCGACCGGATCAAGAGCCAGACTCTGAACTATCTTGAGAACACGCTCCGCTACTCGAGCGACGAAGAGCTCGGGAAAGCGGTCCTGTATAATGCGATCTTCGCCGGCACGCCGTACGGGCACATCACCTCCGGCCTTGTCTCGAGCGTGAAAAGCATCACGCTTGAAGACGTCCGCAGCTTCTACAAGATCTATTTCACGAAAGAGAACCTCGTGATCGGCCTCGGGGGAGGGTACAACGCCGCTCTCCTTTCCCGCCTGGAAAAGGACATGGGGAAACTTCCCGCCGGGAAGCCCCGCCCGGTCGATCCACCCGCCCCTGCGCCCATCCGGGGTTTCAGGGCGACGATCGTTGAAAAGGATGCGCCCGCCACAGCGATAAGCATGGGGGTCCCGATCGACATCCTCCGGGGAAGCAAGGACTGGTACGCGCTGGCGATCGCAAATTCCTGGTTTGGGGAACACAGAAACTCGAGCAGCCATCTGTACCAGGTCATACGAGAGGCGCGCGGCCTGAACTACGGCGACTATTCGTATATCGAGAATTTCCCCGAAGCGGGGAGACGCACCGTCCCGCCGCAGAACGTGTGCAGGCGCAAGCAGATATTCGAGATCTGGATCAGGCCGGTCCCGCCGGAGGCCGGGCACTTTGCCCTTCGCGCGGCGCTCCGGGAATACAATCACCTGGTGGAGAACGGTCTCACAAAAGAGCAGTTCTCGCTCACGCAAAAATTCCTTAAAAAGTATCTCCTCAACTATGCCCCCACCACGATGGCGCGCCTCGGGTATGCGATCGACGACAGTTTTTACGGGATTCCGGGAAGCCACCTTGCGCAGTTCCGCTCGATGGTGGGGACACTGACTCTTGCGGATGTCAACAGGGCGGTCAAGAAGCACCTGCATTACGGCGCCATGGAAATCGTCGTCGTGGCGAAGGATGCGAAGGGGCTTCATGATGAACTTGTGAATGATCTGCCGAGCCCGATTACGTACAGGACAAAGAAGCCGGAGGCTGTTCAGAGCGAAGACAGGGAAATCGCGGTCTTCCCGGTGAAGCTCGCCCCGGAGGATGTCACGGTCGTGCCGGTCACGGAGATATTCAGGTAGTCGCGGCCCGCTTCCAGTAGAAATAGAACGGCAACCCGGCCAGCAGGAGGAGGAGTCCGACGAGGGAGTCCGATGACTGCTTGACCAGCGTGTTGATGACAAACCACGTCGCGACGGCGACAAATAGGATCGGTACCACCGGATATCCGGGGACGCGGTAGGCGGGATTGGCGGAAGGGAACTTGTGCCGCATGATGAATATCCCCGCGGCGCCGAGCGCGTAGAATATCCACGCGGCGAATATCACATACGTAAATATCTGATCGTACGTCCCGGTGAGCGTCAGCAGTGATGCCCACACGGCCTGGACGACGAGCGACCGGGCAGGGGTGCGGTACTTGGGATGGACCTCCCCCATCTGCCTGAAAAACATCCTGTCCTTCGCCATGGCAAAGTAGACGCGTGCGGTGGTCATCGACGTTGCATTCACCGTTCCGAACGTCGATATCATCACCGCGGCCGAGATGAACATCCCCCCGTATCCGGAAAACACCCTCTCCATCATATCCGCCGCGACCAGTTTCGATTGTGCCATCTCCCCGATCGGCAGCACGTAGAGATATGCAAGGTTCGTGAGCACGTAGATGCAGATGACGGCGATCGTTCCGAGTATCAGCGCCCGGGGTATGTTCCGTTGCGGGTCCTTCACCTCCCCCGCGAGGTACGTCAGGCTGTTCCAGCCGTCGTACGACCAGAGCGTTGCCACCATGGCGATCCCGACAGCACCGAGGAGATCCCCCGATGACGGGGTCCCCCAGAGAGGGAAGAAGTGGCTTACGCTCCCCGTCCCCGCGGCAAACCCGAAAACGATTATCGCGGCAATCGCCGCCACCTTGAGCGATGTAAATATCACCTGAAGGAGGCCTCCCCGCTGGACCCCCGTGTAGTTCACGACCGCCACAGTCACAATCGCCCCGATCGCGACCATCTTGACTCCGATGTCGGCCAGCGGGGCGATGTCGCCGATGAGAGGAAGCTTCCAGGCTTCGAGTGCCGTGCTCAGGTGGGGGAGGTGGACGAAGTATCCGAAATAGCGGGCGAATGCCACCGCGATAGCGGCGATGGAGCCGGTCTGATACACGATGAACGTGCACCATCCGTAGAGGAAGGCCAGCCAGTCGCCGTACAGGACGCGGAAGAACACATACTGTCCCCCCGGTTCAGCGATCTCGCTCGCGATCTCCGCATTCGTCAGCGCCCCGGCCAGCGTGAGGAGCCCGGTCAGGACCCAGACGCCGATCATGATGCCGGGGATCTGCACCACCGCCGCAACGCGCTGGGGCGTCAGGAATATCCCCGACCCGATGACCGAGCCGATCACGACTGCCGCGGCGGAATACGGGCCGAGCCTGCGCGAGAGTGTCTGAGGCGTCTCCATGGTCAGACACCATAAGACATTTCTTCCTCCCGCGCAACAGCCTGAAAGAAAAACGGTCCCCGGAAGACGCTCCTCAGTCCGGCGTCAGGCCTGTTTGCCTGTCGGGCGGTCGTATTGCAGCCTAAGGAATTCCTTCAGACTTCCGAAATCACCGAATACCCGGCTGACGCATCCGAGCACCCAGCCCGGAATCGCATCAAGAGGCACGGCCGTCACCATGTAGACGGGCTTCTTGAAAAAATGCGCCATCGTCAGCTCCCCTTTCGTTCCCGCGCCGCGCTGCGCGGAATCGTCCCAGTAGACGACGACAAAATCCGTCCGGCGGGCGATCTCGCCGCAGTCGATGGTCACGAGCCTCTCGACGATCGTCCTGTAGCGCGCGATGTCCTGTTTCTTCAGCTCGCGGAAGTCAATCCCCCGGTACTCCGTCCCGAGAAGCCTGTCGCTCTCCACGTTCGGGTTGAACACCGTGCATCCGAGCTCGCCCTCGAGCCATGACTGCATCTCGCTCCGCCAGTCCCGCCCTTCGTCGGTCGCGTATTCCATTCCCCCCGAGAGGTAGGCTCGCCGGGCCACGTCAGATCATCCCGTCGAGCTTGAAAAGATTCATGGCAGGAAGGAAGAGGATATAAAGGATCCACATGACGCCGCCGACGGTGAGGGGGATCGAGAGGTTGTCGTCGAGGCCTATCGCGGATGCCTCGACGACCGCCGCGAGCAGGGCCGCCGCGGCGCCGATTAGATATTCCGCGGGTGCATACTCCACCTTGGGAGCCAGGGCCACGACGAGGAGGCCGCTGACGAAAAAAGCCCCTGCCCCCTCCAGGCTCTTTCTCATGAACCGGTGCTTTCCGAACCGCCTCCCCACAAGCGCCGCGCTGGTATCGGAGATGATGAGAACTGATATCGCGGTGATGGCAATGACTTTGGGGAAGAAGAACACAAGGAGTGTTGCGGCGAGAAGGACGTACGTTGCGCCGGTGAGCCGGCGTCCCCGTTCGTTTTGTTCGTGCGATCTGAGGAGGAATCCGAAATACGTATTGTAGATGCGGCCGATAGCCGGGACAAATAGCCGTCCGAAGTCCGCAAGCCCGCACACCAGCGTCATCGGGATGAGCATGGCGAGCGCGGTCCACTTCGGGACGAAATAGTACACAACCGGGATCAGGAGCGAGAAGAGATGTATCCCTTTCCGGATGATCTCGGTCCCGTAGCTCTCCTCGACGCTCGGCGGAAGACTCATTTCCTGGTTGTGCGGCCGTCGGCCGCTGGAGCCGGCGGCTTCACCGGCGCGGGCTCCCCGTTCCCCTTCTTCTCTACCGGCGGCAGCGATTCGCCGCGTATGATGGCGTTGATCTCCGGCCCGTCGAGTATTTCACGCTCGAGNNCGCTTCAGCCCGTTGGTCACGATTTTCTTGATCTCTTCGTCGATCGAGATCGCCGTGTCCTCGCTGTAGTTCCTGTTGCGCGTGATCTGTCGTCCCAGGAATATCTCTTCGTCGCGAGCGCCGTAGGTGAGCGGTCCCAGCTTGTCGCTCATGCCCCACTCGCACACCATCTTGCGGGCGAGCTCGGTGGCGCGTTCGATGTCGTTGCCCGCCCCTGTCGTCAGTTCTTTGAATATGAGTCTCTCCGCGGCCCTGCCCCCGAGCGCGTACGTGATCATCGCCTCGAGATACGCTTTCGAATACGTGTGCTTCTCATCGATGGGGAGGTAGGTCGTCAACCCGAGCGCGCGCCCGCGGGGGATGATCGTGACCTTGTGGACAGGGTCGGCTTCGGGGATCATCCGGGCGACGAGCACGTGGCCTATCTCGTGGTAGGAAGTGATCTTCTTCTCCTTCTCCGAGATGATCAGGCTCTTCCGCTCCATCCCCATCATCACTTTGTCTTTCGCCTCTTCGAAGTGGCGCATGGAGACGGCCTTGTCGTTCTGCCGTGCGGCGAGAAGCGCTGCCTCGTTCACCAGGTTCGCGAGCTCCGCGCCGGCGAGACCCGGCGTCCCCTTGGCGAGCGTCTCGAGAACCACGTCGTCCGCGAGCGGGATGTTCTTCGTATGGACCCGCAGTATCCCCTCGCGTCCCTTCACGTCAGGCCTGTCGACGACCACCTGTCTGTCGAATCGTCCGGGCCTCATGAGTGCGGGGTCGAGGACGTCCGGCCTGTTGGTGGCCGCGATGATGATTACGCCGCTGTTCTGCTCGAAGCCGTCCATCTCGACAAGGAGCTGGTTCAGGGTCTGCTCCCGCTCGTCGTGACCGCCGCCGAGGCCCGCGCCGCGATGGCGGCCCACCGCGTCGATCTCGTCGATGAAGATGATGCAGGGAGCGCTCTTCTTCCCCTGCTCGAAAAGGTCCCTCACGCGGCTCGCGCCGACGCCGACAAACATCTCGACGAAGTCAGCGCCGGAGATCGAGAAGAAGGGGACTCCCGCCTCGCCGGCCACCGCACGCGCAAGGAGCGTCTTCCCCGTTCCGGGGGGTCCGAGCAGCAGCACGCCGCGCGGTATCTTCCCGCCGAGTTTCTGAAACTTTGTCGGCTCCTTCAGGAATTCGATGATCTCGCCGAGCTCTTGCTTGGCCTCGTCGGCGCCGGCGACATCGAGGAATGTAACCTTTGACGAGCCTTCGGTCAGCATCTTCGCGCGGCTCTTGCCGAACGAGAATATCCCCCGCGGCCCCTGGCCCTGCATCCGCCTCATGATGATGAGCCACACCACAAGCAGGAGCACCCAGGGGAGGGCGCTCACAAGCGCATTGACCCACGCGTTGTCTTCCTTGACGATCGTGAACTTCAGCTGCTTATCGTTCCACTCCTTGATCACCGCGCTGTCGAGTATCGGCAGCGTCAGCGTAAAGCGTGTGACGCTGATGTCCTTGCCGCCCCGGCTCAGCCTTGTTGCTTCCCTGAGCGTGCCGTGGAAATCGAAGTTTGTCAGCTCCGATTTTTTGATCGTGGCTTCTACGATCAGGCCCTTCTCGAGGAATGCCTGATACTCGTTGTAGGAAACCTCCGCTTCGGTCCCTTCATTCCCTTTGAACAGCGTCATCACGACGAACACAAGCAGGATGATCGCCGACCAGCTGATGACGACCTTCAAGACCTTGTTCCAGTTGAAATCGTCGTCCTGGCGGAATTGCTGTCCGGGACGTTTCCCCTTCCCCCCGGGCCGGAACGGGCGCCGTTTATCCGGCTCGTTATTCCTGCGGTTATTGTCCTGGCTTCCTTTTTCGTCCATTACCCTGTACTGCTCCTCTCTTACGCCCCCGCTTTTTCGCGGGGCGGTTTCGCATGCAATCGGTAGATCGCCTTCAGGTTTCGCTCGCGCTGCGCGTTGTCCAGACCGTACCCGATGACGAAATCGGACGGTATCCTGAAGCCGATGTAGTCGACCTGTGTCCCCGGTTTCACGGAGTCTGTCTTGAATAATAATGTAACAACCTTCAGCGACCGGGGGTTCTGCGGCTCGATCAGGTGGCGTATATACTCGATGGAAAGCCCCGTATCGACGATATCTTCCACGATGATGATGTCCCTCCCCTCGACCTGGCAGTTCAGGTCCTTCAGGAGCCGTACGTTCCCCGAGCTTATCTTGGCGTCGCCGTAACTCGAGAGCTTCAGGAAATCGATCTCGCAGTCGACCTTGACCTCCCGGACCAGGTCGGCGAGGAATATGAACGACCCGTTCAGGATCCCGATAAAGACGGGAATCCTCCCCCTGTAGTTCCTGTCTATTTCTTTCGCAAGGCGCTTCACGGCGGTCTTGATCCGCCGTTCACTTATCATTTCGACGAACCGGTCGCCGTTTACTGTGATCTGCGCCGCCATGTCACCTGTGGGAGGGTGAAGAAAATTCCAGCTTCAATACCCGGCGGGTCGCCGGGGTGATCTTGAACCGGTCGTCCAGCCTCATCCCGCACACCCAGATCACCTCGCCGCGCGCGCTCAGGAGTATCGGGATGCGGCGTTTCTCGTGAAGGGGGATTTTCTCGTCAACGAAAAAGTCGCTGATTTTTTTCCGTCCGCTCATTCCGAGCGGGACGAATGAGTCCCCCTCGCGCCAGTTCCGGAGAGTCATCCCCTCGATCCCGGTCAGCCCCGCGTCGGCGTATTCCGTATCCCTGCCCGCCTGCGGTCCGCGTGCGTCGACAAGCCCGCAAGCAAAACGGAACCCCGCCAGCGTGTATTCCTGTCCCGGGTCCACAGAGATGGAATACTCGCCCGCCTCACTCCGGAGCCTGATGACGATCTCGCCCCGGTTTCTAATGGCCTCAGTTCCGCCTGGGACCGTTACAAGGGTTCCCGGTTCGTTCTCCAGAAGCCCCAACACGGCTCCCACCCTCTCGCTCCCGGGGGACTCACCCGACACTTCTTCCAGCGCCGCAAGTATCGCGTACTGCCTCAAGAGGAGCGGGCTGGCCTTGAGCTCTGAGACTGACAGATGGAGTCCGTCCCCGTTCCGGTTAATCGTGCACGCTTCCAGGACCCTCCGGGTCTCTTCCTTTAGATACGCTGCAACTGTGCGAAAATTGTCCCCGGAGCGGTTAATATTCCCGACCACAGCGGGGGAGACCAGTTCCTTCAGGAGCGGGAGGACGTGGTGGCGGACGGCGTTGCGCGTATAGCCGTCTTTCGCATTGGACGAGTCGGTGCGGAATGGTACATGCGCGCTCCGCGCGTACTCTTCGATTTCCTCCCGGGCCGCAAACAGGAGCGGCCGGATGATGCCGTCCCGTGCGACAGGGATGCCCGACATTCCCTGAACCCCCGCTCCACGGAAAAGGTGGAGGAGGATAGTCTCCGCGTTGTCATCAGCGTGGTGCCCGGTCGCAATGCGTCCTGCCCCCGTACTCGCCCGGAGCCGGATGAGGAAATCGTACCGGAGATCGCGCGCAGCCTCCTGTATGCCGACGCCCCGCCGCTTCACCTCGCCGGCCGTATCTCCCCGGCTGGTGTGGAAGGGGACTCCGGACTGGCGTGCGTGTTCGGCAACGAAAGCTTCATCGGCGTCCGATTCTTCGCCCCGGAGACCGTGGTTAAAGTGTCCGACGATAAGCGTCAGCCCCCGGTCCTTCAGAAGAAGATCGAGAAGAACCATCGAATCGACTCCACCGCTTACCGCCACAACCACCTTCTCCTGCTCACCGAACAGCCCGTTTGTGCGGCTGAATTCCCTGAAACGCGAAGGAAGAGTATTCGGGGAGAGCATGGCGGCACCGTTGGACCGTGGTAGCGGGAGAGGGATTCGAACCCCCGACACACGGATTATGATTCCGTTGCTCTAACCAGCTGAGCTATCCCGCCAAGTNNAAGATACGCTTTTGGCGTCTAAAGAGCAACAGAATGCCGGCTCCTCCCCCTCCGCAGATCGTTGTAGTTCGGGAAGAAAATGGATATATTTCTCGTATTCACCATGGAATAGCGGCGGATGACCCGTAAGGACGCTCTGCTTTACCAGAATGCGAGGTTTTATGAAGCGTTCGAGCTCTCCAGCATCGAAATGATGGAGGAGATCTGGTCGGATTCATCCGCTGTCCGTTGCATCCACCCGGGCTGGAGCATCGTCGAGGGGCGGAACGCCGTTCTTGAGAGCTGGCAGAGGATATTCGAGGGAGAAGTGCATATGAAAGTCACGCTTCTCAATGTCCGGGCGGACGTCTACGGAAACATCGGCGTCGTCGTTCTGCAGGAGGAAGTCCACTACACATCGGGAAAGCTCTCGAACACCGGTTCCGTCATGGCGACAAACATATTCGAGCACGATGGGAAAAACTGGAAGCTGATCCATCACCACGGCTCCCCGACGGTGGTAGTGGAGGAGCAGGAGGGGGAGAATTTCCGGTACAACTGATATCGCCGGCGCTTTCGCCTGGTGCGAGCGTCTCACCCGCAGCCACTACGAAAACTTCCCGGTTGCCTCCCTGTTCCTCCCGCGCGACAAGCGCCCCTATGTCTGTGCAGTGTATGCCTTCGCGCGTACAGCCGACGACTTTTCGGATGAGGGGAACGATCCGCCTGAGGAGAGGCTCCGGAAGCTCGACGACTGGCAGACGCAACTCGATGCCTCTTATGATGGGAGGGCGGACCACCCTGTCTTCGTCGCGCTTGCAGAAACGGCGTCGCGGACCGGAATTCCGAAGTCTCTGTTTTCCGACCTCCTCGCGGCATTTCGTCTGGATGTGACAAAAGGGCGGTACTCTTCCTCCTCCGAACTCCTCCAATACTGCACGTTTTCAGCAAATCCTGTCGGACGGATCATTCTGCAGATTTTCAATGGCGCAAATTCGCATTCCTGCGCCCTTTCCGATAGCATATGCACAGGCCTGCAGCTTGCAAACTTCGCGCAGGATGTCTCAGTGGACTGGCGGAAAGGGCGCCTCTACCTCCCGCTTGACGATCTAGGCCGTTTTGGTTATACTGAAGAGGATATAGAGCGGGGTACGGTTGACCGGCGATTCAGGGAGATCATGAAACTCCAGGTCGACCGCGCCCGCGGGTTCATTCTTTCGGGGTCACCCCTTGTCGGGGAGGCACCCCGGGCTATCCGGTTCGAGCTCGCGCTGACGGTGCGGGGGGGATTGGCCATATTGAAGAGTGTGGAACGGACGGGGTTCGACGTCCTCCGTCGGAGGCCCGTCATCTCAGTCCTTGAAAAGGGGCGCATTGCCCTTATGGCGATTGCACGCAGGAACACATGGACCTCACAGCCTCTGCAATAACAAAGAGCAGCAACACGAGCTTCTATTACTCGTTTTCGCTTCTCCCCAGACAGAAGCGGGAAGCGATCCACGCCGTGTACGCCTTCTGCCGCTACACGGACGACATCGTGGACGAAGGGACCGACCAGCACAACAAGATCCTCCGGTTGCGCCGATGGCGCATGGAGCTGGGGCGGGCGCTCCGGGGTAAATCCTCCTACCTGATACTCAACCAGCTCGGCGCCACTGCCCGCAAGTTCAACATCCCGGTCGATCACTTTTACGACCTCATCCGGGGGATGGAGATGGACCTGAGCAAGACGCGTTACGAGACGTACGAGGAGCTGTATCGCTATTGCTATCTCGTCGCTTCCACCGTCGGACTCATGTGCCGCCAGATTTTCGGATACAGGAACGATTCGACGCGCGACTATGCGGTCAATCTGGGCATAGCGCTCCAGTTAACGAACATTCTCCGGGATATCAAGGAAGACGCGCGAAGAGGACGGATCTACATCCCGGCGGAAGACCTCCGGCGCTTCGGCTACACGGAAGAAGATCTTCTCGCCTGCCGGTACACGCCGGAGTTCGTGAACCTCATGCGATTCGAGTGCGACAGGGCGAGCAACTACTTCGACATCGCCCGCGCCGCTCTCGGCAACGAAGACAAGAGGTTCTTTTTCGCGGCGCGCATCATGTGGTCGATCTACGCGCACACGCTCGAGCGGATCAAGGCCTCCAACTACAACGTATTCGAGCGGCGCATCTCCGTTCCCGGGCTCCTGAAGGTCCTCATCACGTTCCGCTACTGGCTCAGCAACACGCTGAAATATTCCTGGCTCGGCCGCTCGTGGCGTCCCGACCACCCCAGTCCCCAAACCGAGTGAACCCGGTTGTCATCGTCGGCGGAGGCCTCAGCGGCCTTGCCGCCGCCGTTCACCTCTCCTCCCGCCGGATTCCCATTCTTCTCCTCGAGCAGCGTAAGTTCCTCGGTGGGCGAGCCTACTCGTTTGTCGATGACTCCACGGGAACGGTCATAGACAACGGTCAACACGTCCTGATCGCCGGCTACGCGCGGACCATGGAATTCCTCGGGACGATCGGCACGCGGGACCGTCTCAGAGTCCAGAGCGCCCCGGAATTCGTATTCCATCATCCCCGCCGCGGATTCTGTTCGTTCCGGCTTCCGCTCCTTCCGACTCCGCTCCATCTCCTCGGCGGCATAATCACGACCGATCTCTTTTCTCCCGCGGACAAGCTCCGCCTGTTGCGGGCAGGGAGGGCGCTCAGGGCGTTCCGGCCGGAGGCGGCCGGAGGAATGACCGTCGATGCATGGCTCGATTCGGTCGGGCAATCGGCGGAAACGAAGAGGTCGTTCTGGGAGCCGCTTGCCGTTGCCATCATGAACGAGCGGATCGCCGTCGCCTCTGCGCTCGTTTTCATCCGGGCGATTCGGACGGCGTTTCTCTCCGGAGCGCGCGGGGCTGCGCTCGCCATCCCGACCGTCGGCCTGAGCGATCTGTACGTCGAACCCGCACGGGCGTTCATCGAACGGCAGGGAGGCGTCCTCCGCTGCGGCGCCGACGTCACCGGGAGCGTTGTGGACGGGGAGAATGTCGCCTGCGTCCTGCTTAAGGAAGGGGAGATGATTCCGTGCTCGGCCTTGATCCTCGCCGTCCCCTCTTACAGGGCTGCTTCGCTCCTGCCGGCCGCGCTTCGCGAATCGGGGTACATGGCCACCGCCGCCACGATACCCCTCTCGCCGATCGTCTCGGTCCATCTCTGGTTCGAAAAGGATGTCATGCCGCAGGAGACCCTCGGGGTCATCGGACGGCGGGTGCAGTGGGTGTTCAACCGGAGGACGATCGGTCATGAGAATGGGCCGGAGAATGAAAAAAGAAGAGGAGGCCACATTTCCGCTGTCATCAGTGCCGCGCATGCATTTGTGGAGATGGGGAACGATGAGCTGACCCGCATCGTCCTTGAAGATCTCGAGTCGATCTACGGCCCGAATGCCGGCCGCGCGAAGCATGCCGTCGTGATCCGCGAGAAACGGGCGACATTTTCCTGCACGCCGGAAGTCGAGCGGATCCGTCCACGGTGCGTGACCTCCGTACCGAATCTCTTCATCGCCGGGGACTGGACGGACACCGGCTACCCGGCAACCATCGAGGGGGCAATCACAAGCGGCGAGCGTTGCGCCGGGCGCGCCATGGCCCTCTCCGAAGGCGCGAAGTGACGCAGGGGGCATTTCTGGTTGCCCCAGTCGAGCTTCTATCCGAGCGCTGTTTCTCGTTGCATCAGCCAAGTTTCTACTCCGAAGTGGTCTTTGCTTTTCTCTCGCGCAATCGGCATATTACATGCATGTTGAAAGATAAACTTATACTCCTTGTTGACGACGAGCCCTCAGTCCTCCGTGCGACGAGCACAGGGTTGAAGAGCCGCGGTTTTAAAGTCCACACCGTGGCGGGAGCGGCCGAAGCGCTCAAGGAGATCCACAATCTGAAGCCGAGCATCATAATTTCTGATCTCGTGATGCCCGGGACGAACGGTTTCGAGTTCTTTCAGGAGATAAAGAAGGATGGAGAGTTCAAATCGCTCCCGTTCGTTTTCCTGACCGGCGTCGACGATTATTACGCAAAGAAATTCGGCAAGGAGCTCGGCGGGGCGGCCTACATCACCAAGCCCGTCGATCTGGACGAANNAAAAGGATCGAGTTCATCGACCTCCTGCGAGGATGGGCGGTGATTGTCATGATCCAGACGCATGTCTTCAATGCGACCCTGGCCCCGGGGATCGCCGACAGCGGATTCTTCCAGGTCCTCAGGTTCATCGACGGGCTGGTCGCACCTTCGTTCCTGTTCGCCTCCGGGATGGCCTACGCCGTCACCACCAGGAGGAAGATCAACGACTATCTCTCGTTCGGCCCCCCTCTCTTCAAACAACTCGGGCGGCTCCTGTTCGTACTGTGCATCGCCTACGTCCTCCACATCCCGAAATTCAATTACTACCACCTCCGCTATGAAGCGGGGGAGACCGCATGGCAGGTCTTCTGGCAGGTCGACGTTCTGCAGTGCATCGCCGTCAGCCTCCTGTTCCTGCAGGTGATGCTCCTCCTTCTCCGGTCGGAGAGACGCCTCTACCTGACGATGATCGGCGTGACGCTCGTCGTGGTCTTCGCGACCCCCGTCGCATGGAGCATCGATTTCTGGAACCTCATCCCTCTCCCGTTTGCGTCGTACATGAACGGCCTGCATTACTCCCTCTTTCCGCTGTTCCCCTGGTCGGCGTTCCTGTTCGCGGGCGCGCTCTGCGGGTATTTCTACCTGAGGGCGAAGGACGCGGGGGCGGGTGACCCCGCTTCGGAATCCATCGGCAGGATGATGACGAAGACCACATGGTGTGCCGTCGGGATGATCGCCCTCTCGTTTCTGATCGATCCGTTCGCGGCGATGATATACCCGAACTACAACTACTGGATCGGACCGAGTTTCTACATGCTCCGGCTCGGCCTCGTGCTGCTCCTCTGTTTCGTCATGTACATCTATGAACGAAAGAGAGGAGTCTCACCCCGATCCGTCGTGTCCCTTGTGGGAAGAGAATCCCTTCTCGTCTACACGGCGCACCTGATGCTCGTGTACGGCAAATTCGGCTACTTCACGTTCACCGACAGGGTGAATCAATCGTTCGGGTACGGCGAAGCGATCGTCACGATGCTCATACTGATAGGCATGATGTACCTGCTCGCGATGGGCTGGAGCCGCGTCAAATCCTCTCCCCCCCGCGTCAAGCGTATCATACAGGGGGTCGTCCTGGCCGGCTTCGTTCTGGTGTTCTTTTTCGGCCCCAACTGACGTATTCCGTCAATGAGAGCCTTGCGAGCGAAGCGAAGCAATCAGCAGGGCGAAGCAATCCGTTTCACATACGCACACACAATAGAAAGCCTCAATCCCCATGACAACATTAGTCCTTCTCCGACACGGCGAATCACAGTGGAACCTTGAAAACCGCTTCACCGGCTGGATCGACGTTCCCCTTTCCGAGAAAGGGATCGAAGAGGCGAAGTCCGCGGGTGAAAAGCTGAAGGAGTACAAATTCGATCACGCTTTCACTTCGGTTCTCAAGCGCGCCAACGACACGCTCAACATCGTCCTCGACATCACCGGGCAGAAGACGATCCCCATCGACTATAACCAGGCGCTGAACGAGCGGCATTACGGCGACCTGCAGGGGCTCAACAAGGCGGAGACGGCGAAGAAATTCGGGGATGCGCAGGTCAAGATATGGCGCCGCAGTTTTGACGTCCCGCCCCCCAACGGCGAGAGCCTGAAGAACACGCTCGAGCGCGTTCTCCCGTACTGGGAATCGGCGATTCTCCCCTGCGTGAAGAAGGGTGAGCGGCTGATCATCGTCGCTCACGGGAACAGCCTCCGCTCGCTCGTCATGCACCTCGACAACCTTACGAAGGAACAGGTCCTCGAGCTCAACATCCCGACCGGCGTTCCCCTGGTGTACGAATTCGACGGTGACGCAAAACCCGTTTCTCACAGGTATCTCTGACCCGGCCTCACATGATCAAACTGCTCCCGATGGTCCTGCTGGCGGCCATGGTCGTCTCCGCCTCTGCACAGGAATCCTCATTCCGTCTCTCCCTCGACGGTGAATGGCTTTTCAGGGTGGATTCGATGAAAGCCGGGATCACCGGCGGGTGGTACGTCGATTCCCTCGACCGCTCCGGTTGGGCGCGCGTGCAAACGCCGAAGTACTGGGAAGAATATCCCGGTCTCGCCGGCTATGACGGCTGGGGGTGGTTTGTCCGCACGTTCGCACTGGACAGGCCCGGAGGAGGGATCAGCCTTCATTTTGCCGGGGTCGATGATGACGCCGTGGTCTGGGTGAACAACATCGAAGTGGGGGGGCACACCGGGTATACCGACCCGTTCGCACTGGACATTACTTCCGCGCTCCGTCCGGGGCTCAACACCGTGGCGGTCCTCGTGAAGGATAACGGAGGAGGAGGGGGGATCTATAAGCCGGTAACGCTCATCCCCACGCGCGCGCTTGACGAGCTTCTGAAGAGCCCCTGGTACGGGACTCCGGCGCTCAAGAGTGCCGACTGGGTGAAGGCTGCCGTCATCTACTCGGTCTATCTCCGGTCGTTTTCCCCTTCGGGGGATTTCGAGGGACTGGAGAAGCGGCTTCCCGCTCTCAAGGATCTCGGCGTAAATGTTCTCTGGCTCATGCCGGTGAACCCCGTCGGCGAGCTGAACCGGAAAGGCCCGCTCGGGAGTCCCTACGCGGTGCGCGACTACTACGGCATCAACCCGGAGTTCGGCACGCTGCAGGATTTCAAGAGGCTCCTGGCGGCGGCCAGGAGGGAAGGGATGCGCCTGATCATCGACCTTGTCGCGAACCACACCTCATGGGACAGCAAATTAATCTCCGGGCACCCTGACTGGTTCAAAAAAGACCCCCGCGGGAATATCGTCTCGCCGAATGCCGACTGGACCGATGTCGCGGCGCTGGACTACACGAAGCCGGCGCTCCGCCGCTACATGATCGACATGATGCGCTGGTGGGTGAAGGACGTCGGGATTGACGGATTCAGGTGTGATGTCGCAGAGCTCGTGCCGAACGATTTCTGGGAGCAGGCGCGCGCAGAGCTTAACCGGATCAAGCCCGTGATGATGCTGGCGGAGGGCTCGCTCCCCGAAGAACACGTCAAGGCGTTCGACCTGACGTATTCCTGGAACGTCTACGACGCGCTCGACCCGCTTCTCCAGGGAAAGCGCCCCGTCACGCTGCTGGACCAGATACTGAAGAATGAGCGGCTCCAGTTCCCGACCGGATCTCTCAGGATGCGCTTCACGACGAACCACGACAAGAATGCGTGGGATGCGCCCGCGGTCCTGAAATTCGGCACGGAGGGACTGCGCCTGGCGACCGTTCTCGTCAACACGCTCCCCGGCGTCCCCATGATATACACGGGTGAAGAAGTCGCTAACGACAGGAAGCTGAGCCTCTTCCAGAAAACCCCCGTGGATTGGACCCGCCCCCGCGACATGGGGGACCTCTGGAAATTCCTGATCGGGATCCGGCACTCCCACCTCGCCCTCTCCCGGGGAGACATGCTCCGCGTCCCTTCGACTCCCGAATCAGACGTCTTCTCGTTCTTCCGCGCCGCCGGGACGGACAAGGTCCTCGTCGTTCTCAATTTTTCGTCCGAGCCCCGCGAGGCCTCGCTTGCGGTCCCGATGGACCGGATATTCCCCAGGCAGGGATCTGTGAAGATGAAAGAAGTCTCGACCGGGAAGACGATCGTGCTTCAGCCCGGAGTGCCACAGGCGCTCTCTCTCGAGCCGCGTGGGTGGAGGATGTTCGCGGTCGAGCCCTCCGGCAAGAAATAGCCACCCCGCCCGCCGGATTCCTTCTCATCATGGAGGCTGCGGGGACGAGTCCCGTCCGCCACGTCAACTAATTTGGCAGGGAATAAACAGTTGAGAATGAACCCGACTTGACGGGCTTTTTCACCACTTATGGACAGACTCTTCGTCCTGTCTCCCGCAGCAATGAAAAGACAGGCTCCCTTGCGGTTATTCCCCGATCGCTGTAAATTGTACCAGCCACTTTTCCCGCAAAACATCTTGTTTCCGCTGCCCTACCACGGAAGTCTCCTCAAGGGGTGTTCTGCCTGTTGGCTGAACGCTCCTCACATCCTCCATTGGGAATGCTCACTTGATCCCCTCAATCGTCTCCCACTACAAGATACTCGAAAAGCTCGGCGAAGGCGGCATGGGCGTTGTCTTCAAAGCCCAGGACACAAAGCTTGACCGGCTGGTCGCGTTGAAGTTTCTCCCTGCGCGTCTGGCCGACTCTGAGGAAAGCAAAGCCCGGCTCATCCAGGAAGCGAAGGCTGCCTCCGCATTGAATCACCCCAATGTGTGCACAATCCACGAAATCGGGGAACACGATGGGCAACTTTTCGTCGTCATGGAGTTTGTTGCGGGGCAGACGCTCCATGAAAAGATACTCGAAGGTCGTCTCNNGAAAAGGGAATTGTCCACCGTGACGTCAAACCGGACAACATCATGGTCCGCAGGGACGGAATCGTCCAGATCATGGATTTCGGGCTCGCCAAGATCCACGGTGTCTCGAGACTCACGAAGGAGGGGAGCACGATCGGTACGGCCGGGTACATGTCCCCGGAGCTGGTGCAGGGTCACGATGCAGATCACCGGTCGGATATCTTCTCACTTGGTGTTGTTCTCTACGAGATGCTGACGGGCCATCTGCCGTTCCGTGGGATACACGAGACGGCGATGATGTATGAGATTGTCAATGTCGATCCGCCGCCCCCCTCTTCGATCAGGCCGGAGATTGATGCGGACATGGACCGGATCGTGCTGGAGAGTCTTGAGAAGGATCCCAACGAACGGATGCAGTCCGCCAGACAGGTCTCGATCGACCTCAGGCGCTACAGACGGGAATCGGAGCGTCAACGTGTCAGCGGGATCGCACCGCCAGGTGCAGCCACCGCAGGACAAAAAAGTGGCGGTCCCAACGTCTCCCGGCGTGCTCTCTCGACGAATGACGATATCTCCCCGCCCGTTCGCAGGCTTCTCCCGTGGGGACTTGCGTGCGTCCTGGGAGTGGTTGCGGTTCTGGCTCTCTGGAATCCATGGCGACGGATTCCCCCACCTCCGCCCGTCGTCCGCTTCTCTCTTTCACTCCCGAAAGAGAGTACTATTCCCCTGGACGAGAACCTTGCGGTGGCAATTTCCCGCGATGGGAACCGTATCGTCTACGCCACGGAAAACCTCCTTCATCTCCGATCGGTCGACAACATGGAGGGGGTTCCGGTGGCCGGAACCGAAAAAGCAGCGGAGCCTGTTTTTTCGCCTGATGGAAAGTGGATCGCGTTTTTCTCGGGCGGGAAATTGAAGAAGGTGCCCGTGGGTGGGGGGACTCCCACCGCATTGTGCGATGTCGGGAGCTGCAGGGGCATCACGTGGGGGGTTGACGATCAAATCGTGTTTTCCTCTCATGCAGCGGTCGGGCTGAGCGCAATTTCAGCCTCGGGAGGTCCGGTCCGGGTGCTGACAACGCCTGACACGAGCCGTCACGAGCGGACGCACAGGTGGCCCCGTTTTGTCGGGGATAGCAAGACAGTCCTCTTCACGGTGGGTGAGATCTATAATCCTGACTACTATGACGATGCATATATCGATGCCGTCAATCTCGATACAGGGGTTCGGAAGAGGATCCTGGCGGGAGCAAACCAGGCGCGGTTTCTTACGGGTGGATATCTCGTCTACGGCAAGGGAGGGACGCTGTTTGCCGTGCGATTTGATGTCGACCGGCTTGAAACGATAGGCCAGCCTGTCCCGGTCCTGGAAGACGTGGGGGGAGACCCGACGGCAGGGGTGGTTCATTTCAGTCTCTCGGATAATGGGTCGCTGGTGTACGTTCCCGGAGGGGGGGATGCAAACACACACACGCTGGCATGGGTTGATCGCAGCGGGGAAAGGGAACAAATCCCCGCTCCACTCCACGCCTATCAGTCGCCAAGGCTTTCTCCCGACGGAAAACGTATCTCGTTGGTAATCGAGGAAGGGAAAGAGCTGGACCTGTGGATCTATGATATCGCCGGCCAGACACTTAGCCGGCTGACATTCGGGGGCCTCAACCTTTCTCCCCTCTGGTCGCGTGACGGGAAGCGGGTGTTCTACACCTCCCGTGACGTCGGTGGAGGCCTGAAGATCCTATCGAAATCGGCCGATGGAAGCGGCGACGCTCAGGAATTGTACTCGGGAACCGATGAATTATACATTGACGGCATATACCCTGACGGCATGACACTTCTCCTTGATCGGGTCAGACCCGAACCCTATGGCATCATGGCCCTTCCGCTCGGAGGAGATCGGAAACTGCGGCCGGTTCTCCAGTCTTCTGCATTCGAGCATTCAGGGGCTCTCTCCCCCGATGGGCGCTGGATTGCGTACACGTCGAATGAAACCCAGTCATATCAGATCTATGTGCAGCCATTCCCCCCAGGTGGCGGGAAATGGCAGATTACGACAGACGGGGGGGTGGATGTGCATTGGTCCCGCGACGGGCGGGAGTTGTTTTACAGGGAGGGGAGCGCACTCATGGTGGTGGCCATTCAAACCCAGCCCGCGTTTCAGGCAGGGAAACCAAAATTGCTTTTTGAAGAGCATCGCACACTCTTCAGTACAGTCGGGCACACTTTTGACGTGTCGCTCGACGGGAAACGCTTGCTTTTGACCGGCCTCGGCACCGGAGA
>PMND01000036.1:12509-22188 GCA_003161955.1 Ignavibacteriota bacterium | reverse complement strand
AGCAGAAAAGTGCCCGGGAGATTCCCGGATCCTTCGTTGATGCCGGTACTGACGGCTTTAACGAATAAGCTCAGATCGATGGACTGGCCCATTGTTTTGTATCCGGTCGTGTCAGGGTGCAGACCGTCGTTTTGATATGTTGACACAAGGCTCAGAGTATCCAGTGGATTTCGCATCGTCTTATCGAAATCAATACACCCATCATAATTTCCCTTGGCACGAATCCATTGATTAACGGTATTTCGGCATAGTTCGCTGTATTGATTATGGTAACCATTGCCATTAAAGGGCGTAATGGTACCTCCGTAAATCCTGATATTTTTAGCATGAGTTTTATCAATCATCTGCTGGTAGGCAGCAATAAGATTATTGGCAGTTGTCGTTGCAGCATCAGCAGAATTGACCCTACCAATATCATTCACCCCTTCAAAAACGATCGCCCACCGCACCCCCTGTTGACCGAGGATGTCCCGGTCAAACCGGCTTACCCCTGTCGGGCCGAGGCCGCCGGAAAGCACGCAGTTCCCCCCGATCCCGAGATTGAGAACGCCTACCTGCTGCGTGCTTGAATCCTTGAGAAGCGATTCTGAAAAAGTATCGGGCCAGCGGTTTTGGCCGTTGGTCGTCGAGCCTCGCCCGTCGGTGATGGAATTGCCCAGAATGGCGACACACGCTGCGGTGGACGGTGCCAGCACGTCAATAGTATTGATATTGTACCAGTGATCTGTCGTGACGGCGCCCGTGAAATCGGTCGTCGTTGCCGTGTTGCCGGCGATGATGTAGGACGTCGTGCGGGACCCGGGATGTCCGGTCACGGTGGGCGAGGTCTGGCCGTAATAGATGGTGATGGCGACATCCATCCTCGGTGCCAGCGGAAACGCAATGGGATCCGACGTCACCGCAGCGCCGGCATTCATGGTCACCCCGGGGATGCCGTTAAACCTCAATTCTCTGTTTGCGGAAAGGCTGATCGTGCCGCCGCCGGTTGACGCCGCAATTTGCACCGATGTCATTGTCACGGCGCCTGCGCTGAATTCATTGGAAAATTTTACGCGCAACGTGTCTCCTCCGATGGAAACCCGGACGACCTGCCGCAACGAATTATTGGTCAACCCCGGTGCGGGAGGCATATTCCCCGGTTCCACGAGCTGTGGTCCCGTGCTCCAGGTTCCGACCCATTGTCGGGAAGCGGCGGCGGTTCCCGCGGTTTGACCGTCGCCAAGAGAGAAGAAACCGGCATTTGCCAGGACGATGACGATGATGCATGAGGTGCGGGTGACGTGCTGCATGTTGATTCCTTATTTCATGACGACCATTTTCATTGTGTGAACATAGCCCCCGGACTGGATGGTGTAGAAGTAGACTGCGCTCGGGAGTGTGCTTGCGTCGAAATGTATCTTGTACAACGATAGCGACTTCCGGGATCAGTTCAAACATTGACACGCTGAACGGTTACCCGTAGACCGGGCCAATTCGTATATTGGAATCACGTTCGGGGCGGGCTGACTCGGACTGACTGGTTCGCTCAACGCGGCCGGTCACCAGAGCAACTTGGACGACTGCAGCCAATGAGAGGGGTCAGGACACTATTCTACGTAACGATAATATGCCTGGTGATTATTGTTCTCACCTGGACGTACATCGTTAAGTATAGTAACGTGGTCCTGAGCAGACTTTCCCACAACGACACATCCGGGACTGAAGTGATGACTACAGATTATCAACGGCAGCTGAGACACATTTACGAAGCAGCTGTCAGGAGTGAAGGACAAAACCATATTTCAATGCTCGATCTCAGCAAGCAATTCAAGAGCTGCCCTGACTGGTGCATTGGTCCGATTTCCCTCGAAGCGAGGCTCACCTTCAAGAAGCAAGGACAGTGGGATGATCCGGGTAATATTGGCTGGAAGAGCGGGTCGTTATTTAATCCGTCGGTGATTGAACATGATGGAAAACTCTTCATGTATTATCGTGCGGCGCCACAAAAAGAATCGCTTAGTTCACGTATCGGGTTGGCGGTGTACACACCTGGTTCAGGCTGGGAAGACTACCGGGACAACCCCGTGATATGCTCGACCACGGGAGACGAGGTGATCAGCGTGGAGGATCCCAAAGTATACGCACGAGACGACGGAGAATTCATGATGTTTTACAACGGAGTTTCCCCTGTCACTGATGAGATGCTGGCCGATTGTGCCGCTACCGGTGACGAAGCGCCAGGCGTAGTTTGCACAATTAAAGCTGCCATCTCCAGCGACCTTTACATGTGGGAAAAGATCGGACCGATTGTGCCTGCGTCCATATCAAGGTACTGGGCAAAAGCTGCAGTCATTCCTCGTGACCCGTCTGGTAAACCAGTGCGTATAAACGGCAGGTACATGATGTATTTAAGCGAGGGCTGTGGCGGCAGGCAATATGTAGGTTTCTCAAATAACCTTGTTGACTGGAGTTTTGAGCAACACACGTATCTAAGAATTGGCGACCTGGGAATATTACGTGAAGTGGCATGCGCTGTAACCCACTATAAGAGCGATGACAAATTGATGTTACTCGACTTCTTTTACCAGGATAAGACGGGGACGCCGTGTGCAGCACAGGCAAAGTATTCTGTTGACAAACCTTTTGATCAACTGGCAATAAACAAAGGCGGCACGCTTAGCTGGGGCGGAATCATAGGCTATGACGGCAAATGGCTATTCGCCCAGGGTTGGGATGCAGAACCACATTCCGAGGAAATATTCTTCTACACGGCACCAATAAGGAAGTAATTGTCTGGCTCGCCATGATGCTCGACCAATGGCTGGACAGAATACCGAAATTAAAGAAGCGCTGGACGAGCAATCAGCAATTCCTCACCGCAATACATGTTCCTGCCGATATCAACATCACGGTATCACAGCATCTTCAACGCGATTCACCTGCGCCGCCCGGGGCAGGGGTTGACCTTCTGCCGGAACCACGGACGTCACCCGGCCCCGTACCCGGAAGGGATGCGAGAAGGACATCACACGATGTGGAGATATGATCGTACCTGTCCTGGTTTTCCTTCACGCCGGATCGCGCTTTGAGGAGAACTCTCCTCGCTTCGGAGTATGCTCCGCGGCCGATCAGCATTCTCCCCTCTTCCACAGCGATGAGTTCACGGACGCTCATTCTCTCGATCTCCCCCCCGGAGAGCCCCTCCAGCCCTGCCTTCGCATGGGCAAGTGTCTGGTCGGCGCCACGCAAATCTCCCCGGAGCGTCTGGATCCGCGCCTTGCAGCAGAGGAGCCTGGCCAGATGGACGCGTTCAGTGGGCGCGGGGGGAGTCCCGGTGGCGAGGCATTCCTTGATCAGAGAGTCTGCTTCGTCAAGTCCTCCTCGGTTGATCAGGCACCGTGCCAGGGACTCCACCGATTCGAGCACATTTTCTTCCGACCTGCCGGCAAATTTCATCACATCGTCGAATGCCCGGCGGTAGCACCGCTCGGCCTGGACGGAGTCGCCGGACAACTCTGCGATGTGGCCGAGGTCGCCGTAACACCCGGCGGTCGCAACGTGCGCCTCTCCATACCGTTCGAGAAACAACGGCAGTGCGCGTACGATGGCACTCTCCGCCTCAGCCAGTCGTCCCATGCGAAACAGCATCCCCGCGTAATCCTGATACGCATACGGCAGGTAGATGTCGCCGCGTTCAGTCGGCCTGCTGAGGTTGTCGATCACCCCCTTGTAGTACCTCTCCGCGCTATCCATGACAGAAGTGTCTGAGGAAGAGAGGTGCAAATATGCGCCGGCGAGATAGTACTCGCTTTCCATCAGGGCGTGGTTATCAGCCGCAGAGGACTGCCGCCTCAACAGAAGCGAGGCAGCAAAATGATGGACTGCCTTCTCCGCCCTTCCAAGGGCGAGATACGTGTTCCCGATTGTCATGTGGAGCTCGGCTTTTACCGCCGGCTCGTCCTGTAAGTCGCTTTCGAGCCGGTCTGACGCGGCGTTGAGGATGTCGACGGCGGTGGCTTCCGGTCCCGTGCCGTGATTATACCAGTTGACGTCGCTTTCTGCGATCATCTGCTGGAGAAACTCATTGATGCGCTTCGCCTTCTTCTCCTCCAGGCGCGCGATGTCCCGCTCGTTCCCGGCCCGCTTTGCCTGCCAGAGGACTCCTCCGATCCCCCCGATCAGCGCCAGGGTCACGATGACGGCCGCGATGCTCGCGGTGCGGTTCCGGCGGATGAACTTGCCTGCCCGGTAGCGCGCCTCGCCCTTGCGGGCGGCGACGGGGCGGTGCGAGAGATAGCGTCCGATGTCATCGGAGAGATCCTGCACGGACTGGTAGCGGCGCTCGGGCTCTTTCCGCAGTGCCATGAGGGCGATCGCGTCGATGTCGCCGTTCAGTGTCCTGCGGATTCTGTCGGCCGATGAACCGGCTGCGGCAATTGCGATCGGCTTGTCGCTCGGCCTCGTCGGTTCCGTGTCCAGGATTGTCCGGGACATGTCGAATGGGAGCGCGCTATGGAACTCATACGGCTTCTGTCCCGTCAGCAGTTTATAGAGGAGCATCCCCAGGGCGTAGACATCGCTCACCGTCGTCGCCGGTTCCCCCCGGAGCTGTTCGGGACTGGCGTAGTCGGGCGTCAGGAAGCCGAGCCCTGTGCGGGTGCGTTCGTCGGGTGTTCCGTCCTCGCTGAGGAGTTTCGCGATTCCGAAGTCAAGGAGTTTTGGTGTTCCGTCTGCGGCGACGAGAATATTCCCTGGCTTGATATCGCGGTGGACCACGAGGTGCTGGTGCGCAAACCGGACCGCGCTGCACACCGCCTGGAAGAGACGGAGTCGTTCCGTGATGGAGAGTTGGTGCTCGTCGCAGTATTCATCGATGCGCTTCCCGTCGACAAACTCCATGATGAGGTAAGGCATGGCGTCGTCGTCGGTGCCCGCGTCCACAAGCTGTGCGATGTTGGTGTGCTGCAGGGATGCCAGGAGAGACCGCTCCGCCTCGAACCGCCGGATCATCTCTCCCCGGGAAAGGGCGGAACGGACGAATTTGACCGCGACCCGCCGCTGGAACTTTCCGTCATCGCGCACTGCTTCGTACACTTCTCCCATTCCCCCGGACCCGATCTTCCGGACTATGCGATAACTCCCGAGTGGTGACCCGATCCGCGTGTCCGGCGATGCGCCGCGGGTCGCGGTTGAAATGAGGCCCTGGGGGAGGGGCTGAAAAACGCCGTCGGCTTTTTCCAGGGCGGCAAGGAGGGACGCGACCTCGCTCCGGAGTTCGCCGTCGCCGCCGCAGGCCTTATCCAGGTAGGCTGTGCGATCGTCGGCGGGAAGCCGGTACGCTTCCCCGAATACGCCACGCACTCTGTGCCACAATTCCTGGTTCATTGGCCGGACGGATGGATGAAGGGAGTTGGCCGGGGGGGAGTTAACTGCTCATGGTCCTGAACAGCCACGCTTTGGCGAGGTTCCAGTCATTTTCCACGGTGCGCGAAGAGACGGAGAGGACTTCCGCCGTCTCCCCGACTGTGAGACCGCTGAAATAACGCAGTTCGACTACCTTGCAGAGCCGCGCATCGACCTGCTCGAGCCGCCGGAGGGCGTCATCGAGCATCAGCAGCCGGCTGAAGTCCTCGTCCAGGACAAGCACACTTTCGCTCAACGATACCCGGGTCATGCCTCCCCCGCGTTTCTCTGCATTCCGTCTGCGTGCGTAGTCCACCAGAATCTGACGCATCGATCGGGCGGCAATCCCGAAGAAGTGGGCTCGATTCTGCCAGGAGACGTCCGCTTCAGCAAGTCTGAGGTAGGCCTCGTGGACGAGATCCGATGTCTGAATGGTATGTCCCGAGCGCTCCTGTGAAAGATACGACGAGGCGATCTTCCTGAGCTCGTCGTACACGAGGGGAAGGAGCTTGTTCAGGGCGGACTGGTCTCCTGCCCGAACATCGACGAGAAGCTGTGTTACTTCACCGGGCGTAGAGCCCTCACGGGAGAGGTTGATTATACTCAAACTAACAAAAAAGGGCCAGAAAATCAAAAAACGCCCGCGGATGCAGGTCGCGTTGACCGTGCTCAGCACCCTCGGCCTGCCCGTCTCGACACTCGTGAGCGGTACAGAGGAACCAGGCTGTCACGAGGTCAGGTTCAATGGAACTGAGCTGGCAAGCGGCGTCTACTTCTATCGACTACAGGCAGGCGGCTTTGTGCAGACGCGCAAGCTCGTTTTGTTGAGATAGGTGTACGGTTTCACAACAAATATCGAGTCAATCAAAGCAGGTAACGGTACATTACATCAGTGCTCCCTCTCAAAGCCTCCCCCCCGGTAACGGGTGGGAGGCATTCGTTTCAGGCATAGGGACATTCAGAGCCTTCTGAGGATTAACCACTCCTTCAATCCTTTGGGCCATTTTCCTTTAACATGGTATCCGATACCTTCTAGGGGATGAGAAAGTTCGCCCGCTCGGGTTCCGACGAACGCCTCCATCGGTATACCGGACCGAGTCTCACTCTCCGGCCGAATGACCATCAGAGGATCCTCTCATGAGTGATTGTGCCATTGTTTGCCCTCATTGCTTCAGCACGGGTGTTCACTCACTTTGCTTGATCCCCGGACCCATGCAGTCAATCGAGTCAACTCGTCTGCTGTGCGAAAACTGCTATAAGAAATTCAGGGTCTATTTCAAGGGAGGGGAGATCAGCGGCGTCAAGAAAAGTTGAACGTCATCCACCCCGTCCGCGGCGATGGTCATCTGGTTGCTTCTTGCTCTCCTCTCGGTTAGATTAGTTTGTCAAAAACAGCGTCCGGCGCAAGATCCGGACATCTCTGATCTGCCTGTGGCGGGCGGGAACAGATAAGTTCCTCACCACAGTGGTTGGGGGCTTTTCCGGTGCGGGACAATGCCTCGCTCCCCATAGAAAATGACACCCCTGGAGGACCCCTTGAGCATTATCAATTCTCTTCGCACGATCTGCCTCGTCATTCTTGCAATTGCCCCGGTGTCTCGATCAATCGGGCAGGAGAAGAGATATTCCGCAGTAATTCCGGCATTCCACGACCGGTTGATCAAGCCTGGCGGCGAGAGTGTCCTTCAGCTTCAACGGCAGCGATTTGTTTTGTTTGTCTATCGCAATGCTGTGGCTGTCTCCTCAGAGGCAGACTTTCTCAACACGGGAGTGGATACGCTGTCACAGGAATTTGCGCTCCCCTCAACCGGGCACGGCGAGAGTGGCGACGAACCTCACGACAGAATCTCGAACGGAATCCTGAGCGTTCAACTGTGGATTGAAGGACAGCGAATTGCGCCGGATGTCATCCACGAGGATAACGAAGATTGGTACACCATCCGGTCACGATTCGCACCGGGTGAGCACCGAAAAGTGAAGGCGGTGTTCTGGGCACAGACATCGCTGGCGGGTGCCGGCTCGCTCCAGAGTCTCGATACCGTTGTTATCCCTGCGGGGAAGCGCAGTTTTGTTCTGGACCTGTCCCATGCAACCGTGTGGAAGAATGTCATCGAGAGTATCGACGTCACGGTTGTGCTCAAAGCCGGCCTTACTTTCAAACGAGATTCAGTCCTCTGCGAACCGGACACATACCATCTTCAGGATTCAACGCTCACCTGGTCGCTCAGGAACACCAAGCCGTCTCCGAACGATAACATCGTTGTCTCGTACACGCCTTCCGGCATCTGGGGGTTGGCCCCCAACACAATGGCCAGGCTTGAAACGTACATTGTCAAGAAAGTCTACGATCGTCTGCTTGATTATGCGAAACAGATTGGTGGAGAATAACTCAGTGGAGCTCACTGCGGTGATTTCGGATTACCCGATTACCGCGTGAACAGCGGCTGATAACCGGGGAGGTCTCTCATCAGATGAGACACCAATGTGAAATCCTCGTGGCCGCCTCGTTTGCGGCCCTGCAATTGGCTCTTGCCCAACCGACATCGGACCACCCTATGCAAACATCGCCGGATCAGCCGTCAGCCGCGGGGGAAAGCGCCGCAATGCTCACCGTAGCGGACTCCGTCCGGGCCCGGGCCGAATCCTGGCTGTCAATGGCTCCGGCGATCCCGGAATTCGTCCCCCCGGTGAAGCGTGAAATCTGGGAGCAACGCCGTGCCGGCATGCGCCGTGAGCTATCGCAGCTTCTGGGTTTGTTGCCCCCGCGGCCCAGAATGCCAAACGTCCGGACGCTCTCCCGTGAAGAGCGGGACGGTTACACACTGGAGAAGTTTGAGTTTGACAACGGGGCCGGCGCAATTGTGCCGGGTTATCTCCTGGTGCCTTTGATCCACAGTAAAAAGCTTCCGGGTATCCTCTACTGCCACTGGCATGGCGGGGAGTACGAGGTCGGGAAAGAGGAGCTGTTCCGCACCAACGCAGTACCGGCGCCCCCCGGGCCGACCCTCGCCAGGCGCGGCTACGTGGTCCTGGCCATCGATAGCTACGGTTTTGGAGAGCGAAACGGCAAAGGGCCTGGCGGCCCGGACGAGACGGGTCAGGCGGGCGAGCTAACGGCCAGCAAGTTCAACCTCTGGCTCGGGCGCACACTCTGGGGAATGATCGTCCGCGACGACCTGATGGCTCTGGACTATCTCGTCTCCAGGCCCGAAGTGGATCCGCAACGCATAGGCGTAACGGGTATCAGCATGGGCGCCACGCGCACCTGGTGGATCATGGCTCTGGACGAACGGCCCAGAACCGGCGTCGCTGTTGCCTGCCTCACCCGTTACCGGAATCTGATAGAACATGGAGGTCTCAAATACCACGGCATATACTACTACGTCCCGGGCTTGTTAAACCATTTTGACACGGANNATCCGGAGCATCGAGACCATCGTCCGGCCGGTCTATGCCCTGTACGGAAAAGAAACTGACTTCGTCAGCGTGATCTACCCGGGGATCGGACACATCTACCTCCCGGAGATGTGGGAGAAGACGCTGCAGTGGATGGACCGGCGGCTGAAATGATCCGCATGAGAGCCGTCTCTCGACATATGGCTCGTCCTTTGGTCGCCTGATTGCAGTGAGTGATCCGGCTGCACTTTTCGGCAGTCGGGTCCGGATTACCGGAGTGATCGCAAGGGAAGATGCCTGCAGAGTCCCCGGTTCTCACTTCTTCTTGAAATGGAAGTCCAGGAATTCAAGGCTGACAACTTTGCCGGATTCATCCGTATCAAATCGAAGCATGGGATGCTTTCCCGGATCGGCCGCGAAATAGAACTGATGTACATCCGCCGCCTGGATGATTTCATGAAATTGAGGCTTCTCCGTCAAAGAGAAGTATACCGTATCATTTCTGACATTGACCTCCGCATGAGCGTACTCCCCGGGAAGTGCATACTGACCGGCGTACGCGTGAAGGTCCACGGCTCGGGGATCGACCGCCGTTTCAGTATTCTTCCTCTCCAGGATTGGAACAAACTTCTCATAAATTATCTTTGTCAGGGCCTTGTCCGGACCGAGATCACCCTGGGGGTAATTGCAGTTCGTCATGATAACAACACCAAGTTTCAGATCAGGCAAGATCTCCACTTTTGCAAAAAATCCCCAGTGTCCTCCGGCATGGCCAATAACATGGCGACCGTCGCCATCGTACATCGCCCAACCTATGCCATACGTATCGTTGGATTGTAGGCTGCGTAACGTTTGCGGAGTGCGCATAAGCCTCAGACCATCACCGCTAAGGACATGTCGA
>PMND01000036.1:5813-12395 GCA_003161955.1 Ignavibacteriota bacterium | reverse complement strand
AGGTATTCGGCGTGTACTCGATCTCAACCTTATCCAGTGTTGAGACCAGGTCGCCTTTCGTCACGCCCCAGACGATCTGTTCCTTCCCTTTCGACACAACCCACTCGAAATTCGAGAGGTAATGCCAGAAGCCCTGCGCTGCATCTACATGCAATCCTGAAGTATGTGTTGCGAGCTGACGCAATGTGGTCGGACCGGCGTTCGCCGGGTATCTCGGTGTGTATGCAGGTAGATACTTGATCAGTGGATCGTTCAACTGTACGTTTCCCCGTTCAGCGAGCTGCATGAGCATGGTTGCAGCAAACAGCTTGGTTATCGAACCAACCCGATAGATCGTCTTTGTCGTGGCCGGGATTTTCTTGTCGACGTCGGCATAACCGAATGCCCGTGAAAAGACTGTCTTTTGATCAAGGACAATTGCTATGGAGAGACTTGGCCATCCGCGCTGCTGCATCAATGAGGTGCAGGTGTTCGGCAATGTCTGCAGAAGTGAATCGAGCGGGCTTTGAGCGAAAACCGTGGAATGGAATGCAACGGCACACAAAATTGCGTGCAGTACAGTGGTTCTGCGCATGATCACCGTTGTCCTTCCTCAGTTGAATGTTAGACTCAATAAAGGAGAAAATGGTTGGGGCACAATAGCCCACAGTGTCGGGTTCGGCGAAATTCTTTATATTAGGTACAAGAAGCAAAAGGAGCCCGGTACATCATGAATATGTCAACAGGATTGAACATGTTCCTTTCCGCTGTCGCGTGGTGTATTGGAGGATGCTTCCTGGTACTGGCGCATCCATTTGCTGTCGCAGAGACTCCCCCTTTGCGTGTCGGCGTTGTTGGCATGGTCCATGGTCACGTGGCTGGTTTTCTGGATGCCGCCGGGCGTCGGAATGACATGAAAATTGTCGGCATCGCAGAGAGCGATACCGCGGTGGCGGGAGAGTACAGAAGGCGATTTCATCTCGAAACAATTGAGACATATGGATCAGTTGAGATGATGCTTCAAAAGCAACGGCCCGAGGCGGTGGTCGTCTTCTCCAACACGTTTGATCACCGTTCCGTGGTGGAGATCTGCGGCAGGCATGGAGTCCATGTGATGATGGAGAAGCCGCTCGCCGTCAGCCTCGAGGATGCCCGGGCTATCGCGAAATCGGCGCAGGAGGGACATATCTCGGTCCTCGTGAACTATGAGACAACATGGTACCGGAACACGCGGGACCTGTACGTCAGGGTACATCAGCACGGGATCGGAGAAATCCGGAAACTGGTCGCCCATGACGGGCATCGGGGGCCGAAGGAAATCGGCGTTGGGCCCGAGTTTCTCTCCTGGCTCACCGATGCTGTGCTGAACGGAGGGGGAGCGTTGATGGATTTCGGATGCTACGGCGCAAACCTGTTCACATATTTGATGGACAATAAACGCCCGATCACCGTCACCGCAATAACGCAGCACCTCAAGCCGGACGTCTATCCGCGCGTGGATGATGAAGCGACGATAATTCTCACATACCCGCATGCCCAGGGGATCATACAGGCCTCATGGAACTGGCCCGCCGGGCGGAAGGATATTGAAGTATATGGAGCATCCGCATCTGCATGCACGATCGGGAAGGATCTGGTGCGCCTGCGGGTCGGCGACGAGCCTGAAAAGGAGATAACCTCGGCGCCACTGGATTCTCCCGGGGATGACCCGCTTTCTTACCTGATCGCAGTCGTCCGGAGCCGGATTCGTCCATCGGGACTCTCATCTCTCGAAAACAATCTGATCGTCAGCGAGATCCTGGAAGCGGCAAGCCAGTCTGCCGCGACCGGACGCACAATCACCCTTCCTCCCGGTCTGGAAGGTGACGCGGGACGCTGACCCGGGATTAACTACTCTTTCATCCTTCCTGCTGATTCATTCCGCGGTTCTGTCGGATATACTTCATTGGTCGGTTAGAAGGGCGTACGCCTGTCCTGAAAGGCATGGCACGCCCACGTCTGGCAAAATGAAAGAGGAATCCCTATGAAAGGATATGTGCAGGATATCGAAAGTCTCGCCACCAGGAATGTCGAGTTTCGCCGGGTGCTGTACACGGCAAAGAACAGTCAGCTCGTACTGATGGCGCTAAAGCCGAAGGAAGAGATCGGGGCGGAAGTCCACAAGCTCGACCAGTTCTTTCGGGTGGAGGAGGGTTCCGGTGATGCGATGCTCGACGGCGTTCGGACCGCGATCCGGGCGGGCTTCGCTGTGCTCGTCCCGGCCGGGACGAATCACAACATCATCAATACCGGCACAGTTCCAATGAAACTCTACACGGTCTATTCCCCCCCGAATCATCGGGACGGCGTCGTCCACCATACCCGCGCCGAGGCGGAAGCAGACAACGAACACTTCGACGGCAAAACNNCATGACCGTCGCGGCCATGGCCGCTCCAGCCAGCCATGGGATGGTAATGAGATGGACACGTATGCCGACGACCTCTCCGAGCTCATCGAAAAGCTCGACCTGAAGGGGGCCTTCCTCATTGGCTTCTCCGCCGGCGGCGGCGAGGTTGCCCGCTACATCGGCCGTCACGGCACGAAACGCGTGGCCAGGGCCGCGTTAATCTCGGCCGTCCCCCCGCTGATGCTGAAAACGGCGGCCAATCCCGGCGGCTTGCCGATTGAGAAGTTCGATGAGATACGCCACGGGTGCATCGCCGACCGCTCGCAGTTCTACAAGGATCTCGCNNTCACCGAAGACCTCAAGAAGTTTGACGTGCCGACACTGGTCGTTCACGGCGACGACGACCAGATTGTGCCGATCGGTGCGGCGGGTCTCCGCTCATCAAAGCTGGTCAGGAACGCGACCCTGAAGATCTACAAGGGTGCACCACACGGCCTCGCGGAAACCCACAAAGACCAGCTCAACGCCGACCTGCTGGCATTCCTGAAGACCTGAGGTCGCGTTGCCGGGACTAATCCCCTTTTCAATCCTACGGATGATAGTCCTGCGGACCTGTTTCGGTACATTGGATCCAGGATGTGAAGGGGGTTCTCTTGATGCTCAAAGGATGAAAGGAAAATCACATGTCGACCTTACTGATCGTGCTCCTGCTGGTAGTCTTGTTCGGCGGCGGAGGATGGCGCTACTCCCGATGGCGCCGATAGCGCCTGCGACGACTCCTGTCGACGGAAAAGAACATGACGTTTGGTGGTGACTTCTCCTCTGCATTGTCGAAACTCACAGAATCAGGCATCTGTCCGTTTCCGCCATCCTTAATCGAAAGCCCTTGACGATGAGCGTAAATGCCTGGATGTACGTGCTGGATGATGCGTCGCTGCAGGAAGGCCAAATGGCGCCAGTCTATCCCCTGGGGGTGAATATCGTCCTGGCGCGGGTCAGCGGTGCAGTCTATGCCGTTTCAGGTGCGTGTGTGCACATGGCGTGTCCGGTATTCATGGGAAGGCTGGAGGGTTACACGATCACCTGTCCATGCCACGACTGGCGGTTCGATGTTCGGACCGGCAAGTTTATCGACGCGCCCGAACTTGGCCTGAAGGCGTATCCCACAAAGTCCGAAGAAGGCAAACTCTACGTCAACCTCGGGTAGAAGGAGATCGATATGAAAAAAGTCAACATGTATGCTCTCTCGACCTGTCCCTGGTGCCGGAAGACGAAGAAGTTCTTCACCGACCACAACGTCCCGTTCAGCTACATCGATTACGACCTCGCCGACGAAGGGACACAGGCGAAGATTTCCGCGGAGCTTGACGCGGCAGGCGCCACCGGCTTTCCGTTCGTCACGATCGGCGACGAAACAATCTCGGGCTACCAGCCTGAACGCTATTCACGGGCGCTGGGAATATAGGGTGGGATGAATGAATACTGAATCAAGAAAGAAAGCGCTCCGGTATTTCTTCGAAAAGGTCGTCACCCCGATGGGATTCAAATTCACGCCCGATGCGGANNCTGCGGCATGACCGAGCACGGGACATGAAGATCGTCTGCCCGTGCATCCCCTTCCACCGGGAGCATTTCGACCTGATCAAACGATGCTGGTGCGGACTTTTCGTCCATCAGGATGTCACCGATCCGGACAGCCTGCCTCAATTGTCGCCGCACGAGGTGGGTCTTGAATAAGAAGTTTGTCCAGGCGATACGCGCCGATGAGGTTGCCCCCGGGGGAATGAGAGCCGTCGAACTCGAAGGACGCGAAATCGTTGTCTGCAACTGGAGCGGGAAGTACTTTGCCATCCAGCGACGCTGCGGCCATATGAATGCCCCGCTCGATATGGGTACGCTCGACGGGAAGTTCGTGACCTGCGCAATGCACTGTGCTCAATTCGACGTCACCACCGGCGAAGCCCTGTCCGGCCCGGTTTCGGAGGATTTCGGCGGCGAAAGCCCTCCGCCGAAGATAACCGAATACCTGGAGCACATAGTCATGCAGATGAAACACGTCCGCATGGAATCGATTTCCACCTACGACACAAAAGCAGAAGCCGGGTGGGTGCTCGTGGCGTTGTAATTCGTATGCGGGAACACCAGCAGGAGGCNNGCATCCTCCGCGTCGAGAGAGGCCATCCTCATTGCAGGCGTCGCGGGCCTTGTCGCGGGAGCCATGTCGATGGCCGTGGGGGAGTATGTGTCGGTCAGCTCGCAGCGCGATGCAGAAAAGGCGGACGTCGAGCGTGAAAAGCGGGAGCTCGCGGGGGAGCCCCAGGCCGAGCTGCAGGAGCTTGCGACGATCTACGTGAAGCGGGGACTCGAGAAGGATCTCGCGATGAAAGTCGCGGAGCAACTCAGCGCGCGTGACCGGCTCGGTGCACACATGCGCGATGAGCTCGGCATCGACCAGGCATCCCTCTCGCGCCCGATGCAGGCGGCGTGGATATCCGCCGCAAGTTTTGCGCTCTTTGCGGTGATACCGATTGCGGGTCTTCTCTTCTCGCCGGCGCCCCTGCGTATCCCTTTGATCGCGGCGCTCTCTCTTGTGAGCCTTGCGGCTCTTGGGGCGTTCGGCGGTTATCTCGGCGGCGCGCCGATGACGCGTGCATCGCTGCGCGTCACACTCGGAGGCGCCCTGGCGATGGCAGTGACTGCACTGATCGGCCGGATTCTCGGCGTCNNGGCAAATCGACATTAAAGCCGATATTATGTTATACTGGATTCAGGATGCGGCGGCTTGAGAACATATTGCGCGATAAGACCAGGATTGTCGTCAAAGTCGGTACAAACCTGCTGACGGACAAACTCACCGGCTTGAATCCTGATCGGATCAACTCCATAGCCGGTGGAGTCTCTCATCTCCAGTCGCTGGGCTACCAGGTCGCTCTTGTCAGCTCGGGCGCAATAGGAGCAGGGGTTGCAGCGCGCAGGCTCAAAGAGCGCCCGAAATCAATGCGGGAAAAACAGGCCACGGCGGCGATCGGTCAGCCTATACTCATGGAGGCGTACCAATCTGCATTCCGCGGTCACTCCCGCATTGTAGGACAGATCCTCCTGACGAAAGATGACTTCGTGAACAGGGGGAGGTATCTGAATGCCAGGAACACGCTCTCCGTCCTCCTAGATGACAATGTCGTCCCGATCATAAACGAAAACGACACGGTTGCTGTTGAAGAGATAAAGCTCGGGGACAACGACAATCTCTCCGCCCTGGTGGCGAATATGATAGGGGCCGACCTTCTCATCATATTGAGCGACATCGACGGTTTCTATTCGGATGATCCTTCCCGGAACAGGGGCGCGGAGCTCATTCCCGTCGTAGAGACGATCACGCCCCGGATTGAGAGACAGGCGAAGAAAAGCGGAGGGGAGCTCGGGACCGGGGGGATGGTGACGAAGATCCAGGCGGCGAAACGATGTACGTCGGCAGGGATCGCGATGATCATCGCAAACGGCGGCAATCCCCGTGTGCTGCAGGAGGTTGTTTCGGGCGAGTTCAGGGGGACGCTCTTCCTCCCTGCCGCACACCGCCTCAATGTCAGGAAGAAATGGATCGGTTTTGTGTCGCATCCAAAAGGCTCAGTCAGGATTGATGAAGGGGCGAAGACGGCGCTGACGAGGCACCGGAAGAGCCTGCTCCCGTCGGGTGTTCTCGAAGTAATCGGGGTGTTCAAAGCGAAGGATACGATTTCAGTGCTGGATGTCACAGGGAATGAGATAGCCAGAGGCGTGAGCGGCTTTTCTTCCGGGGAACTCGCCAGGATCGGGGGGAGAAGAACCGGCGACGTTGAAACAATAATCGGACGCCGGACGCACGGAGAAGTAATTCACAAGGACAATCTGGTTCTCCTGCACGAATGACGACAATTGAAGAACGAGTAGAATCGCAGGCACGGTCCGTCAAAGCCGCGAGCAGGATTCTGTACGATTGCCCCACGGCGAGAAAGAACCGTCTGCTCCGGGCGATAATCTCCCGTCTGCGAGCCGGGACTCCCGCAATCATTGCGGCGAACAGAGAGGACCTCGAGAGCGCCCGGCGCGGCGGTCTCTCGCCGGTTCTTCTCGATCGGCTGACGTTGAACGAGCCGGGAATCCGGCAGGTCACAAAGGGGGTGCGGGACGTCATCGGACTCCCCGATCCCGTAGGACGCATCCTGGAGAAAGTGAGACG
>PMND01000036.1:1414-5715 GCA_003161955.1 Ignavibacteriota bacterium | reverse complement strand
CGCGGCAGCCGGCAGTTGATCGATTTCATCCGCGAAACCTCCGCAGTGCCGGTCATCGCACATGGCGAGGGGAACTGCCATGTCTTTGTGGACAGCTCAGCCGACATTCGTCAGGCAGAGGAGATCGTCTTCAACGCGAAAGTCCAGCGTCCCTCCGTGTGCAACGCGGCCGAGAAGCTCCTCGTACACGAGAGGCTCGCCCCCAAATTTCTCCCTCTGATCGCGAAGAGGTTGCGAAGCGCGGGGGTGGAATTGCGCTGCGATGAGGGGGCTCTCGAGTTCATCCCCGACGCAGCGCCCGCCGCGGAGGCCGATTGGCAAAAAGAGTACCTCGATCTGATCATCGCGATCAAGACCGTCAGGACCCTGAGTGAGGCGATCGATCACATCAACCGCTACGGTTCACACCATTCAGATGCGATCGTCACCGGAAGCAAGGCGAACGGCGAGCGCTTCCTTCGCTCGGTGGATTCGGCCGCCGTATACGTGAATGCTTCGACGAGGTTCACAGACGGATACGAATTCGGTCTCGGCGCTGAGATCGGCATCAGCACGCAAAAGCTCCATGCCCGCGGCCCCATGGGTCTGGCGGAGTTGACAACAAGCAAGTTCATCGTGCACGGGACCGGCCAGACCAGGGGCTGATTCGGAGCGTGACCGCCACCTCGCCCTGTTCAGAAGCATCGCCCTCCGCTCGATGAAATCATACCGGTCTCTCATCTATGGAGGAACATTCTGGACTTATTTTCGCGACGTGACGCCGATCGACATCATCGAGCAAATCGAGATAGGGTCACGCCCGTCATCCAGAACACGGAAGCCGACGTTCGAATCCTTGCGGGCCATTCCGTGGGTGTTCGCGTGGACACAGAACCGCCAGGCGGTTACGGGGTGGTTCGGATTTGGTTCCGCCGTCGAGGAGAGCCTCAGCGCAGGTGATGTCCGGTGGAAAGATCTTCAGTCGATGTATCTCACATGGAAATTCTTCCGCTCTCTTGTGGACAATGTGGAGATGGTCCTGCAGAAAGCGGACATGGCAATCGGAGAGCTCTACCTCTCGTGTGCAAGGGACCGCAGGGGATCCGCCCGGATATTCAATGAAATCAAGGCGGAGTATGATCGGACCGTCCGCGCCGTTCTCAAGATCAAACAGAACCGCTCCCTGCTCGAAAGCGATCTGTCGCTCCGCCAGTCACTCCTTCTGCGTAACGCCTATCTGGATCCGATCAGTTTCATCCAGGTGCGATTCATACGGCGGTACAGAAACCCCCGGATCTCGCCGGCGGAGCGCCGGAAGATTCTCTCTCTTCTCCGTTCCACGGTCAACGGGATATCGGCAGGCATGAGAAACACCGGATAGCAACTCCCGGCATCGCCCCGGCGATTTCAAATTCTCCGTGGAATTGTTCTATCGGATGCACGTCAACCATCAAACAAACTCTTCAGAAGCAAAAAAGGGCTCGCTGCAATAAGGACTCGCCGGGCAATTGGAGAATCGATTCCCGGCACCCCGGTAGACGAGCTATCTGTCCACATAGGTGATCACCGGATCCCACATCACCTTCTTTCCCTTCGGCCCTTCAACGACGAAATCAATCGCATCCGATTTCTCCACTTCGATCGTGATGTCGTGCGTCCCGGTCACACCGGGTGAGGCCACCGGGGATGACCATGCCACACGATCCTTGTGCATTATCCTCGCCGAGACACCTTCCCCGATTCCGGTATCGGTGTGGACGTTTCCTTCGATACGTATCCTGCCTCTGTGCGGTGAGATCCACGTTCTGAGGGCCCGATGTGCCCCCGGGATTTGATAGTTTTCGCCCACCCTGCAGCTATCGTCATCCCCCCAGTAATTGGCGAACGACCGGTGCTCGTCTGACCGGCCGGTCTGCGCATCGTATACGGCCGTTCTGGTAAAAGCGACGAACCGCAATGTATCGTAGTGCTTACCGTCCCATCGCCTGTAATGCCAGTTGTTCCTCCCCGTCACAGAGGAAAAACCAGCCGATGCCCGATAGCTCTCTGCCGTGTATTCAAAAGCCATATGTCGAATATTGGTCCCGGTTGATCTGGGGTTCCTGTCTGATCGGACGACGACCCTGACGGTATGATTCACCCCGGGGTCAAGTCCGGTCCTGATGGATGCGAATTGAAATGGAAGAGCGTCCCTGTAGTAGCAATCGACTGTCTCGACGAGCTTGTCGTCGATGAAGACGTCGGCCTTGCCGCCGTCCGTGTCGGCAATCGCTCTCCAGTAAATCCCGGAGCCGTTGAAGGAAAACTGAACGTTCGCGCCAGGCTCGCCGCATTCCACAGCGCGCCCCTGAAAATATGCCGGATCGTTCCTTCTGGTCCATCCGGTTCCGCCGTAGATGTTCTCCGGACTGTTGCACCCGACCATTCGTGTCTGCCGGCTTACAATGGGATCGCCGGATTCCGGAAGCGGTTCATACGCATACGACCCGTACCGGGGGAATCCTGCGGCGGGAGTTGTTCCCGGGCCGAAAGTGACGTCGAGCGCACGGGAGGGGATATTGTAAAGCCAGTAATTGTAGACGTGGAGGGACCGGTCACACTGAAAAGGATCTCTTGATGAGCCATCAGTGAGCGTGATGCCGAACCTGTCATTGTCCGGGTTGTCAATGACCTTCCCCGCGGAGGTCCATTCCTGTCTGGAGAGATCATCGCACGACGACACAAAGATCGAACCGTCTCCGAGCCCCATGCTCGTAAACCGCTTGTCGATGACGCCAAGGCTCACTCCAATACGAAGGTACTTCTTGAAGAAGCGGCTGTAAATGACGCGGCCGTAGATTCCATACGAGCCCATGGAGACTTTCGACGACCTTCCGCCAAGCCCCGGTTCGGTCCACGTGCCCCGGCAGAACTTTCGCCATTTTCCCGGTGCCATCCGGTCGGTGATGGCGCATCGCGCCACCTCATTGAACCAGAGAAAGTTGTTCATCCTCCCGTTCTTTGGCGCGTAGGAATTGCACGAGAAGATGTAGAAATACCCTCCGCGGTCGTCGGCATAGAAATCAAAATCGGCCGGACCGGCTTCAAAATAGGATCCCGAGAACCTCAGCCAATCACCCTTGTCGGGCAGACAGTCCGTCAGAATATCTCCCTCGAGATGCCAGGTCAGTCCTTTGTCCGTACTGGTGGCCAGCCGTGTCTTCTTCCTGGTCCAACCTGCGGGGGGGGAGATTTCGCGTTCATACTCGCAGTGAATGGGGGCGTACAGCTTACCCGCGGCCGAATCGTACCAGAGCCCTCCGCAAAAGTGGGTTGAGACCCCCGCTTCGACGACAATGACCCCGTCGGGTTGGCGTTCCGTATGTTCAAAATCAGCTCCCCTGTAGCGGGCAACCCTTACGGTGGTCCCGTACTGGTTGCCGCTGTTGAAGAGTACCCAGACCTCGCGATCGATTACGACGAAGCCGGTTGGCGAGTCAATCCCCCATCCAACTTTCAAACCGGGAGAATTGTTATACAGGTTTGGGCCGGGGGGAGACACGTATTCCGGCAGGCGCTCGGTTCGCTCTGTCACCGTGCAGGAAAAGGGTAACGCGGAATCTTGTGCATAGCTCACAGGCACAAAAAGCAACAAAATCAACGGTATCCCCAACCTCCTGAAGATTGTCATTTCTGCTTCGGTCCTTTCCGGATCCATGCCATGGCATGAAATTAGCGGAGTTCAGACTGAAAGGCAACCCGTAGGATGCCTGGCGATAGTTGCAGGTCGGCCAGGCCGCGCATTCTCCCCCCCATAAGGGATTAGTTCTTCTTTCGTCCTTTTGGACGATTACGCCTTGCCGCAATCATGGGTATTCTTGTTTAAGGTTCAGGGGAGGCTTTTCGACCCTACGAATTTTTCAATCAGCGCCATATCGAAGGGTATTGGAGACATGAAGACAAAAAGCAGTGGAACGAACCCGTCTGCGAAGCGAGCGGACAAACAGGGAAAAATAGCTCAGCCGGGATACCCTTTGTATCCTGCCAGGGAAGACATTTTCAGTCAGTACAAGGAAGAGGGGAGCATAAATCCTGAGGATATTTCCAAAACAAAAGAACCAAATGAAAACGTCAAAGCCGGAAAGAATAATGAGAAGGGTTTTGAAGAGGATGTATCGGGGAGCGATTTAGATGTTCCGGGCTCGGAATTGGATGATGGGGAAGAGAGTATCGGAAAAGAGGACGAAGAGAACAACTTCTACAGTTTGGGGGGAGATAACCACAACGATCTGGACGAAGATAAAGGAGACTGAGTGGTAGTATTGCGGCAGCGACTTTCCGTT
>PMND01000036.1:0-1256 GCA_003161955.1 Ignavibacteriota bacterium | reverse complement strand
GTCGCCCAGACCTGCCAGCGGCCGTCACGCTTGACAAATGTATCGGTGAAGCTGACGGTACGGTCGAAGGCGGTTCCCTTATCGTCGTGACCCTTCACGTGATTGATTCCCGTAACCACGCCGGCGTTCCCCTCAACCCGAACATGAATGCCGGAAAGCTCAGCCCATTCCATTACTGCCTTGGGGGCTTTCAAGTCCTGGATATCCTCCGACTTCGTACTGATGGCGCCCGTGCGACTGCTGATATCGGTGAGGTCCTCAGCGTAGTTGTACTCGAACCACGCCGCATCGTGCTTGATATCGGCGTCATTCCATTCCTGCTCCATGTAGGTCAGGACTCCCGCGTCGGTGAGACCGTGACCAGTGCTGCTCACCGCCTGCCAGTGTCCGCCGCGCTTTTCCAGGAAGTGGATGCTCCGGGAGTATTCTGTAATCTGCTTCCCGTCTTTTGTGCTCGTGATGACGTTCCGGTGGGTGATCGTCGCTGTCAGGGGCGTGCAGGTAATGACGTAGTGGTCGTGGCCGACTTTGACTGCTGACTGCGGGTTGGCACGGTCCGCCTCCGCTTGCTTGACCTGGGCATCGATCACCTGCGCTTTTGTCTGCGTGCCTGTAGCGGACACGTTCACGAAATCGTCGGCGTAGATGTTTGCCAGCGCGGCCCGGTCTCCGCGTACGGCGGCATCACCCCACGCCTTGTCAAATTCCTCCAGCTTCTTCCTGTCTGCGTCACTGCACTGAGCATAGATTCCGATGGAGGTTACAAGGGACAACAGCGCTGCAATGATAAACTGTTTCATTCAATACTCCATGTTGTGTGAAGAATTAGTGATGTTGAAGGGCGCAGCCGGGATGGTGCTCCTCAGGCACTCCGATGAGATGGGGGGAAGTTGGGCTACGTTGTGACGATATATGTTCTTCGTTTGCCGGCGGGATGGGGCCGTATCCGGTGTGACGCAAGAGAATTGCCGGGTGCGATGGGCTGCGGGGACAGCCTGAAGGACTCTTCGGAGAAGGGGCGCGGATTGATTTGTCGGGTGTCCCGGGATTTGTGCCATGCAACGCCTCGATTAAGAATGCATCCTCCCGAACGGAGACGCGGAAGGAAGGTTCCTCGACAATCAGTACGCCAAAGAGCAGTGAAGTTACAGTGGCGCATAGTGTACGTCAGAAACCGCAGAAAGTCAAGATTCATCTTTTTGAAGAATGAGATATTCGATCGCATGGGAAACTCATCCCGGAAATATTGACCGCCC
>PMND01000117.1 GCA_003161955.1 Ignavibacteriota bacterium | reverse complement strand
CTTATGGACGCGAAGGAATAGGACCGGGATCAGGCAGAGGCCCGTGATTGCGGCAGCGATGAGGAAATCATCTGCGATTGCCGCGACAAACGCCTGGTCCGAAATGTTGCCGAAGACAAGCGCTCTGGCCCGGGATGCGGAGAGCGCGACGTTCCCCCCGGTGACGTGCTGAGCGAAATTCTGGGTGTTCGCGACGGCGGCTTTGAACGGCGCGGAATACTGGTCGACGGTCTGCCCGAACGCCGCCAGGTGGAAGATCATCCTGCGGGTGAGCATGGCGCCTAAAAGCGCCACGCCGAAACTGCCGCCGACCTGACGGATCACGTTGAAGAGCCCGGACGCCTGCGCCATCTTGTGGCGCGGGATTTCGGAGAGCGCCAGCGTGCTCAACGGCGTGAACACGAGCCCCATTGCCACGCCGCGGATATAGAGCGGGATCATTATCTGCGCGTGTTCCGAGTAGACCGAGAGAAAATAATTAAGGTACAGGCTGACCGCCAGAAGTACGATGCCGATTGCCGCCGGGATTTTCGGGTTTCCCCTGTCGGAAATGATCCCTGCGACCGGGGAGATCAAACCCTGGAGTATGCCCGTCGGCAAGAAGACAAGACCCGCCTGGAACGCCGTGTAACCGAGCGAGTTCTGGAGATACAGGGGGAGCAGGAACGTGCTCCCGAACATCCCGAGTCCGAATATGAACAGGACGATGTTCGTGATCCCGAAGTTGAAATTCTTTAGCAGCGAAAGGTCGATGATGGGGTGCTCGACGATTGATTCGATGATGAAGAACGATGTGAAGCCGATCCCGGCGATTATGAAGCACCCGACGATGAACGGTGATGACCACCCCCCGGTATTCCAGGCGGAGTTTCCGTTGCTTAGGGCCAGGAGGAGCGAGGTGAGAAACACGGTCATGGAGATGAAACCGCCGAAGTCGAACGAACGGACATGCTCGGTCTTGTACTCGCGCTGGATCACATATGTCGCGAAGATCCCCATGAGTCCCACCGGCACGTTGACGTCGAATATCATGTGCCATGAGAAATGGTCGATGAGGTATCCCCCCACGAGCGGCCCGAGGGAGACCGACGCCGCGGCGGCGATCGACCAGAACCCGAGGGCGATACCGCGCCGGTTTGGCGGAAATTCCCGGGTGACGATCGCCATGCCGACGGGCATCATGAACCCCGCCCCGGCCCCCTGGACGATGCGAAATATGATGAGGGCGTTTTCGTCCCAGGCGATCCCGCACAGGAACGACCCGAATGTGAACAGGAGAAGGGCGCTTATATATGTGCGTTTGTAGCCGAAATGATCGGCGACCCAGCCGGAACTTGGGAGCATGACGGCAAAAACAAGCAGGTAGGCGGTGAGGACCCATTCGACTTTGTCCACCCCCACCCCGAATGCGGCCATGATTTTCGGGAGGGCGACATTGACGATCGTGGCGTCGAGCACCGCCATGAAAGTGCCTATCATGACATTGGCAAGCACCCACCACTGGTATGACGGATGCTCGTGGTGGAGGGAAGAGAACTGCTGGAGAGCCCGCCTGCGGAACCGGTTGTCTTTCGATGGCATGTCTTATTGCGTCCTGATCCGGATTTCAACCGACATCCCGGGGAGGAGCACCGCGGGGTCGGTTTTCCCCGGCGTCCGCTCTTCGATCGAGATCTTGATGGGAACCCGTTGTGTCACTTTCGTGAAGTTTCCCGAAGCGTTGTTCGGCGGGATCAGCGAGAACTGTGCAGAGGTGGAGCTGCCGAGCTGGAAAACGCGCCCCCCCCATTCCCGGTCCGGGTGCCCGTCCACGGAGATTCCCACTTCTTCGCCGAGCCGGACCACATCCATATTCGTCTCCTCGAGATTGGCGGTCACCCATATCCGGCTCATGTCGTAGACGGAGAAGACAGGCTGTCCGGGCTGGACGACATCACCCTGGAGGGTCCAGCGTTTTGCGACTTTCCCTGCGACAGGGGAGATGATCGTGGTGTTGTCGAGCTGTGCCTGGACGACCCCCACCTGGGCCTGCGCGGCCGCGACGCGCGAAACGCCTATCCCCACCTCGGCGCCTGCCGCATCGAGTGCGCTTTTCGCATGATCGTACTGCTCTCTGGTGATCACCGCTGTCCGGTACTGCTGATCCGCACGGCGATAATCGTCCTGCGCCCGGGCGAGGTTCACCCTGGTGAGCTTGACGCTTTCCTGCGCGAGCCGAAACGCGGCGGCCGCCTGCGCAAGCTGGGCTTTCAGGTCGCTGTCATCCAGAATAACGAGGACCTGCCCCGCCGTGACCGTATCCCCTTCGCCGACGGTGAGCTTTGCGATGCGGCCGAGCATCTTTGAGCTTATGGAGACCCGGTCGGCATCGATATAGGCGTCATCGCTCGTTATGTAGCCGCGGAAGTTGACGTACCAGTACCATCCCCCCCCCATCGCGGCAAGAAGGAGCAGTGCGAGCGGGATGATGACGCGGCGTTTCCTGAACATCGGCACCTCGTCGATGCTCTCGTCCCTGTTTGATTCTCCGGGAACCGCGCCGGACGGCGGTGTGGTGCGAGGCGGTCTCACTGCTTCTCCGGTTGTTGCCATTGCGTGTCCTCAGTGTGATGATTGTCGTTGCATCCCGTTCAACAGAAGGTCGATCAGGTGGTCCGAATC
>PMND01000139.1 GCA_003161955.1 Ignavibacteriota bacterium | reverse complement strand
GCCTGTAGCCGGTAGAAGTACACCCCGCTCGCAGGATTCGAACCGTCGAACTTGACCTCGTAGACTCCCGCATTCCTCCGTTCATTCACCAACACGGACACTTCACATCCCAGAATGTCGAACACGGTCAGGGTCACCTGTGGCGCTCTCGGCAATTCATATTTGATTGTCGTGCTCGGGTTGAAGGGGTTGGGGTAGTTCTAACTCAGCATGGACTGCCGCGGAGTATTCAGGCTAAGCTGCACCCCAATTAAGCTTGAAATTCTCACCCAAGTCAAAAATAAAGTCCCTTACCATGACCACCTTGCCGCCGTTGATACTGATGACCGTCACGCCACTGTTCTGACCTGCCCTTCCACTTCGGTTCGTAAGTTGAAGTTTCCAGTGCACAGCAACTACATTGGTTCCTCCAACGGCAAAGATGTTCCGGACACAGATATCTTGGACATCAAACTTGATTCCTGGGAATTGGTCAAGGAAATTTCGAAACCAGCCTTCCACAGCACTTATTCCCTTGAAAGTGCCGCTTGCAGGGATTTCACCAGGGTAGACAAACGTCCCGTCCTCCCGCCAAGCCGACATGAATCTCGCTAAGTCATGTCGGTTCAGAGCCTCGAAGGAACCAGCTATGGCTCTTCTGGCAATAAGTGCGCCAATCATATCATTCTCCTTCCTGAGCTATTTTGTGGCGATGGATGACAACTTCTTCCGCATGTCGGTCAACAGCTGAGATGCAGATTGTATTGTCAGATAGATTCATCGAAACCAGAACCATGTGCACATGCCGCCGCGGAGAAGACGCGGCAATGATAACCATACTGAGAAGGTGACACACGTTCATGTCACACCGTAACCCTAAGAGGGGATTCTGCCTTGTGCCATGTCTCGGTGTGTCATCGGGTAGGACAGTATAACAGGAACACTGGTCGGCTCGCTGACTCCTACATCGAGTCATTGACCGCTTGTGTCAAGAACAAATCAGCGTACTTCGCAGCCAGGGGGGGCCGTCGGAGTGGGCTCTGAAGCAGGAGTACAAACAAGGGTCCAGAGCGCCGGTTCGATGGCTGACGAGGCCACTGAACATGTCTATGTCGGAAATATGCCTTCCCGCCCAGCCAATGTCAAATGGCAGATTGAATTGAATTACTGATGGGGACTGCTGTTAAAAAAGGGAAACTCAGCCTACAGCCAGGGCTAATTGAAGATGGAGGATTGAAAATCGAGGATTGAAAATGGAGAAACAATCGAATAGTACTGGCGACTGGATTCGAACCAGTGACCCCCAGATCCACAATCTGGTGCTCTAACCAACTGAGCTACGCCAGCAAGGGTTTTATCGAGGGAGGGGCCGAAACTGATATCAAAACTGATACCACGCGGAGGCGTTCATGGCCCCATTCCTCTCCAAAAGGTAGGACGGAATATACATAATTCGGTTCACTGATTCAACGACTCTTAGCAGGCAGCAAGAGGGTCACTTCACCTGATGACTTGTTTATCCAGAAGGCCGCCGGCTTTCGCCCTTTCACCGTTCGCTGACAATTGCTTTCTAAGACTCGTTTTCAGTGCTCCGGTCGGACAGCTTACAACGCAACGCTGACAGAGGATGCAATCGCCTTTGCCAATGCGTATGCCCATTCTCACACGCGCAGCCACGGGAATGTTCATCGGACAGACTTTCGTGCACGCCTCGCATCCGGTGCACGCGTCCGCCTGGAAGGAAACATGGAGAAGCGCCGGGCGGCTCGTCCAACGCAGAATGAATCCGGTGGGACAAAGGTATTTGCAGAACGCGCGCTGGTCGTGCAGAGCCAGTGCCAACGCAATAGCTGCCGCGTAGTAAACGGCAACGCCGGCAGCAACGGGCCAAATGCTGTTGCCGCGCATGTATCCGGGGGTTCCGCCGGGCTGGAAGTCTAACACCAGCGCGAACAGAACTGCGGCCGCAAAACTTACGGCCACACCGACAAGCGGTGTCCAAACCCAAACACCCTTGCGCCGGCCCGAGCCCTTGCCGACGGGAAGACGCTCGAGCACCATTGCACGCCAACACCCCCATCCACAGAGAATTCGGCCGAAGATGAGCGGCCCCACGACGGTGGTCACCATCGTGTGACCAATAGCCGGGCCTAATGTTCCCAGGATCAGGAGCTCGAAGAAACCATCGAGGTCGAGGTTGACGGCATCAACCAATGAGAACATGAGAATTCCCAATCCACCGGTGGCCAGGATGAGCCACCGCCACCACTGTTTGCGGTCAGCTCGAGCAAAAGCGTAGCCGGCGAGAAATAGACCTTGGGAGAGCCCCGAAACGAAGAGAGCAATAGCGAAACCCAATGCGTTTCCCCGGAACAGTACCACTGCAGCCAACGGCCAAAAGACGAGAAGGGCGGTAGCGCTGACGACGAGCAACGAACGACTGACTCTTAGATATACTTTGCTACAAGGAGAGGGAATCACCATGCGACGGGCTTCTTTGTCAAACGACGACAATCTCCCCGATTACTCCGGATCTACCCCTGTCGGGGTGAGAGCAGGTCCGGAGGAATCAACGTTTCTTGCCGTGCGCCTTGATGAAATGCGGGAGTTCATTGAAAAAGTGCAACGACGTGCGTATGCCGCCGAAGAAGTTGTCGAGGTTGATGAACTCGTCCGGCGCATGAGCGTTCTCGTCCGGAAGCCCGAATCCGAGCAGGACAGTATCGATGCCAAGAAGTTCCTTGAACTGGACGACGATGGGGATCGATCCACCTTCGCGCTGGTAGAGAGGTTTTTTGCCAAACCCCTTTTCGAGCGCTGAGACCGCGGCCTGTACTCCGGGGCCGTCGATCGGGGTGATCGCGGGCTCGCCGCCATGGAGGTTGCGGATTGTCACCTTGACGCTCTTCGGCGCGATCTTGCGTACGTGCTTTTCGAAGAGTTTTGCGGCCTTCGCGGAGGATTGATTGGGAACCAGCCGCATCGATATCTTTGCAGACGCCTTTGAGGGGAGCACGGTCTTCGCTCCTTCGCCGGTGAACCCCCCCCATATCCCGTTGCACTCAAGTGTCGGTCTGGCCCAGACCCGCTCGAGCGTGGTGAACCCTTTCTCCCCGTAGAGCTTCTCCACTCCCAGTTCCTTCGCGTATTTTCTGTCGCTCCAGGGAAGCTTCTTGTATGCATTACGTTCTTTTTTCGTCAGGGGGAGGACTCCCGTGTAGAACCCCGGAATGGTCACTTTCCCGTTCCTGTCATGAAGCTGAGCGATGATCTCCGAGAGGGCCTGGATCGGATTGTGGACTGTCCCTCCAAAGGAACCGGAATGGAGGTCCTTGTTGGGTCCGACGAGGTCAATCTGCATGTACGCAAGCCCGCGCAGGCCATAGCAGATCGACGGAACTCCCTTTGCAAACATTGAAGAATCGGATATCAGAACCAGGTCCGATTTGAGGAGCTCTTTTTTCTCGCGTACGAACGCTTCGAGGTTGTCACTGCCGATCTCCTCCTCCCCTTCTATGAGGAGTTTGATGTTGATGGGCAGGTCGCCCCCGTTGCGGAGATACGCCTCAAGGCTCTTGAGGTGTATGAAGACCTGTCCCTTGTCGTCTGAGGCACCGCGCGCGAAGAGATTTCCGTCTCTGATCGTTGCCTCAAACGGCGGAGATGTCCAGAGGTCGAGGGGTTCCGGGGGCTGGACATCATAGTGGCCATAGAGGAGAACTGTCGGCTTTCCCGGAGCCTTGAGCCAGTCGCCGTAGACAATCGGATGCCCCGGAGTGGGGAAAATCTCGACGTTTTGAAGCCCTATCGTCTTCATATGATCGGCCATCCACCCCGCGCACCGCCGGATGTCTTCGCTGTTCTCCGGATTGGTGCTCACGCTGGGAATCGCAAGCAAGCCTTTGAGCTCGGAAAGATACCGATCTTTATTGGACTCAACGTATGAAAGAAGAGATTGCATGTTTCAACTCCATGTTAGGTCAGGGCCCATCCGGGAATTTTCCAGGATCAGGAGGAGGACAAGATTGCCTTGCTAATCAAGCGTTTTTTGAATATAGTAGCTGTGAAAACTAAAAGCAAAAGAATCGTGGATCCCGACGAGATTCTGTTATCTGCCGCTGCGGCCACAATCCCCTGTGTTCTGTTTGATCACCTCCTCTTTGCAATCCAGAACTGGCAGCGGAAGCGGTCCGGCACAGTGGACTCCGGTGGACTGGGACCGCTTGGAAGGACAGTGGTCAGCATCCTCATTAATTTCGCAATCTGCGGACTCCTTACCTATGTGTACACCACTGTGGGTCACGAACCCCAGGACGCATTCCTTGTCGGCGCTCTGATGTGGCTGATGGTCTCGGTACCGGCCCTTTTTACGAGCCGGTACGTCGATGAATCTCAGAGGCAATTCCTCGCAGGCCGGATACTCGGCTGGCTGGCGAAGACCGCCATAGCGGCGACCGCCGCGGCGTATTTCATCACATTCCCGTCCTGAGCCATGCGCGCATTTCTGAATGGTATCAACCTCCACTACGCTCTCTCCGGAGAGTCCACAGCACCTCCGGTTCTCTTTGTCCACGGTTTCCCCTTTAGCCTGGAGATGTGGCGCGGCCAGATCGACGCCGTTGCAGCGGCAGGCTTCAGGGCAGTTGCATATGACGTCCGCGGTCACGGGATGAGTGACGTCGGGGATGGTCAATACACGATCGAGTCCCACGTCGACGATCTGTTCGCGCTTCTCGACCATCTGAAGATACCCAAAGCCGCGATTGTCGGGCTCTCCATGGGGGGGTATATCACGCTGCGCGCCTTCGAGCGCGAACCGGTGAGGTTTGTTGCGGCCGTTCTCTGCGACACGAGAAGCGAGCCGGACACCGACGAGGGTCGCGTCAAGCGTGCGGCATCCGTACGGGCCGTGAAGAAAAACGGCTCCGCCGCTTTCGCTGCCGAGTACGTCAAGATGATGTTTGCGCAGGAGACGATTTCGACCAACCCCTCCGCCGTCGAATCGATCCGGCAGGTCATTGCGCGCACTCCCCCCTTGAGTATTGCGGGAACTCTTATTGCACTCGCGGCGCGGACGGACACGACAGCCTCGCTCGGGAGGATCTCCGTGCCGACGCTTGTACTCGTCGGTGAACGGGATACCGTAACGCCCCCTCCTTCTTCAGAATCCATGAAGTCAAAAATTCCCGGCGCGGAACTCCATATCGTCCCGGGCGCCGCTCATTTGAGCAACCTCGACAACCCCGCCTACTTCAACGAAAAACTCCTGACGTTCCTGAAGCGGGTGCTGCCCGGAAAATAGATGCACACCGTCCTCGTCACAGGGGCCTCGGGGTGCGTCGGCTCCGCAGTGGCCATCCGTCTCAACGACCTCGGGGTGCGCGTGAGGATCCTCGTCCGGCCGGGGTCCGACACTCGGTTCCTGGAGGGGATCCCCATGGTGGTGCACTTTGGAGACATATGCGACGCCGGCGTTCTCCGGAAGGCCATGGACGGATGCGATGCCGTGTTTCACACTGCAGCCGTGGTGACATTTGCACGAAAAGTCAGAGAGGAACAACACCGCGTCAACGTCCTCGGGACACGCGCGGTTGTCAGGGCCTGCATCGACGCGGGGGTGCGCACGCTCGTCCACACGAGCTCGGTTACGGCAATCGGCACCCCGCCCCCCCGCGAACCGGCGGACGAGACACTACCGGCGGACAGGTCACACGCCGGCGGCTACAAGATTTCGAAAATACTTGCGGAGGACGAAATCCTGGACGGGGTCGGTAGCGGACTCCACGCCGTGATTGTCAACCCCTCCGTTATCATCGGAGAACGGGACACGCGTTTTCACGCGGGGCAGCTCATACGCGATATCAAGAAAGGGCGCATCCCTTTTTACGTCGAGGGGGGAATGAACATCGTGTATGCCGGGGATGTTGCGGAAGGAATGATTGCGGCGGCAGGACGGGGACGGGCCGGTGAGCGATACATACTTGCCGGCGAGAACCTGACACACGAAGAAGTATTCCGTAGGACGGCGGCGCTGATCGGCGGGCGTCCCCCCTTCGCCCGGTTCCCCCTCCCCCTTCTTTCAAGACTGGGGGGACTCGTGGAGTCGGTCTCAGGGGTCCTCGGGCTGGAGCCTCCCCTGACACGGGACCTTGCCGCCATTGCCGGGCGCTATAACTGGTTCACCGCCGCCAAGGCGGAGAGGGAACTCGGATTCAAAGCCACGCCGTTTGACACGACGATCCTGGCGGCCTACGAGTGGTACACTCACAACGGGTACCTCTGACATCCGCCGGAGTCAGAAGAGGGTGTAAATGAACGGAGCGAGCGCCGAGCCCTGCGTGAATACCAGAACGAGGGCGAGCAGGAGGAGCATCACGATGATCGGACCGAGCCACCATTTCTTCCGTTCCTTCATGAACTGCCAGAGTTCTTTCAGTATTCCGAGCTTTCCACCAGCCATAGAACCCCCTCCGTCTCTGTAACATACAGCCGATTTCCGAACGCACTACATCTGGAAAGCTTTGATGTATTCAACGAGACGGGTACAATCTTCCAGCGTCTCCGTCGCATGCGTGCTCCCCCCCTGCGCCGCATGCTCATGGTGCTCCTGGATGCTCATGACTTCGAGCGGCCGCGTGCGGAGCTGTTCAATGCTCTTTGCCGCGGAGGCCGCCGCAGAGAGTGTCGTGATAAAGGGAATCTTGTACTCGTAGGCCGCGCGGCCTATCGCATGCTCATCCTGGCGCGACACCGGTCCGAGCGGGGTGTTGATGATGAGCTGCACCCAGCCGTTCTTGATGACATCGATGATGTTGAGCGTTCCTTCGCTTGCTTTGAGGACGGGGCGGTTGGCGATCCCGTGTGTACGCAGGAACGCCGATGTCCCTTCCGTGGCGATGACGTTGAACCCGAGACGGACGTACACCCGGACGACGTTGACTGCGCGTTCGTTCTTGTCGAAATTGTTGAGGCTGACGAACACCGTCCCTTTCTGCGGGAGCGTGGTCCCTGCCGCCATCGAAGCCTTCGCAAATGCAATGCCGAACGTGTCGGAGATCCCCATCACCTCCCCGGTCGAGCGCATTTCCGGGCCGAGAAAATGACGGGCCGTGGGGAATTTCGGGAACGGGAAGACCGATTCCTTGATCGCGACGTGTTTCGCCCACCCGTACCCCTTGATGTCGAGCTCGGCGATCGACCGGCCGACCATGAGCTTAGCGGCGATTTTCGCCAGCGGGATCCCCGTGGCCTTGCTCACGAAAGGAACCGTGCGGGACGCCCGCGGGTTCACCTCCAGCACGTAGATCACCCCGTCACGCATGGCGTATTGTACATTGAGCAAACCGACGACATGNNACGCAGCAACTGTCCCCCGAATGGACTCCCGCTTCCTCGATGTGCTGCATCACCCCGCCGATAAACACCGTCTTCCCGTCGCAGACGGCGTCGACGTCGAACTCAAACGCGTCTTCGAGGAAACGGTCGATCAGCACCGGGTAGTCCGGGGAGACATTGACGGCCTTCACCATGTATTCCCGCAATCCGTCATCCTCGTAACAGATCTCCATCGCACGCCCGCCGAGGACGTAGGACGGCCGCACAAGCACCGGATACCCAACCCGCATTGCCACCTCCAGCGCACCCGGCAAATCGTGCGCTGTCCCGTACGGCGGACACGGGATCTCCAGCTCTTCCAGAAGCGCGCCGAACCTCTTCCGGTCCTCCGCAAGGTCGATCCCCTCCGTCGAGGTCCCCAGGATCTTCACCCCGTTCGCTTCAAGCGCTTTGGCGATTTTCAACGGGGTCTGACCGCCAAAACTGACGATCACGCCGACCGGCTGCTCCTGCTCGCAGATATTGAGGACATCCTCGAGCGTCAGAGGCTCAAAGTAAAGTTTGTCGGTCGTATCGTAGTCTGTCGAGACTGTCTCCGGGTTGCAGTTGATCATGATGGTCCCGAACCCCTCATCTTCCAGCCCCATGACTCCGTGCACGCAGCAGTAATCGAATTCGATTCCCTGCCCGATCCGGTTCGGCCCGCCCCCCAGGATGACCACCTGTTTCTTGTCCGACTTCTTTGCCTCGTTTTCCCGCTCGTAGGTCGAATAATGATAGGGGGTGTCGGCGGCAAATTCGGCGGCACAGGTATCGACGGTCTTGAAGACCGGGAGAACCCCCATCTTCTTCCGCGCCGCCCGGACGGTCATCTCGTCGCTTCCCGTCATCGTCGCGATCTGGCAGTCGGAGAACCCGAACTGTTTCGCCTTCAACATGAGCGCGCCGTCAAGTGATCCCGCCTTCCGTATCTCGGATTCGCAATCGATAATCTGGCTGATGTTGTTCAGAAACCAGGGATCCACAAAGGTGATCGCATGCAGCTCCTCGATTGTGAATCCCAGCTGGAGCCCGTAACGGAGATTGAAGACGCCGTCGGGATGGGGCCTGCCGAGTCTTGTGCGGATCTCCTCGCGCCATCCGGCCTTTTCCGCCGCCGTCAGCGCGGAGGGATCAAACTCGTCCTTCCCGTCGGCCCCCAGACCCGCCCTCCCCTGCTCGAGGGAACGGAGCGCTTTCTGGAGCGCCTCCTTGAACGTCCGGCCGAACGCCATCGCCTCACCGACGGATTTCATNNGGGGTCAGCTTCGTGATGTCGTTGGGTATCTCGTCCAGGGTGTAGCCGACCGCCAGCTTCGCCGCGATCTTCGCGATCGGAAACCCGGTCGCCTTCGACGCGAGCGCCGAGGACCGCGAGACGCGGGGATTCATCTCGATCACCAGGCAACGGCCCGTCCGCGGGTCGACCGCGAACTGAATATTCGACCCTCCGGTTTCCACGCCGATAGCGCGGATGATCCTGATCGCATCGTCGCGCATCGACTGATATTCCTTGTCCGTCAGGGTCTGGGCCGGAGCGACCGTCACCGAGTCGCCCGTGTGGATCCCCATCGGGTCGAAGTTCTCGATGGAGCAGACGATGACGACATTGTCCCTGACATCCCGCATGACCTCCAGCTCGTATTCCTTCCAGCCGATGACGGACTCTTCGAGCAGGACCTCATGGATGGGGCTTGCCTCGAGCCCGTGCGAGAGCGCCTCCTCGAACTCGTCCGGCGTCCGTGCGATCCCTCCGCCGGACCCCCCCATGGTGAACGAGGGGCGTATGATGACCGGAAAACCGATCGACGCTGCGAGCGAGACCCCCTCATCCACGGTCCGGACGAACCCGCCGCGCGGCGTCTTCAACCCCGCCTGGTCCATCGTCGCCTTGAAGAGCTCCCGGTCCTCGGCCTTCCGGATCGCGTCCAGCTTCGCTCCGATCAGCTCGACGCCGTACTTCTCAAGAACTCCGTTTTCCGCAAGGGCCACGGCCGTGTTGAGCGCAGTCTGTCCCCCCATCGTCGGGAGCAGGGCGTCCGGGCGCTCACGCTCGATGATCTTCTCGACGAAATACGGTGTAATCGGTTCGATGTACGTCCGGTCCGCGAGGTCCGGATCGGTCATGATCGTCGCAGGATTGCTGTTGATGAGGATGGTACGAAAACCCTCTTCGCGCAGGACTTTGCAGGCCTGTGTGCCGGAGTAGTCGAATTCGCAGGCCTGACCGATCACGATCGGTCCGGATCCAATAATCAGAATGGAGTGTAGGTCGGTGCGTTTCGGCAAGTAGAACGGTTCTCTCTTAAGGTCAGAGTAAAATATACAAAGAATGCCGGTGGAAGGCAATCGGGCGGGCGACCGTTCCCGGCCCGAAGACCGCCTTCAGCAGCACCCGTAGGTCGGCGGGATGAATTTCCCGTCTGACGACGAAACGACTTCACCCCGCACCAGGTATTCCCCCTTTACGAGAACCCTGTACCAGCGGCGTGCCGCCTCGATGAGAATGATGACAGCACAGGCCATGATCACCGCGGTGAGGACAGAATTAATATATCCCTGCACCGCGGTCTGAGGATTCGCCGTCATGGGCCAGAAATTGTCGGTGATATTCAGCCAGCAGGCGCTCAGCGTCGTCGCGGCGACGAACAGCATCGGGAGGAGAGTGACCCAGGCATACCGTTCCTTCCCCGCGTTGATTATCGCGCTTGTCGCGACCGCGAGGGCCACGGCCGCGAGAAGCTGATTGGCCGTTCCGAACATCGGCCAGATCGAGCTGATGTTCCCGGTCCAGATAAAATACCCCCATGCGAAGACGACAAGAGACGTCGACAGGATCGTCCCGGGGATCCAGTCCGTCCGTTCGAACGGCTTCCAGATCCTTCCCCCGAACTCCTGCAGCAGGAACCGCGCCACTCGCGTCCCCGCGTCGATCGTCGTCAGTATGAAAAGCGCCTCGAACATGATGGCAAAATGGTACCAGACCGACATCAGGGCCTTCATCCCGGGCATGGCCGTGAATATCTGTGCAAATCCGACTGCAAGCGATACGGCGCCCCCGGTCCTGCCGACAACGTTTTCGCCCACCTCTCTGGAGAGCTCCGCAAGATTGACGACCGAGAGTCCGTGAAGCGGCGCCACAGCGGCGAATTTTTCCGGGGAAAGGTTGATGGCGAAATAGTCCCCCATCTCCAGCGAGCAGGCGGCGATGAGCGCGATGATCCCCACGACCCCCTCCATCAGCATCGCTCCGTACCCGATCATGCGCGCATCGGACTCCCTGTTGATCATTTTCGGAGTCGTCCCGGAGGCGACAAGCGCGTGAAACCCCGATATCGCCCCGCAGGCGATCGTCACGAAAAGGAACGGGAACAGCTTCCCCTGGATGATCGGGCCGCCGCCGGAAGTGAAAGCGGTCACGGCAGGCATCTTCAGCACAGGATTGACAACCATGACACCGACAATCAGAGCGCCAATCGTGCCGATCTTCATATATGAGCTGAGATAATCGCGCGGAGCGAGGAGAAGCCAGACCGGGAGCACGGAGGCCAGAAACCCGTATACCCCCATCGCGATCGTGATCCCTTCGCGGGAGAGCGTGAAGTAGGGAGCAAGGAACGATCCCGGGATCATCCCGCCGAATATCACGCAGGCGATAACGCCGATGACGCCGATCACGCTTGCCTCGGCGATCCTCCCCGGCCGTATCCGGTACATCCAGACTCCCACAAACAGCGCTATCGGGATCGTCATGGCGATTGTGAATGTGCCCCACGGGCTCTCGCGCAGCGCATTGACGACGGCGAGGCCGAGTCCCGCCAGCGCAATGACGACGATGATCATGATGGCGACCGACCCGATGAGACCCGCAAGGGGACTGATCTCGTTCCGTGCAATCTCGGCGAGCGATCTCCCCTGCCGGCGGATGGAGGCGACGAGCACGGTGAAGTCATGGACGGCCCCGGCCAGGACCACGCCCACCACCAGCCAGAGAAGCCCGGGGAGGTAGCCGAACTGAGCAGCCAGGACGGGTCCGATCAGGGGGCCCGCCCCTGAGATTGCGGCAAAATGATGCCCGAACACGACCCATTTGTTCGTCGGGAGATAGTTGTGGCCGTCCTTCAGAGTGTGGGCAGGAGTCTCCCGCGTGTCATCCAGCGCAACGACTCTGGCGGCAATAAATGCGCTGTAGTACCGGTAGGCGATCGCCATCACGCAGAGGGAACCGATGATTAGCGGAAGTGCGTGCATTCAGGGACTCCTTGATCGTTGTCAGTTCAGAAAGCGTTTCTCAAGAGTGTCATCGCCGGCGTCATCCCCTCGAACCGGATCGTCACAACGTCGAACCTGCAGGACTGGCCGCTGATGCCCCGCATCGCGAGATAGGCAGCCGCGACCCTGCGGATCGTCTCCTGCTTCCGGGGAGTGACCGCATATTCCGGGAGCCCATATTCATCGTTTGTCCGCATCTTTACCTCGCAGAAGACCAGGTATTCCCCCTCCCGGGCGACTATATCGATTTCTCCTTTTCTCCTGAAACGGAAATTCCGCTCGACGATCCGGTATCCCTGTTCGATGAGAAATCGGGCGGCAATCTCCTCCCCTCTCGCTCCTTCACGGCGGAGATTACGCCGGAGGGTGAGCCCGGGTTTACAGTTCCGGGCGGTCGGGTCCGGGGGTTGCGGCGTCATTCCCTGTCGATGACAATAACCGCGTCCGACGCAGCGGCGGCGCGGAATGAGCGACGGTGGATCGGGCACCGACCCAGCCTGAGGATCGCCTCGCGGTGATCTGCGGTCCCGTACCCTTTGTGTTTCGCAAACCCGTATCCCGGGTACTCCCCGTCGAATTCCTCCATCAACCTGTCCCTGGTCACCTTCGCTATGATCGAGGCTGCAGCGATCGAGAAGCACTCCCCGTCGCCTCCTACGACCGTGGTGAACGGGATTCGGGAGGTGGCGGTGCCGGGCCTGAACAGGTTCCCGTCGATAATCAGGTGCCCCGGCCGGATGCCGAGTGCACTGACGGCACGGTCCATCGCGAGAAACGTCGCGTTCAGAATGTTGATGTCGTCGATCACCGCGTTGTCGGCCGACCCGACACCGACCGCAAGAGCGCGGCTCATGATCTGATCGAATAAACCGGCCCTCGCCCGGGGAGTGAGTTTTTTCGAATCGTCGACACCGGCGATGAATGTCCCGGCCTGGAATACCACCGCGGCGGCCACGACCGGGCCGGCAAGGGGACCCCGTCCCGCCTCGTCGATCCCGGCAACCTGGAGGCCCTGGCGGCGCAGAGAATCTTCGTAAACCAGATTGCTTCGCTCCGCTCGCAATGACNNTAGAAATCATTGATGAGCCCGATGTGGATTTTCGCGGTTCCAAAAGAATCCCCCTGTCCGAGTGCAAAGCTGACGCCCAGGTTTCCCAGTGCTGTGTCGAGCCGGATCCCGATCCCGTAGCCGTACTTGAACGCGCGTGCAGAAGGAGTGCCGAGCAGATCGTCCTCCGGACGGTTATAGTACCCGGTGTCCAGGAACCCGAACAGGAATGACCGTCGTGCGAGTATGAAACGATATTCCGCATTCGTCCACGCAATCTCGGCGCCGATGAACTGGTTCTCCCGGTACCCGCGAAGCGTGTTCGCGCCGCCGAACTGGTACATCTCCCCCTGCTGAACCTGTCCGGTCCGGATTTCCCTGCCGTGCAGTCCGAACGCCACAACCTGCCGCCGGAAGGCGGGGAGAAAGAACTCCAGATCCACGCCCAGCCGCTGCACCGTACCCCCTGTGACTGCCGAAAGTGCTGCGCCAGCGGGGACAGACCCTATGGATTTACGCCCGTAGTGATAGTCTGTCCTGTACCGGGCCCCGGATTCCGGGCTGTAGAAGTCATCCCGCGTGTCATACTGTATCTCAATCCCGCCGGTGGTCTCGTTGGTTCCGACCACCTGCGCAACCGTCGTCGAATCGGTCGCAGGGATGACCTTTTCGGCTCCGAAAACCAGTGAAACGGACAGCTCCTCCGACAGCATCAATTCGGTCCGGAGGTCAAGCGTGCGCCGCACGTACGTACTGTCCTGCTGCCTCTGGAGAAATCCCCCGCCGACATTGACCGGACGGCTGAAAATCCACGGCTCGACGTAGCGGACTCCGATCTCCTGCGAGAGGCGGTCCTCCCGCTGCCAGCGAAGGCTGAGCTTCCGCCCCGTACCGAAGAGGTTGCGCATCGAGACCGATGCCAGGCCTGTCAGATATCCGGAGGAACCCGGGACAGCAGGGGGTATGTATCCCAGGATCCCGTCGAACGTGTTCGTGTTCCCCTCCCGGACTTTGAGCAGCAGTCCCCCGTGCCCGTCGCGTACGTACAGTTCCGGAGCGGCGACGGATGAAAATATATTCAGCCTGTTCAATCGTTCCCGGATGGCGTCAATCTTGGCCGGATTGAATGGCTCACCCCAGTCAAGGCGTGTTTCGCGCGTGATGACCGACGCGTCCGTCTCCTTATTCCCTTCCACACGGATCTCTTCGATCGTCATCCTCAGCCCCTCCTCCACCTTGAGCATAATCTCCACGGAGTCTTCGAGCCTCCCGGGACGGCTCAGGAGGCTGTCGACCGAGCAGCGGGCAAACGGATAGCCCAGTTTTTCGTATCTGACGAGAAGTGCTTCGATGTCCCGTTCCAGGAGACTCTGGTCCAGAGGAACCCCGGGGCCGAGATCGAAACGGTCGAGTATCTCCGCCTCGGAAAGCCGTACATCCCCCGTCACGCCGAGCCGGGCGATGAGAGTCTGTCTCCCCTCCTCTACTACAAGGGTCACGTCAACGAATGCACTGTCGGGGGAGAAAAAAGAGGGGCCGAACCGGACCCGGACACCCAGGTATCCCCGCGCACGGTAGGAGTCGAGAACCAGGACTGAATCGCTCCGGAGGGCCGCCTCCGAGAATTGCACACCGGCCCGGGATGAGAGCCAGCCGGTGATCTCGCGCCCGGTGAACACGGAGTTCCCCCGGACCGAAAGGGCCCGTATCGTGGCAGCGAAAGAAAGGGACGACGAGGCAGCGAGGAGGAGAATCAGGAGGTGCCGACCGATGAAACGCATGGTCGGAGTATACCGAATACGCGGACGAACGTCAAGAACCCGCTCAGAAGTCACGGCGGCGGTTGTACACTTCCCAGAGGGGCGTCAGGAGGCGGTAGTCCCCGAACCCGTTTTCGTCCCTGAAAACAAACTGATAGTTCAGATCGTAGTATTGCCACACTTCTTCGGGTTTCTCATCTATCTGGAACGGGAATCGTTCCACGGTGCTCGGGGGACCCAGGAGTATGAACACCAGCCCCATATCCGTCCGCCATCCCTCGCGGTAACGGGTGAAGTGCTTGTTGGCATAGTCAACCCGGGCATAATAGAGCGCCATTTTCTCATTGCGCGGTGCGTTCGGGTTAAGGCTCCTTTTCTTCCAGAACGCGAGGAACTTCTGTTGTTTCTCCGGGAGCGTCTCCCCCGATTTCAGATCCGACATCTCATTGTCCTTGGCGATATACTCGAGCTGTTCAATTGCCAGATCCATGTCCTTCATGGCCCTGGGGAGACCCTTCCAGCGGACAATGATCGTCCGTGCCCGCGACGCGATAAACCTCTTTTCCCCCCCCTTTTCGTCCCGCGGGACCGAGGCAGGGACGGCCCGGATGGAGAGCAGGTAGTCACCCAGCGGCATCTGCGAATTGTCGATCCGCATGAAGACTTCATTCCTCCCCGTTTTCACGAGTTCCGTCGTATCGGTCCGGACGACGACCTCCTGCTTCGCGTCAAGTACCCGGGCCTCGAACCGGAGTGAATCCGCGCCTGCCCGGTCATACACTTCGAAGAACACATAAAAGGCGTCAGAGAGATTCCCCACGTTGGGGGTCACATTCGGGAGGATCGATTTCTTGCCGTCCCTGACCGTAATCCTGTTGACGATCATGAGATCGCTGATCGCAACGAGAGTCGTCGAAAAATCCGGTACGACGCACCTGTAGGAAGCCTTCTTCTCGGTCTTCGATTCCATATCCCTCACGCTCACGCGCACGGCGTATCGCCCGGGGGCCACCGTGAATGAGCGCTGCTGGAGCGAATAGCCCGACGAAGAAACCGACTGGTCGAATGTGAGTCCTTCGACATTCTCGGTCCACAGTTTCTCGAGCACCTGTGTTCCCGTGGAATCGTCGATCCCGATCGCTGCCTCGTACGATGCAGCATAGGTGTCCCCCGTTTTCACAAAACTCAGGTTGTCGTACCCGACCTGCACGAACACATCGAGCCGGGTCTCGCCTGGCTGCGGTCCGAGGAATGCTATCGGGTCGAGGAAAAGCGTGGCGGAGTATTCCGGCGGGACCTGTCCGGGCAATTCGACCTGCGCTGCTGCGGGCACACACCGGAGGAGCAGGACGACGAGAAGCCAGGCGTACGCGCGGCGCTCCATGGCTACACCCTCCCGTACAAATCGTATTCAGTGGCGTCGTGGATTTCCACGTCGGAGAACGTCCCCGGGGTGAGCGGTCCGGGAGCTGACACAAAGACCTCGTTGTCGATCTCCGGCGCATCCTGTTCCGTCCGCCCGACGTATAGTCCGTCCTCGGCCCGGTCGATCAGGACACGGAGCCTTGAGCCGACAAGCGCCTCGTTCCGTTCGACGGAGATACCCTTCTGAATCTCCATGATGACCCCCTTCCGGCGCTCCTTCTCCTCCGGGGGGACGGGGTCTCCGAGGGGATATGCCGTCGTCCCCTCCTCCATGGAATAGGTAAAAACACCGAGGCGGGCAAACCCGGTCTCACGGACGAACGATTCGAGAAGGCCAAAATCCTCCGCGGATTCCCCCGGGTAGCCGACGATGAGCGTGGTGCGCAGGGCGATACCGGCGTCCCGGATCCTGCAGATGAGATCGAGCAATGACTTCCTCGTGATCCCGCGTCTCATCGATCTCAACACGTTGTCCGCTGCATGCTGCACAGGCAAATCGAGGTACCTGCAAACCCGGGGGTGACCGGCGATGACCTCCAGGAGGTCCGGCGGGAATTGCGCGGGGTANNTTCCTTCACTCCCTTCGCTGCGAGCGATTCCGCCTCGCTGATGATCTCCTCCACCGGCCGGCTGACGTGCCTGCCACGCATGAGGGGGATCGCACAGAACGAACAGGGATTATCGCATCCTTCGGAGATCTTCAGATAGGCGAAGTGTGAGGGGGTTGACAGCATCCGTTCACCAAGGAGCTCTGACCTGTACTCCGCCCCGAGGGATCGCACGACGTCGGGGATCTGGTTGGACCCGAAAATGCCGTCCAATTCCGGAATTTCCACTGTCAGTTCCTGGCGGTACCGCTCTGTCAGGCATCCCATGGCGTACACTTTTCTGAGCGACCCGCTCCCTTTCCGCTTCACCTGCTCGATGATCATGTCGATCGACTCTTCCTTCGCCGCATCGATGAAGCCGCAGGTGTTGATCACCGCCACATCCGCCCCTTCGATCGACGGGACGATCTCGAAATTGCTCAGCCGGAGCTGCGCCATGAGTTTTTCGGAATCCACCGTGTTCTTGACGCAGCCCATCGTGATCACGTGGACCTTTTTTTTCGTCCCATCACTCATTCTCTTCCCTCCGCTCAGAACACGATGAAATCCAGGTACACGAATACCAGGGGGGCCACGAACAGCAGGCTGTCGAACCGGTCGAGCACGCCGCCGTGCCCGGGGATCAGAGAAGAAGAATCCTTCACCCCTGCATCCCTCTTGAGAAGCGACTCGGCCAGATCCCCGATCTGTCCGCAGGCGCCTGCGATGATCCCGCACACGAGAGCGTCGGCGACACTCATATACGGGAGAACGAGGACCCTGGCAAGCTGGAACACCCCCAGCGCCGCAAGGAAACCGGCGGCCGCCCCCTCCCACGTCTTGTTGGGGCTCACTCTCACGAACAGCCTGTGGCGTCCGAAGGACCGCCCGACGAAGTACGCGGCCGAATCGCACACCCAGATCGAGGCGAACAGGGTTATCACGGTGTACCCTCCCCATCGGTACAGCAGTCCTGCAACGTCATCCGGGACGGCGGTCCCGTGNNCCCAGAAAAAGGCCAGCGTAGCTGGCGCCGAAGAGTGTTGTCGCGATATTCATGAGCGCCCCCGGCTTTCCGCGGAACAGCTCGATCGTCATGATCAGGGGGAGAGCCACCAAATACAAAATCAGAAGCGATTGCGCCATCGAAGGAAACGGCACATGGATCCCCCGGAGAAGAAGCCCGCCGATGACGAGAAGGCGGACTTTGAAATAGGCAAACACCGTCACCAGCAGCCCGCCGAGCGTCATCCCGGCCCCCACCTGGGGGGAGATCCCCTTTGCCCGCGCCAGGGCGAAGACCTCGTGGATCGCCAGCAGTGCGATCAGAAGGACCAAGGCATAGAAATAAAAACCTCCGGCCATTGTGACCAGGAGGATGACAGGTATGCCCACGACCGCAACCAGGACGCGGGTGGCAAGATTGCTCACGTGTTGTCGGTCAGTATGGTTCGCCGGATTCTTCGTGGCCCGTGCTTTTGATAAAATACAAAGTGGCGGCAACAAAAACCACCGCGAAAATGGCGAAATTCGACGCTGCCAGCTTGAGCGTCGGGGCTGCGTCCGGCGCCAGCGCAACGAAATTGTCGTCGAGCCTCAGGTAGGTGGCGGAGCAGGCGATGAAGTTGTTAAAGAAGTGAGCCGACATCGACAGGGTGATATTGCCGGATCTGTACACAATGAACCCAAAGTAGACCCCGAGCGCGACGAGCGGGACAAGCGTGAACGGGTTGAAATGATACAGACCGAAAATGATCCCCGTGATCACCGGGCCTTTCCATCCCGCCGCCGCCTCGAGATTTCTCTGGACGAGCCCCCGGAAGAGGAGCTCTTCCGATACCGCCGGCACAAGCGCCACGACCAGGAGCACGAAGAGGAACTCCCCCGGGCTGTTCGCCTGCACCAGCACCCGTTCGGTCTCTTCCAGGAGCTTCTTGAGCGAATCAAGCATCCGCTGGAGGTCCTCGGGAAACGGGATCATGTCCTGCACGACCATGTACGCCTGCAGCATCTGCTGGAGCGCAAACACCGCAACCATGGTGGCCACCAGATGCCGGACCTCCGGGACCCGCAGGCGGAAAAAGGCCGGGAGGTCGCCGTGCCGCTCCCGCGCCAGCCAGACCGTCGGCGCCAGGATGAAAAGGAGCTGGCCGAGAAACGTCGCCCAGCGGACAAGCGTCACGTTGCTCAGCGTGATTTCTCCGCGCGCAACGACAAAGGTGATCACACCGCCGACGACCTGATACAGCACGAAGATGAGCGCGAGGGCGAACAGGCAAAACAGGACCGGGTTCATCCGCCGGAGGAACGACACCCTGGGCTCCGGAGCCAGCGGCGACGGCGGGCGGGGAGCCGGGACTCCGGAGGGAGTTTCTGACGGCTCGTTCATCTGGTACCTGCCTGTGAGCGCATGCGTGACTTGACCATCGCGGCCAGGAGGGGGAACATGATTTCGTGATGGCCGATGATATAGTATCCCTCTCCGCCGTCCTGGGTCGGGCGGAGCTTCACGTTCATTGTCGGACGGTACTGCGCATGCATGTCGAAGACCGCAGTCGTGAACCCCCGCGCGGGTGCGCCGAGGTTCCGCGCCACCGTCAACGCCTTGAGGAACACTTCGGGCATGATCACGGCGGACCCCACGTTCAGGACCACACCTCCGCCGGTCAGGGCCTTGCAGGTCTCGCAGAGGGAGAGGAAATCGCGGAATGTCATCTCGCCGGTCGCCGCGCCGTTCATCGTGGGCTGCTGGTGGACGATATCCGTCCCGATGGCGGCATGCACGGTCGCAGGGATGCCGGATGTGAAGCAGGATGCGAGCAGGCTCACGGCGAGATTCGGGGCCTTCCGGGCAATGAGCTCTTTTGCGAGGGCTTCAGCGTATCCGTCATCCCCCGCGCTGGCCGCCAGGGCAAGCGTCGTGTTGATGAACTCCCCTGTCTCGCGTGCCATGCCGAACCGGCCGTCCTTCATGTTTAACGCGACATCCTCCGAGGTGTGGCCCCACATCGCGGTCTCGACATCGTGGATCGCCGCCGCGCTGTTCATCGCAACGGCCGTGATGACATCGCGCCGGATGAGATCGATGATCACGGGCGCAAGGCCCACCTTGATCACGTGCGCCCCCATCATCAGCAGGACCGGCTTCTTCCGGCGCCTGGACCGGACGATGGCTTCCGTTATTGCCCGGAGATCCCTCGCCGCAAGAATGTCGGGGAGGCCCCCGGCAAAGCCGTCGAACGAATCTCCGACTTCATCGAAAGGCTTTGCGAAATCCTCGGGCGAAACCTTGCTCTTCCGCTTCGTTATGGAGATCGTTTTGACCTTTTTCAGATCGGCCCGCCTGTGCATGGTCATGGCGACCTCCTTCCCGGATTGTGCATACGTGCATTCCTGTGGCTATTTCGTGCGGGACCTGACCGGCCCCTTGACCCCGGTGTATCCCTTCAGCTCGGTGTCGATCGATCCGATCACGACCTTGGTGTTCACGCGGATGGGGATCTTCCGTTCGTCGTCCGTCAACCACACGACGATCCGTCCCTCGCTCTTGATGAGGCCCCCTTCTCTCACGAGCGGCTCGATCACGACCGTGTTGAACGTGCCGGCGGCGACCTCAAGCTGCTGCCGCCCCAGCACCCTGATGACGAGGTCATAGGTCGTGTCCTTGTAGAAGTTGCTGAGGAAGATCTGGTCCCCCGCCTTGAGGGGACCGTAGTTGATCGTCCGGGCGTAGTAAAAAGCGGAGAGGATGTCATGAACGTACTGAGGCACCGGGTACGTGCGTTCCGAAGTCTTTGCGATGTTCCTCCGCTGGTCGAATTCGGCGATGAAGTCGCGGCTGTAACTCCCTTCCCGCACATGCTGCTCGAATTTCCAGGGGGCGATTGTGGCGACATCGATGTAAGTAACATAGCGATCCTGCACCCGGTAGATCCAGGAAAAACTCGGCAGCGAATTTACCCGGAATTCGACACGGAAGCAGTTCCTCCCCGCAATCGTATCCAGGGCGGGGATTTCCAGCACCGCTTCCCCCGCAGTGATGAACCCGTAGTTGACATCAAAGGAGAGCCGTTCGCCGACTTCAAATGCGTCGTTGACGATGGTGCGGAGCTGCACGCCTGATCGGGCGTTCTTCGCGCCTTCAAGAGAGTCGGCCGTGTGACGGTTCACATCGTGCGGTTGTTCCTGCGGCAATCCTGCGTGGGATGCCGCGGCGAGGGACAGGAGAACCGGGAGTACGACGATTCCGCTGCGTTTCATAGGTGCGATGTCTCCTGGGTGAGCACGGAGGCGGCAAGCAGCTCCGCAGCCGCGGCATATGCGGTTTCGACAGTGATGCTCGCCATGCAGGCGCAGGGGATCCCGGCACTCCCGGCGCAGTCATCACAGTCCGGAGGCTTCGCCGGGACGAGAACGCGCGCGTTGTCCGTATACGGCCCCCAGCGACGGGGTCCCATCACCGGTATCTGGGGGAACAGCCCCACGACCGGAGTGCCGACCGCCACGCCGACATGCAGAGGTCCCGTGGAGTTTGCCACAAGGAGCGAGGCTTTCTGCAGGAGTGCCGCCAGTTCCCTGACGCTCAGCCGCCCCGCGAGGTTCACCACACGCCCGGAAGATGCGCGTGCGACCTCTTCCACTCTTGCGGATTCCCCGGCCGTGCCCGTCACCACAACCGCGAGATTCAACTGCTCGATGAACTTGCGGGCCAGAAGCCCGAAGTGCGCGAGGGGCCATTCCCGTGCAGACCCGCCGCTCCCCGGGTGGATGACCACAAACCTGCCGGTCACTCCCGCATCGCGCAGTATCACGGATGCTCGCTCACGGATCCCCGGAGGGATGTCGAGCGGCACGTCCAGGGGTTTCACCGGAAGGGCGGCGCATCCAAGCGGAGCCAGGAGATCCAGATTGTACTCGACTTCATGCCTCTCGGCGGTTTTCCGGTGCGCGTAGACCCTGCGGTTGAACAGGAACGAATAGTACCGGTATCCGGTCCCTATGCGCACGGGGATGCGGGCAAGAAAAGCAAGCAGTGCCAGCCGTGGGGTGGGGTGAACGATGATCGCCACGTCAAATCGCCCCGCCCGGAGACGTCCCAACATCATGCGGAAGGGAACAAGCCCTTCGTCGCCATCGTACCAGAGTAGTTCATCCACCCGGGGGTAGCCTTCGACGATCGCCCCGGCGTAATGTCCCGCAAGCATGGCGAGCCGGGCGCGGGGGAAGCAGCGCCGGAGAGGGGTGAAGACGGGGAGCGTGAGGACGACGTCGCCCAGACGGTCGGTGCGGACGACGAGGATCCGGGAAGGTTCTGTCAACGGGCGGTCTCTCGGGGAAACAATGAACATTACATCAATATACCCCTGTCGCGCCTCAATTGCAAAAAGGTCGCAGCGTCATTTTCGGGCGGGGCTGTCGACCAACCGCGTCTTTTGCAGCTCCTTTTTCTCGTTCTGCAGCCGCAGATGGGTCTCGCGATAGGGACCGAGGTCGCCTCCCTCCCGCTCCGCGTCCTTCATCCGTGCGTGGTTTTCCGCAATGAGCCCCTCGAGAACGCCGGCTTTCACGCGAAGGATGCACCGTTCCGCAATCAACCAGGGATCAGGTTCGTCAAGGGCCGACCAGCCCCTGCTGACCTCGTATTTGTTGAACACGATATCGGCAATGAACTTTCGCAACGAGGGATCCTCCGCGGTATCCAGGAGAGCGGGGACGTCCCAGGCGGCGCCGGCCCCGGCATACTCCACGATCAACTCAGCGGTCCGCCGGGCGAGAGGATCCGCGAATGCCGCCGGGGGGATGTGTGTCGTGACAAACGTGATCATTGGCGGGCCCACGTCCAGCATCACTTTCAGGAGGTCCCGTTCCGGTGGGGTCAGCCCGGCGCGGAGCGCCGAGAGAGGAAGTCCGCCGGTAACAGGGGGAGGCGGGACGGGCGTACGCCCCTGATACGCCGTCCGTGAGCGTTCACGTCCGAGTATCGTCTCGAGCTCCCGGAAAAGGACGGATTCGTACACACCGTACTTTTCGGCGACGTTCTTGATGTAGAAGTTACGTTTGATTTCATCCTTCATCCTGGCAATGGTCTCGACAATTGAGCGGACCGCCCGCGTCTTTCCTTCCGGCGTGGCAAGAAGCCCCTGATCGCGGAACGTCGACGCCTTGAAATCGAGAAACGACACCGCGGCGGCCAGGCGCCGGTTGAAGGCCTCACCTCCATTCTTCTTCACAAACGAGTCGGGATCCTCCCCCTCCGGAAGCGTCGCCACACTGACGTCCAGGCCGTTTTCGATGATCAGGTCGACACCCCTGATAGTGGCCTTCGAGCCGGCGGAATCCGCGTCGTACACAAGCGTGACCGACTTTGCGTACCGGGCGATGAGATGGATCTGCTCCTCGGTGAGCGCGGTCCCGCTCGACGCAACGACATTCTCCACCCCCGCCTGGTAGACCGAGATGAGGTCGGCGTACCCTTCGACAAGAATGGCACACTCATGCGCCCGTATCGCTTCCTTTGACTGACAGAGTCCGTACAGGCTCCGGCTCTTTACGTAGATGGGCGTTTCCGGCGAGTTGATGTACTTCCCGAGCGGATCCTCTTCGCGCATTTTGCGCGCGCCGAAACCGACAGGACGCCCCGAAGGGGAGAATATCGGAAACATCGCGCGTCCGCGGAAACGGTCGTAGCAGGTCCCGTCCTCCCTCCTGAGGACCAGCCCGGCCCTTTCAAACTGCGCGATGTCAAGTTTCCGCTCCGCCGCCAGGGTTACGAGGCCGTCCCATGAATTCTTAGAATACCCGAGACCGAATTTCGTGATCGTCGCATCGCTGAATCCACGGTGGCGGAAATACTCGAGCGCGAGCTTCCCTTCGACCGAATTGACGAGCGTTTCGTAAAAATAGAGCCCCGCCGTCTTGCACGCGTCGTAGAGTCCCTCGTGTTCGGTGGACTCCCCGCGCCCGCCCGCACCGTCCGCAGGGAGCGTAATGCCGGCCCTCTGAGCGAGTGTCCTCACCGCTTCCACAAACGAGACCTTGTCGTGCTCCATGACGAACGTGAAGACGTTTCCCCCCACACCGCATCCGAAGCAGTGATACATCTGCTTTTCGGGGCTGACGTTGAAGGAGGGAGTCTTCTCCTGGTGGAACGGACAGAGGCCGAGGTAGTTTTTTCCCCGCTTTTTGAGCTGGAGGTACTGCGACAGGACGTCGACGACGTCCGACGCCCTCCGCACCTCTTCTATGGTGTCATCGGCGATGCGCATCGACGAAATCTACGCAAAAGCGCCCCGATAGGCAACGCGCGCGCCCCGCTGGACGGCGGCTTGACAAGGCGGACCGGGTAACGTATCTTGAGATACAGATACGACAGGACCAACCACGCAGCACGGAGGTTATAATGAGGATTCTCGCGGTCGAAGACGAGCCTGAATACCTCGAGATGCTCCAGGAAGTGATGAAAAGCCTGGGCCACTCGATCACCATTGCGCAGAACGGTAAGGAGGCCCTCGCACTCATCGATCGCCAGCAGATCGACGTCATCGTCTCCGATGTCAAGATGCCGGAGATGAACGGCCTCGAATTTCACCGGAAACTCCGGGAGCACCAGGAATACAAGAACACACCGTTCATATTCCTGACGGGAGTTGACGACATCTCGGAGGTCAAGGCCGAGTGCAAGCAGGACTGTGATCTCCTACTCCAGAAGCCTTTCCCAATCGACAGGTTGCTTCAACTGTTTGCAGGGAAGATCAAATAAGAGAGACACTTTCCCCGGGAGCCCCCCCCTGAATGATCGTACCGGGGAATGAGCGAGAAGAGCCCGCCGGATCCCCGGCGGGCTCTTCCATTGGCACATGCGACTCGTGATGAAGGGACGGACCTCCGGCTATATTTGCACCTTGTCGGGCTGGTAGACCTTCGGCGTGCGGGTCTTCTTCCGCGAGAACCGTTTTTCGACCCCGGGTGCTGCAGATTTCGTCTCGTCCTCGACGTCGGGATATGTGAAGATGTCGTACTTATAGTTCCGGAGAATGATCTGGTTTCCGTTCCTTCCGAGAACGTATTGCGGCAGGAGAGGAATTTTCCCCCCGCCCCCCGGGGCATCGATGACAAATGCGGGGATCGCCAGACCGGAAGTGTGCCCCCGGAGCTTGTCCATGATCTCCAGTCCGACGCTTACCGGCGTGCGGAAATGGTTCGCACCCTTCGTGATATCCGCCTGATAGAGATAGTACGGACGGACGCGCATGGTCAGCAGCTTGCGCATCAACTCGAGCATCACCTCCGCCGAATCGTTCACCCCTTTCATCAGCACCGCCTGGTTCCCCACGGGGATGCCGGCATCCGCGAGCATCTCGCATGCCCGCTTCGCCTCNNGCAATGATCCTCTCAAGCATGAAATCTGTGAGCATCAGGGGATCGCCGCCGGAGAGGATCACGTCGCGCACCTCGGGGTGCGCCGCGATGTAGTCGATCCCTCCCTGGATATACTTCATGTTGATTTTCGAAGAATCCCCCACCTTCCGCTTCCTTGTGCAGAACCGGCAGTACATCGAGCACTGGCTCGTCGTCAGGAAGAGGACGCGGTCCGGATAGCGATGGACGATGCTCGGCACGGGACTGTGAGAGTCTTCCGCGAGGGGATCTTCCGGGAAGTCGTCTTCTTCAAGCTCCTTCCCGTCCGGAATGCACTGGAGCCAGATCGGATCGCCGGGAAAACGTATCAGGCTCAGATAATATGGATTGACCCGGATGTGGAAGAGGTTGTTCAACCGTTCCGAGAGGTCCTTGTCGAACCCGAACCGTTCGACGAGGTCTTTTCCGCTGTCCACGCTCTGCCGCAGCATAGTCTGCCAGAGTTCCATTCGTACCTTTTTCCCTCCCCTGAGGTTATGTCAGATATTTGCCGTAAACGACCAGGTCATCCCCCGGCCTGTAATAATCCGAAATCGTTGCAAGCTGGCTGTATCCCCGCCGCACATAAAATTCCCTCGTCCGCCGGTACCTCGGGAGCGACGAGGTTTCCGCAATAATAAGGCGCCCGGACATCCTCCGGACCAGATCACAGGCGTCGTCGTCGAGCGCGCGCCCGATCCCTTTCCCGTGCAGGGCCGGGTCGACTGCCACCCAGTACAGGTCGAACGTCCCTTCCGTGGCCGGCGTCGGGCCCACACAGTAGTAACCGGCAACCTTCCCCCCCTCCTCGGCCACCCGGATGATGTAGTCGGTTTGCCCCGGAACGTCGAGCGCCGCGTCGATCAACTCCACCGCGATAGTGACTTCCTCTTCCGTGAATACCCCCGTCGCCGCCACGAGATCACGGATCGGGCCGCGGTCCGCGCGACCGAGGGGCCGGATCACCGGCTCCGCTCCAGCGCCGATTCGACGATCTTCCCGACGATCTCCGCGAACGTATACCCCTGGGCACGTGCTGACCGTGCAAAGCCCGCGTCATCGGATATGTCGGGGTTCGGATTGACCTCGAGGACGTACGGGATGCCGTCCTTTGTCAGCCGGAAGTCCACGCGCGCGTAGTCGCGGCAGCCGATGAGCGAATACGCCCGCAACGCCGTCTCCTTGATGCGCGCTTCGAGCGGCGCGGGAAGAACGGCGGGACAGACCCCCCTGGTCCCTTCGTACGCCACTGTCCCGTGGATCCACTTTGCCTCGTAGCTCACAATCTTGTGCATCCCCTCCGTCAGACCGGAGAAGTCTATCTCCGAGATCGGCAGGGCCGCCGGGGGGTTGTTTCCCAGAATGGCNNTGAATAAAGCGGACGCGTTTCCGCAGGTCGGCGAGATTGTAGACCACGGAACTGTCATCGATTCCCACGCTGGCGTCTTCGTGCGCCGGCTTGACGATCAGGGGGAACGAGACCCCCTCCTGCATACCGATCCTGTCCTTGACGCGGAACACCATGAACCGGGGGGTCCTGATGCCGTGCGACGCCAGGATTTCCTTGACGCGCGGCTTGTTGAGTGCCGTCCCCAGGGCGAGCGGCCCGGCACCCGTGAACGGGACGTTCATGAGCTCATAGACCCCCGCGATGTTCATTTCCTGCGCGGATTCGTTCTCGACGCTCTCCACGAGGTTGAACACGAGGTCCGGACGTTCCCCGCGGAGGTAGTCGATGAGCCTGAAAAAATTACTGTCGACGTTGAAGATCGACGTCCGGTATCCGAGCGAGTTAAGCGCGGACTTGATATCCTCCATCTCCTCCACCACGCCGATCTCCGAGAGATCGATCATCGCCTGCGTCGCCAGGGGCTTGCCGTGCGCACTTTTCGGCGCACGCCTCGGAAGAGGGCCTTCCTGCAACTGTCCGTTTTCCCCGATGTACTTCCGCCCCGCTTCGGTACCGATGACGGGTTCGTTGTACAGGACCGCTATCCGCGTTTTTTTTGCCATGGAATGATCCGCCTTCTCCTGTCTCGTTCTCCTCATTCACTACGCTCGGATGTACACCCGGAAATTCATGCGGGGGATCACGCGGGCACCGTGTGCCGCGGGTCCCGGAGGGGGATACCGCACCGATTCAAAGCGATGTCGAGCACGGAATTGATAAGCCCGCTATACGTCATCCCGGCCGCACGTGCCGCCTTGGGGAAGCAGGAATTGTCCTCAGGCCTCGGCAGGATCCCGGGGAGCGGGTTGACCTCGATGACGCGGGGCTCCCCCGCGGCGTCACAGCGGAGGTCGATCCGCGTCCAGTCACGGCAGCGGAGGACGGTGTAGGTCTTCCTGCAGAGCGACTCGATGTCCCGGCCGAGGCGTTCGTCCAGGGGGGCGGGACACTCGTAGATATCAAGAGGCTTCTCAACGGTGTCCCATATCCACTTTGCCTCGTAGGAGTAGATCGGGTTCGCGCCGGCGGGAAGGGCATCGAATTTTATCTCAACCGGTGGAAGGAGACGGAGGCCCTCTCCGTTCCCCATCATGGCCACCGTGAACTCGCGGCCGGGGAGGAACTCCTCCACGAGAGCCGGCTCGCCGTATGTGGCAAGGACGTTTCCGACTTCCCCTTCAAGCTCGTTCGCGTTACGGACGACACAGGAATCGTAGATCCCCTTGCTCGACCCTTCGTGAAGCGGCTTCACGATCGACGGGAATCGAAGCCGCAGACCCCTGCACTCGTCCCTCGATGCGAGCACCGCATGCGGGGCCGTCGGCACGCCGTAGTATGCGAGGACTTCTTTGGCGCGTGACTTGACGAGACATAAGCCCAGCGTGAGGGGATCGGAGCCGAGGTACGGGATCCGGAGCATCTCGAGGATTGACGGAATCTGCCCTTCGCGCGAGGGACCGTAGAGTCCCTCCGCAATGTTGAAAACGAAGAAAGGCCTTCTTTTTCGCAGTTTTTCGTACGCATCTTCGTCCGCCTCTATCATAATAACGTCATACCGCTCGGCGAGCGCGTTCCTGACGGCTGCGACGGTGTCCGCGGTGTCCCATTCAGCGAACATGTCGTTCGCGCGATCGGACGGATCAATCGTAACGAGTGCTGGCGTCACGAGTGATGGCGCAGCTCCCTGACGATCGACGGAAGATGATGAGGTGGAGGTAGGTGACTT
>PMND01000069.1 GCA_003161955.1 Ignavibacteriota bacterium | reverse complement strand
CCATGCGCGGCCGAAAAATGAGACGCCGACCGGCAGGCCGAAAACAAATCCCGCCGGGACCGTCACGCTGGGATACCCGGCCACGGCGGCGGCACTTGAGCTCCCCCCGATGTAGTGGTCTCCGTCGATGAGGTCGGTCACCCACGCGGGGCCGTCTGTCGGGGCCACGAGCGCGTCGAGGTTGAACTTGTCCATCACCGCGTCGATCCCTTCCTTCCGGGCAAGCCTCCGGTCCGCCTCCAGCGCGTCCAGGTATTCCTTCTCCGTGAGCGAGCCCTTGGCTTCCGCTTTCAGGAACGTCTCCTGGGAGAAGTACGGCATCTCCTTCCCCCTGTTCCGCTCGTTGTACTCAATAATCTCCTTCAGCGAATGGACCGGGGCGCCCGCTCCCAGCCGTGCGAGGTATGCGTTCAGGTCCGCCTTGAGCTCATAGAGAAGCACCGTGTTCTCGGTATCATCGAACTTCCCTATCGTCTCGATGTCGGCGGGATCGACGAGCACCGCTCCCTGTGACTTGAGAACTTCCAGCGCCCGGTTAATCACGACGTCGACCTTGTCGAGAAATCCGAAGTACTTCCTCACGACGCCGATTCTCGCCCCCTTCAGTCCCTGTGCGTCCAGGTGCTGCGTGTAGTCCGCCGGCGCCTTCCCCCTGCTCTCCCCCGTCGCCTTATCTTCATCGTCGATCCCGGTGAGAGCGCCGAGCAGTATCGCGGCGTCACGCACCGTACGGGCCATGGGACCCGCCGTGTCCTGCGTGTGGGAGATCGGTATGATCCCCGTCCGGCTCACCAGCCCCACGGTCGGCTTGATGCCGACGATCCCGTTGATGGAGGAGGGACTGACGATCGAACCGTCGGTCTCCGTCCCGACCGCCACGGTGCAGAGACTCGCGGTCACCGCCGCGGCGGAACCGGAGCTCGAGCCCGACGTGTTCCTGTCGAGCGCATACGGGTTTCTCGTCAGTCCGCCTCTTCCGCTCCACCCGCTTGTCGAGTGGTTCGAGCGGATGTTCGCCCACTCGCTCAGGTTTGTCTTTCCTAAAACGATCGCTCCCGCCCGGCGGAGCTGTCTCACGAGGAATGCGTCCGCCGGCGGCTTGGAGCCCAGAAGCGCCAGCGAACCCGCGGTGGTCGCCATCCTGTCCGCGGTGTCGATATTGTCCTTGATAAGGACCGGGATGCCGTGCAGCGGNNGCATCCGGGTTCAGCTCGATCACGCTCCTGAGCATGGGACCCTGCCTGTCGATTGCCCCGATCTGCGCAATGTATGATTCCGTGATGGAGCGTGCCGTGTACCTGCCGGATTTCATACCGTCGGCGAGGTCCCCGATCGTCTTCTCATCGAGATCAGAAGCCTGGACCCCTGGAAGCGGAGGGGCGGGAGGAGAGGTCTCCCCGCTGAGGATCCCTCCCGGCAGGGCCGCCATGAGCATCCCTCCCGAGAACCCGGTTTTGATAAACCCTCTCCGGGAGATATGGCGCTCGTGTTCCTCCGTGCTCACACTATCATACATGGATGTTTCCTCCGCTATGTATGGATTTGACCCCATGGTCCGGGTGACCCGGGGAATCTACTCCGAACGCCTTTGAGAATCAAGCAAGCAAGAGGGTCGGGCTCATTCAAGCAGGGCGCGCAGCACCGGGTGCTCTCCGATTTTCGGTCTCTGTCGTAACTTGGATGGCGTGCCAGAAAAGGAGAATCGACGGGTTATATTCTGCGGTTGGTGCTTGGGGGGAGCTTGCTTTGCGGAGAGGGAAGCGTCTTGGCTATCTGGCGTGTGTTGCCAGCCATGTGGTGGGACAATCCAGCGTTGAACCGTCGGTGAGCGTAATTTTCGGAGGGAAAATACACTTTGCGAGGATACGTTCTCGGATTCTAATGTAGAAGTCTGATTCCATTTTGAGTTCAGCGGCTTCTCGGCCCAGCGGCAATACGACGCCAAGTTGTAACCCTGGGAAACATTTCCGAACCTCTCTATACGAAGGCAATTGATCACTATCGCCAGTTACGAGAAAGGCCTTTTCATACTTCTTCTCATACGCTAAACGGAACAAAGTAAGGGCGATACTTACATCTGTCTGTTTTTCTTCTCTTGCTTTGTAGTTCACTTTGCAGTGGGGGCATTTACGATCCCTGTCTTTGAATTTTCCATAAACGACCTCGATCCCCGTTGATTCCAACGCTTTGATATATACCCTATGGCGAGCTACTTTGTCAAGATCCCACGGAGTAAGGGAGGTGAAATAGTAAATCTTTTCCAACCCAACCGGGAAGTAAGTAGTTAAGAGTTTCTGTATATCAAGCCACTTATACTTGTGGTAGTCGGGGTTCTCTGCCAGAGAATGATAAAGGTTAAATCCATCAACGAGGGCAGTAGTCCGAGCCATGGGTGACTCCGGGGAGGGCAATAAAAAACCCCCGTTTCCCGTGGGGAACCGAGGGGCCAATGAGCTTCCGTGGGGAAGCACAAAGGGATGATCACAAATATAGTACGACAAGTACTCGCATGCAAGTTTGAGGCCTTTATAACTCCCTATATTTCAATGTGTTGCGGTATATTTTTGGTGCAACGTCGGGTTTTCAAACAAGATTACGAGTTTTCATGCTGCCTTCTTTTGCATTGCCTGCAACAGCGTGATTGAATTTAAGAATTTCAGAGCGAAAAGGTAGATCACCTGGGTCTTCTTCCAAGGGTGCTTCGTTCAGCAAGTCTCTAAAGGGGCGAAGTCTTTCTAATCAGGACTGTACCCAGCACCACACGCGCGGCATCGCGCATGTGCAGCATCACAGGTGTGCAGCATCAATAGAGTCTACCTCACATCGTACCGCAGAAACGCCAGGAACGAGCCGGCGAACGCCATCAGCGAGAAGCCGGCGAGCAGGCCCGCGTCGATCACGGCGCCGGAAGCGGTCTCGCCAAACCGGGTCACCGGAGGGACGAACGACGGCAGGTCGCCGACATCCAGCGTCCCCCGCTCTCTCGGCGCGCTGAAGTGGAATCCCGTCCGGCTGTCGACCGTGATGCGGAATCCTCCCTGCCCCCCCGTTTCCTTCTGCTTCCTGTCGACGTACCGGGTAAACGCGGTCCGGTATTCGCGCATTGCGTCCTCGTAGCGTGACTTCAGCGACACACCCGTCCCTGCAAGGCTCATCGAGGCGAGCTGATACGCGGACGCCGGGGAGACCCGTGCGAAGCCGAAGGCGAGCTGCTCCTGATGCGATTTCCGGTTCCTCAGATCCTCGTTCACCCGGACCGCGAACGCATCGATATCCTTCTGCACGCTCACCCTCCCCGCTTCATCGTCGGCGGACCACTCCTTTTCCTTCTCCCGCCCGTACGCTTCCCGCTCCTCCTTTGACATTCCATGCATCGCCTCCTGCCGCGTCTGCCAGCGCGCCTCCATCTCCTTCATCTGCCCGTCCCACCTGTCCTTCGAAAACGCATCGACCCCCGCTTCCGTCTCTGCGACGCTCGGCACCGGGTCCGCCACGCCGGCCGCCATCACGGCCAGCCGGGGGACGATAAGCACGAGCGTCACCCATGCGGCGAGCGACACGAGAAACGACGTCGCGGGGCGCTGCGTGAGAGTCGAAATGAACACGCCGAGCGAAATAAAGAATGTGAAGAACAGGAGCGAGATCACGAGGAAAAATCCGAACCGTCCCCAGTCATCGGGCCCAAACGGTATCCCGTAGAGCATCACGAGAAGAACCGCCAGGAGAACCGGGACGAGCAGGGGGACCGCCAGAGCGAGCCACGATCCAGCCAGCTTCGCGAGTATATAGGTCGACCGGGGGACCGGATTGGAGAATGTGAGCTGCAGCGTTCCCCCTTCGCGCTCCCCGTTGATCGCATCATACGTGAAAAGTACCGCGAACAGCGAAAGGACCACCTGTACGATGAACGAGAAATCGATCGACCGGAAAAGCGCATAGATCGTGTCGTCGGCGTATGTGCTGTTCTTCAGCTTGACGTCCTCGGACCCGTTGATTCCCGACAGGCGTCCGACGTCGTTGCTGACGCCGGGGATGAATATCTGCATCGGATCGGGAGCGCGGTACGTCGTCGTGGTGAGTCCCATCCATGAGGGCTGAGTCCTGAGGCTTTGCGCGGCGAGCTCGAGCGCCTCATCGTACTGTCTCACCGCCGTCCGGTATTCGCGTATGCCGATGAAGACGCTCAGGAGCATGAGGATGGAACAGACGCCGAACGTCGCGGCGAATTTCGGACTCGCGAGTATCGCCCGGAGCTCCTTCAGTATGAGTGTTCGCAGCATTCCTGTGCCCCTTTCCTCGTGATGGCGTAAATCGTTATGTCGCCCTTCATGGCGCGCGCGCTCTCCGCTTACCGGAGGTCATACCGCCGGAAGGCCGCGTGGGCGACGGCAAAGAATACCATGATGCAGAGAGCCAGCAGCGCCAGGTCGGTCAGGGCCGGCGGCAGGACATCCGCCAGCATGGCCGGCCTGTCGACGAACGCCGGCAGCTCGTGCGTGTCGATCGGCGCGGGCTTCTCCGCGTCACCGGTCCTTATCCGGAATACCATCCCCCCCCCGGAGTTCATCCCGGTTTTGTCGAGCATGAATTTGCCGAATGTCTGCTGGTATCCCCGTGCGGCCTGCAGGTAACGGTCCTTCATCGACAGAGACGTCCCGGCGAGCGTCGTGGCCGCGAGGGAGAACGAAACCGAAGGGGACACCCGCGCGATCCCGAGAGCGACCGTCGACTGGACCGCCTGCCTGTTTGCCCGCTCCTCGTTCAAGCGTCCGGAAAAATCGTCCATCTTCTTCTGGCGTTCGTCGCCGATCGCCCCCATGAATTTCTGGAACTCCTCCACCATCTTCCGCATGTCGCCGCTCTTTGAAGGCGTGAAACCCGCCATCTTCTGCCTGTCCTCCGCGAAGAGCTGTTCGGAATACCGGAATTTCTTCGCGTTGATGTCGTCCAGCGACGGCACGTCGACCGCACGCCCTGCGATCAGTATCGCGCTCCGGGGGAGGATCAGGACCGCGAATATCCAGAATACGAGAAGACCCAGGAATGCGCTCGACGAGCGGACGGTCATCGCGGAGACCGCGATGCCGATCGTCAGAAACGCCCCGAAATACAGTATCCCGGCCGCGACGATAAGCGCGAGTCTCGTCCATTCATCAGGAGAGAGCGGCACCCCGAGCAGCGGCAACATGACGCACCCCAGCAGCACCGGCAGCAGGAGGGGAAGGGCGAGAGCGATGAACGAACCGATGAGCTTTCCGGCGATAAACGTATGCCGGGGGAGCGGATTGGCGAACGANNGTCTGGAAAATGAATTCCAGGTCGAGGAACCGGAACATCGCAAACACCGGCTCCTCGCCGTACCGGGTGTCGTCCTGCGGCAGTTCCCCGCGGCCATGGACCTCCGTCGTTCGTCCGATGTCGTTCGACACTCCGGCAACGAGCGATGCCAGGGGGCGCGGAGGGAGAAAAATCCGGTTCTTCCGTACCATGATCCAGTCGGTGAGCCCCTCCATCTGCTTCAGGTTCTCCCGCCTGGCGGCGTCATACCGGGCGACATCCGCCCTGTACCCCGAGGCGCCCATGAAGAACGCCAGCAGTATGAGCGTGGCGCAGACACCGAACGAAACGGCGAATTTCGTCGAGGTGAGGATATCGCGGAGCTCTTTTTCGATGACCAGTTTCAGCATATGGCTCTTCTCCGTTCTCTGGCTGTGAGGACTCAGGCCGCGAGGCCGCCGTGGCCGGCGATGTGCTGCATATACAGCTTCTCCATGTCAAGCCCCGCGAGATCACGCGACGGGCGCTGCATCACCAGGTGTCCCCGGTCCATGATGCCGATGACGTCGGCCGCCTCTTTGGCGCGGAATATGTCATGCGTGGACATCAGTATCGCCTTCCCCTCATCGCGCAACGACTTCAAGAGCCCCATAAACTCGAACCCCGCCTGGGGGTCGAGCCCCGACGTGGGCTCGTCGAGAAGTATCGCCGGTGCGTTCTTCATGATGGCGATCGCGATGCCGCACTTCTGCCGCATCCCCTTGGAGAACCCCTTCAGCCGCTTCCCGTGTGCCTCCTCCCCGAGGCCGACCCTGAGCAGGGCATCCCTGTACGCACTCCTGGAGGGGGCCGGCCTGCCGCTCAGCCGCGTGAAGTAATCCAGGTTCTGCAGCGCGGTGAAATTCGGGTAGAGCATCACGTTCTCGGAGACGAACGCGATCTTCTCCTTCGCCTTCAGGGGCTCCCTGTGACTCGCGATCCCGTCGATCCGTGCCTCGCCTTCCGTCGGCTCGATGAAATTCAGGAAGAGGTTTATCGCCGTCGTTTTACCCGCCCCGTTCCCGCCGAGCATCGCATACACCTCTCCCTTTTGCACCGCGAACGATATGTGGTCCAGCGCCAGAACTCCGTCCTCGTACCGCTTCGTCAGTCCTTCCGCTTCAAGCATCGGTCTCTCAGCCATGTGCTACCTCCTTGTTAATTTTACCCCGAAAAACACTATCCCTCCCACCAGCCCGAGAATAAGAATTACAAGGAGAGCGGTCCCCAGCGTATTCGCCCCTGCGGCAATCTCCACTGTCGCCGTCTTATCCTCCGCGTTCACCGGGTGATTGTCGGAAAGCGCGCTCGTCCTGAGCCGTATCTCGTAGCGGCCGACCGCAACGTCCCGCGGGGGGGTAAACGTGAGGTCCACCCGCCGGTCCTCTCCGATCCCGAGCGCCGGGACGACCGCGGGCTCGACGCTCCTTGTCCAGTTCAGCGGCGGGTCGATCTTCACCTCCACGTTGTCCAGGCGCCGCGTCCCCTCGTTGACCACCTCGACGCTCATCTGCACCGTCCCCTCGGGTTTTATGGAATAATAGAGCTGTGGCGCGCGCACAATCAGTTTACCTTCCCCCCGGGGGACCAGCTCCAGCTTCACGTAGCCGACGTTGAGCTTCTCGATCTCCTCCTGCGTCCATGTGCGCGACTCGAGGACGCCGGCGGACTGCGCCCGGTCGTGGGGGACGACGACGACGAAAAACGGGATCGGCCTGTCCATGGGGACCTCCTCCGTCGGGCGGTCAGGCAGGGAAACCTCCAGCGCGGCCTTCCTTGTGTTTGTCGATTCCGTGAACTTGAACTGGCTCAGCCGCGCCTGTCCCGAAGGATCCTTGAAGAACCTGTCGACCTGCCGCGGGAGGTTCAGCACTTCCAGGCTGAACGTGTTGCTGACCCCGCTGAAGAGCTCGAGCGTGAGGTCGAACGTCGCGGATTTCCCGAGTTCGATCTCCTGCGAGAACTGTTCCGATTGGACCGCGACCCGGTTCACGGAGGCGTCTTTCTGCAGGAATATCTTCATCGAGCGGGAGGAGCCGCTTCCGTAGATCATGTTCACAGTTACAGCATCGAGGTCCTGCAGGAGGTCGAAATCCAGAATCGCCGGGCGGCCGGAGCGGAGCTGAGCGATCTTCGCTTCGTAGGGCTGGCTGATGATCGCCCCCTCGGCGTTTGTCAGGGAGATGTAGACGTCGTTGACGACGTCGGGCTGGAGCGAGCGGAAAAGTTTGTCGTCGATGTTGAGGAGCTTCTGGAATTCCGCCGTCTCCCCGGATGTGTTGGCCACGGTGAGCCGGACATGCTTCGAGCCGTCACGCGCGTGGTATTTCACCGCGCGTGACACCGAAACAAACTGTTGCTCGAAGAGCACCGCGAGGAGCGACTGCTGGTAGTTGACCTCCGCGTCGGCCATGATATTGTGAAAGTGGTCGAGGTCCGCCTGCGATATCAGGCTCCGATTGAAGAGCTCCTCCTGCCGGCCGTAGTCGCGGCGGGCCGTCTCGTACGCCTCCTTCGCCCGCTTCAGACCGAGCACCCGGTACTTGTCGTCCCGCTGGTTGTAGTTCACCTGTGAGGGGGCCGGCAGTGCGGCGACCGCCAGAAGGGCGGCCGTGACGAGGAGCCGGAGTGTGCGTGAAGATATCATGAGCGGATTCCTGTCTGTGCCGGAGGGCGCGCACGTGCGCTGCTTCTGGTGTCCGTGTGACGCCAATATATCGCCTTCGATGCCACTGTCACAGTTAAACGATGTTAACAGTTGTTAAGGGGGGGAGAGAGGCGCGCAAATGTTTGGGGCGGAATGTATATTGAGGCCATGACGATGAAGCTCCGGACAATATTCCCCGTTATCGCCCTGATCGTGATCGCGCTTGCCGGTCTGATCCTCCTGCAGGTGTATTTGCTGGACAATGCGTTCACACTGAAAGAGCAGGCATTCCGGCAGAATGTGGGAGCGGCGCTCGGCGCCGCCGCGCTGAAGCTGCAGGCAGGTGAGACCCTCTCACGTGTCCAGCGGTACGATCTCAGGTCCGGGGCTCCCTCCCTCCGGAAGCTGGAAACGAAACTCTCCTCCTCGTCCCCGGTGCGGGTCGGCGGTGGTTCGCTTTCCGCCCCCGTCGATTCGCCCCACACGGTCCACATTCGTGTCTTCGACGGTGAGGGGTTCGACACTCTCCTCGCCGATACGGAACGTCCGCCGGGGAGCTCCGCGCGCAGCCAGGGCGCCGCCCCCTCGGGGCGGAGGGGATACTCCTATCGCCTGTTCACGGACAGCGTCTCGACGGTTGTACAGGTTGGCGAAGGTGATTCGGGGGAAACCGTCCATCCTGCGGCGACGGACAGGGACCGGTTGTTCGTGGTCTCGACGGTCTACGACGACCTGTTTTCAGAGAGTAATGGGATCAAGAGCAGGATTAATCCTGTGCTTCTGGANNGCATTCGGGCCCCCGCAGAGGGAGCTCGCCGTCTCCTTCACCGGCAGGGACGCATATCTCTTCGGACAGATCTGGCCCGCGCTTGCGGCATCGGTCCTCTTCATCGTCATCATCGCCTGGTGCTTCGGCTACACCGTCCGGACGATCATGCGCCAGCAGCGGCTGGCAGCCCACATGGTGGAGTTCATTAATAATATGACGCACGAGTTCAAGACGCCGATTGCCACCGTCACGCTTGCGAGCGAGGCGATAGGACGTCCCGACGTGATCAGGAACAGCTCCCGGGTCAGGAAATACAACGGCATGATCGCCGAGGAAACGCTCAGGATGAAGAACCAGGTTGACCGGATACTCCAGATGGCGGTGATCGAGGAAGGGGACTACGAGCTCTCACTCTCCGACGTCGACATGCACAGCGTCATACGGACCGCCGTTGACAATGCGGCTCTGCATGTCGAATCACGCGGGGGGAGCATCACCTGCACACTCGGGGCCGAGCGGCACACGGTACGCGGGGACATTGTGCACCTTGTCAATATCGTCCACAACCTCCTGGACAACGCATCGAAGTACTCCCCCGGTGCGCCCGCGATACACGTGAGCACCGCAAATGCGGGGACGTGGCTCGTCGTCCGGGTGGGGGACCGGGGGATCGGAATCGCCCCCGGGCATATCGGACGCGTGTTCGACAAATACTACCGCGTTCCCACGGGAAACATACACGATGTCAGGGGTTTCGGTCTTGGGCTGAGTTACGTCAAGCTCCTTGTGGAGGCTCACGGGGGGACCATCACGCTGAAGAGCCGGGAGGGGGAAGGAACGGAAGTGGAACTGAGGTTCCCGGAAGGGGCGTCCCGGTGAAACGCACCGTCCTCCTGCTCGAAGATGACCCCAACCTGGGACTGATATTACAGGAACACCTGGAGCTCAACGGCTTCGAAGCGAAGCTCTGTGTGAACGGCGAGGAGGGGGAGGCGGCCTACCGGAAGGGAAAGTTCGATCTCTGCCTTGTGGACGTCATGATGCCCCGGAAAGACGGATTCTCGTTTGCACGCGACGTCCGCGCCTTCGACAGGGAGACCCCCATCATATTCCTGACTGCGAAGGCGATGAAGGAAGACCGTATCGAAGGGCTGAAAATAGGAGCGGATGATTATCTGACGAAGCCATTCAGCATGGAAGAGCTCCTCCTCCGGATCAGGGCCGTCCTGCGAAGGAGCGGGAAGCAGGACGATGAGAAGATCTCCTCTCCGGAGTTTTCACTCGGAAAGTTCACATTCAATCCTTCGAAGCGTACGCTCCGCCGGGGGCGGACCGTCAAAAAGCTGACGGCGAGGGAATCGGACCTCCTCCGCCTCCTGTGTCTCCACAGGGACGCAACGCTCGACAGGACCGCGGCTCTCCGGGAACTCTGGGGGGATGACAGCTACTTCAACAGCCGGAGCATGGATGTCTTCATCTCCCGGCTCAGGAAGCATCTCGCCGGCGACCCGGGGGTCGAAATCATGAGCGTCCCGGGGAAAGGCCTGAAACTTGTCGTCAGCGGCGGATGAGTGTACCTCCCCCTTGCTCCGCCCCCCGGTAGACGGTCCAGTGGCTTCAGTTTTTCGCCTTGGTCTCCGGACGTACACCGAGCTGATCGGAAAGGAACGCAAACACGTCCGTTCCCTGTGCTATCACTTCATCCAGAGAGCTGCCGAACCCGTGGCCGCTTGCAGAGCTCGTGCGGAGGAGGACCGGGTAGGGAGACCCTGTCGCCGCCTGCAGACGCGCGGTCATTTTCCGTGAGTTCGCCGGGTCCACGCGGCCGTCATTGTCTCCGGTCAGCATCAACACGGCGGGGTACTTCACCCCGTCGACGACATGATGATACGGCGAATACGCGTAGAGCGCCCTGAATTGTTCCGGGTCCTTCACGGTCCCGAACTCCGTCACGTTGAACGCGCCGTTCGGGAAGAGCTCGACGCGGAGCATGTCGTAAATCCCGACGTGGCTCACGACGGCCCGGAAGAGGTCAGGACGCTGCGTCAACGCCGCTCCCATGAGGAGACCGCCGTTGCTCCCCCCTTCGATTGCGAGGTGCGAAGGGGACGTATACTTCTTCCCGATGAGATACTCCGCGCACGCGATAAAGTCATCGAACACGTTCTGTTTCTTTGTCAGCTTTCCGGCGTCGTGCCATGCCTCGCCGTACTCTCCCCCTCCCCGGATGTTCGCGTCNNGATGTTCATCGGGATCTTCGTCCCGTCCTTTGACGTCGCGGAGTCACGCACCACCTCGCAATCGCTGAAATCGACGCTCGAGCTGTTGACGAGACGCGTCCGGGCGGCGCCATTTGACTTCGGGTCGTATTTGAAATACGCGAAGTTCTCGAGGTACGTCTCCGTGCCGTAAAGGATCTCATCCCCCTTCAGGGGAAGGAGCCCNNTCGGACGGGCCGCCGACAAGATCGACGACGTACAGCCGGTCCGCAGTGGGGAGCAGGGATGTGATAACGGCGCCCGACTCGGGGACGATCGTCCGTGCGGAGGCGATCTGCGGCCTGGCGATCGGGACGGTGAGGATCGTGCCCCGTGGTGCGCCCCTGTTTGAGAGGAGATAGATCTTCCCGTCCTTCCCGAACACGGCATCCTTGATCCCGTCGCTGAATTCCGCAATGCGGGACCACCGCTCGCCGGGGCCCATCAGGTAAAACGCGAACTCCCCGCCGTCCCCGTTGGCGACCTTCACGATCATGTACCTGCCGTCGTCGCTCGCCCGGAGGGATATCTCGGCGATCCGGGGGAAATCCCTTCCGGTCACATAACGGTCGTTTGCCGCCTGAGTCCCGAGCCTGTGAAAAAACACCTGCTGGTAGAAATTCACATCCCCGGCCGGGCGTTCGCTCCCCTGCGGGTAGCGCGTATAATAAAACCCTGTGGCGTCGGCGTTCCACGCGATGCTTCCTCCGGCGGTCGGATAGTTCACGCGCGGAATAGCGTCGTCAAGCTTCCGTCCCGTTCCTGTTTCGAAGACCGACGCCGTGCCGTCCTCGCTCCCTCCCCGGGAGAGTGACACGGCGACGAGTTTTCCGTCACGCGAGGGGACGTAGAAATCGATGGAGGTCGTCCCCGACGTATCAAGAGTGTTGGGGTCCAGCACAGTCTTTTCCGCGGAGAGGTCGTCCGGCGAATCGATAACGACCAGAAAAGGCTGTTCCTTCGGGGGCTGATATTTGGTCGCGAAGAGCTTCCCCCGGTAGAACCCGGCGTCGTACGATACCGATTTCTCACCGTAAAGCTGCTTCAGCCGTCCGGCGATTGCGCCGCGGGCGCCGACCTTATCGAGGAGCGACCGGGAAAAGGCGTTCTGCGCCGCCACCCATGACTTGACCGTCTGATTGTTCTGGTCGTCAAGCCAGCGGTAATCGTCAGTCACAGTCGTGCCGTTGTAGATGTCGGTGACCGGCTTCTTATCCGTCGGGGGATACGGCGGACGGGACGGGGTGCAGCCGGCGATCAGGGCGAAGGCTGCGGCAAGCGGGGCGAACGTGCGCATGCGGAACATGGTCTGGACTCCTCGGGAGGGTGGTGAATGGACGGGGTCGATGCGAACGGAAAAGTACGGGGGGGACAGACCAATGTCAAGGCGGCGGCAAAGCAAAGCCCGGATCGCTCCGGGCTTATTCAGGAACGTTCATTTGCGGGAAGAGGGGTGATTACTCTTCCCCTTCCTCGATCGGCTCGAACGACACTATCCCCTTCTGTTCGTTGTGCCTGCCGGTTTTTCTCTCGTACGCCAGCCAGCCGCACACATGTTTCAGCTTCGGGTCTGACGTGAACGAGGCCATCCTGGAGACGGCAAAGTTTCCCATGGGGTCGTCCAGTTGGTCGAGCGCGAGAGCCGCAAGTATCCGGGCACCGCTGTCGAGCTCTTCATTCTTCACGATGGCCATCAGCGGAATCACGCAGCCGGCCAGCGATTGTTCCGGCCTGAGGTTGCTCAGATCGCGCACCAGTTGCGCCGCATCGGCCTGCATGCCGGGGACGTTGCTCTGGAGGGCGTTGACGATATTCTGCTCGATGAGATCGATCCGCTGTTGCGGGAGCGATCCGATATAGTCGTCGCCTTCCCCCGCGAATGCGGGTGCCGTGCAGAGCATTCCGCCGGCGACCAGGCAGAGCGCTGCAACAATACTGTGCTTCTTCCCTTTCATGACTCCCTCCCGGGGGATGTGAGATGTGGATTGTATCTTCACATCCTCGTACGGAGGAATTCGAGCCGGGTTACGGGGGGAGACAACGCCACGTATCCTTCGTCAAGAGGAAGAGCCGCCCATCCCGGGCGGAATTTCACATCGATTCGCTGGCGCTGGACGCGGATATTCCCGAGTATCTCTTTTCAAAGGCCGCATTGCGGCGGTAGTTCATTCAGGTTGCGCCGTCATTTGTTGAAACGAAGACGCCGGCGTAACTGCCGCCGAAGAGGCTCGTCCCATTGGTTTTTTCGGTTTTCACGCGTCCGGAAATGTCAGAGGAAGTTACAGTAAAAGCAATTCCGCCATACCTTTATTGTCAACGAGCGCAACCGGAGGGCGATCGCCGCGCTGTACCAACGAAGGCGGGCTGACTCAACCTGAGCGGGCTGCGCGAAGCAAAGGAGGGTACTATGAGACATGTCATCGACTTTCTTTTCAGGATTGCCCTTTTGGCGTTCATCTGGATTATCTGGTGGTGGGTGTGGGTATGTCCCTTCCGATGGTGCAAATGGACAGATTTGTCTCCATATTGATCTGGAGGCCTGACGTATGATCCCCATTCGCCCAATTTGTTTTTCAGCTCTGCACGTTTCCTGTGAGTTTTCCGCGGGAATTTGTGAACGATAGGAGGCATACTATGGGTTTCGTAGAACGCTTGCGCGAGTTTGTTGGGAGAGAGGCCAGGCTTGAGAAAGTACAGGTGAGCAAACTCGGGGCCCGCAACACTTACTTGCTCGAATTCACCCCGGGTTACTCCACGGGGGAAGCGGTGATACTCAGGGACGTGTGGGCGGGGGGTGTGCTTGTTGAGTACGTTGAAACAAAAAGGCTAAGAGAAATTTCCCTTGACCGAATCCAACTCGGTTCATTGAAGTAAGGAGGCGTTGAACCTTTGTTCCGTGATTCGTAGAATGTGATTGCACCCCTTGACCGCATCCAAATCAATTCTCATTATTCCAGCTATTCTCTTCACGGTCGCACTTGCCGGCGCCCAGCCTGCGCGGATGGGACTGAACAAGGTCATCGGTCCCGGCAGGACGACGTTCGACACACTGGGGTTCTACCCTCCTGGGGAATCTTCCGGCTCTCCCGGTCCTTCGATGGCGAGGATTGTCACGCAGGTCACTGTGAACGTCGACAGCATAGACTTCCCGATGGACGAAGCGCTCGAGATATGCCTGATCCATGAGGGGATCGTTGATACGCTCGTCAACGGGCTGATGAAGAGCGGCTCCGATTTCACGGGGACGGTCTTTAACGACACGGCCTCCACTTCAATCGCCCTTGGCACCCCCCCGTTTACAGGAACGTTCGCACCGGCCAGGCCGCTTTCCCGGTTTGCAGGGACGAACGCATCGGGGCTCTGGATACTCGGGNNACTGCCGGGCACATACCAACTGATTCAGAACTTCCCCAATCCGTTTAACCCCTCGACCACGATCCGGTATGGGATTCCCGGGCGGTCGCACGTGACGCTGACCGTCTTCAACGCGCTCGGTGAGAAGGTCGCAACGCTCGCAGACGGGGAGGAAGAAGCGGGATACCACCAGGCGAGACTCGACGGGGGGTCGCTTGCGAGCGGTGTGTACTTCTACACGCTCAAGGCGGGGACGTATTCAGAGACGAAACGGTTGATCCTCCTCAAGTAGGAGATCGTGTCGGCGGGATCCTCCCCGGTCTGTCCGAAAGACGCTCCATCTGGATAAGGACATCTCGATATGATTTCATATGAATCTCCCGGTAGTCGAATAAAGTCACGCAGGCCGGGTATGCGATTCAGTTCCTTGATTAACCCATGGTTTCACACGTGTACCGATTAACTTTATGGATGCCATCAATCTGTCATGCGGCAGTTCGGCAGTATCCATCTGGAACGTGAGCCTGACAATGCCGCCAAGTGCTTTGGAATGACGTAGAATCTTTTCCGCCACTTCTTCGGCCCGGCCAACAAGCAACGCACCTTTTGGTCCTATTTGAGCTTCAAACCTGCCTCCTGTCACAGCTTCAGGTCGTCTTCGTTGTCTGACATCGTCGTTACCACAATCGGGGAAGAGGTTTACCTGATTCGAGCAGGGACTTGAGGCTCGAAAGGACTTTCGGCCAACCATCACTGATCCCTTCAAGCATATCAGATCCGGGCTCGAGGAGGTCGTGCGTCACGGTCAAGCGCACCACACCTTTGACCGGCTCAATGTCGAACGTGACCCGTGAGTGTTTTTCCGTGTTCTCCTCATCTGATGGATCCGCCCAGGTGAGCACCAGCCGTCGCGGCGGTTTGCTCTCGACGACCTTTCCCACAAGCTTGAGTTTCCGATCCTTGTTGGATTCCCTGTGTTCTCACCTGGATCCGGGTTTCCAGTCAGAGACATTCTCATGCTGCCAGTATTGTGCTGTCAGTTTTGCGTCGAGGAGGGCGTCCCAGAGTTTCTCCGCCGTCGTGGCGATATAGACGACATAGACGAACTGAGGCTTTTCCACGTCAGTCTCCTCCTGCTATTTTTTTGAGATCGGTGAGGAATTGAAGTTGATTGAGTTCGTATTTGTGGATCCAGCGATCATAGATCTCTTGAAGCGGAACAGGATTGAGATAGTGCAGTTTTTCGCGTCCGCTCCTTATCGTTGAGACGAGATTGGCGTCTTCCAGGCTCCTGAGGTGCTGTGTGACCGCCTGTCGGGTCATGTCGAGGTCAGCACACAGTCCCCCGAGCGTCTCACCGTTGCGGGTTCTGAGGGAGTCCAGCAAACGCCTCCGGGTCGGGTTTGCAAGCGCCCTGAACACTCTGTCCATATTCATACCGCCAATATATGCAATAATTTACTTGCATGTCAAGCCGGTGAAGAGAAAACGCAATCGCCTGACAGTCGTGCCGTTTCGCCCATCAATCAGGCAATGCTGTCGTATTTCCATACGAGTCAATCAGTGCGGCTCAAGGGAAAACGGAATGGCTGGAAGGCGGGGAAGTCCCCGAACGGCAGGGGAGTCGGCGTTGTGCTCGGGATTGACGCGGGGACGTCCGCGGCGTCAGTTGACATTCCTTCCGGCGCTTCCTACATTCCGTGTGCTCCCCTGATTTGATTCTCTGTTCACCCCCATACTCTTCCCCCCTTTTATTCCACGTATGTGAGCCCGGAATGGGCAGGAATAAACATACATATTTGGACATTTCCGGAAAACTCCGTCCAGGCGTGACTGCACTGGCCTTACTCTTGTTGAGCGGTCATCCCCTTTTCGCACAAGAGCAGTTGCTCCCCGTCTACCACTTTAAGGCCCTCGAGGGCTTCGGACCGGAAGGTGTATCCGCACGTGTTGTCAGGGATTCTCTCGGATTCGTGTGGATCGGTGCCAGGAACGGNNCTCCCATCCAATCGCATCAGCTCATTGCTGGTGGATAGCAGGGGTCGACTCTGGGTTGGAACGGAGGATTGCGGGCTCTCACTGTACGACCCGGCCAGGGAGCGATTCATCCATTTGTATCCAAATCCGGATGACTCCTCCAGATCTGAGACTCCGGCTGTCAGTGCGATGATCGAGGACCGCTCCGGCCACATCTGGCTTGCAATGTCATCACCTTATGACGTCGTGCGTGTGGAAATTCCCGTCAGTGGGGAATCCAACAACATGGATAGTCTTGCCGCGAGCCTTCATTTCAAGAGATTTCCGATCGGAACGCCCGGATTTGGTGCATACGATTTGTGCGAACGAAATGATGGCAGGATCCTCATTGCCAGCCACACCGGGCTGCGCATACTTGACCCCGCAAGTGTGGATGTTTCTCGTCCACATCTGACCGATCCCATCGGAAGCCGGCTGGATTCCACTCTCGTCTACCGACTCGTTCAGGGTTCGGATGGAAAACTCTGGCTGGGGACAGCAACCGAAGGAGTGTTTCGAATCGATTGGGGGACCGGAAAGGTAGTAAACTACCGTCACCACAAAGGAGACAGCCTCTCGATCACGATCGATCAGATCTGGGACATGGCGGAAGACCGCCGGGGAAACATGTGGATCGGGACCACTCATGGTGTCGAACTTCTCTCTCCGAAGACGGGAAAGCGCATACCCTATCTGATGTACGAACAACCCTTCGCGGGGTGTGAAGGAATTCGCCTCTCAGTCGACTGCGGAGGGACGTTTTGGGTTGGCACAGCCTCCGACCTCTACCTCCTCACCGTGCGGTCACAACACTTTCCGCACTTCTCGTTTTGGAACCGATGGAGACCACAAAACAGTCCGAGCCCTCAAACCCCCGGCCCAACCCATAGACACTGGCAACCGCTGGGCTCTTTCCAGGATATCAAACAAGCACCTGATGGATGTATCTGGGGAATGTCGGAGGGGAAGCTGCTTGAGATCGATCCGGTGAACCGAAGCATCATCAAGACAATCTACGTTTTCGAGGCGAAGGGGATCAAGACCTTTGGCCAATCATCGATTCTCGACGAGAAGGGGAATTTCTGGCATGTAGCCTGGGACCTTGGTCTCTTTAAAGTAAATTTGACCAATGGCATGATCACGAACTACAACTATGACCCGCCCTTTGGCAAAACTACCACTCTTTACTCCATCGCGCAGGGTTCCGGAGATTCGTTGTGGATCGGAGCATTGAACCAGGGAGTGTTCATATTCAGTCCTGCCGGGGAAAGATTCCTGGCAACTCCCTTCAAATCCGGCTATGGTGT
>PMND01000108.1 GCA_003161955.1 Ignavibacteriota bacterium | reverse complement strand
GCGATTGTGCTCGTCAATCATATCGTCAGTGCGGTGGATGCAGTGCTGAGTGCGGGGTCGTACAATCGGGGATTGCATGCGTCGGTGGGATCGCAGAGGGTCCCCGCGTCCGGCGGGTACACAACCGTTCCCGCGCTCCATCTCTCCTGGGGACTCTAGATTGCCCCGCCGCAGGCGGGGCAATCTCGCAGGCTATTTCTGCACCCTGACCATGACGAACACCGCCCCTCCAAGAAAGAGGATGTTTGCGGACCATGCGGTGAGCAGGGGGTCGATGTCTCCGTTGTATCCGAACACCTGGCTCACTTTCATGAATATGAGGTAGATGAAGCAGATGAGGAGGCTGATGCCGAGCTGGACGCCGACCCCTCCGCGGCGCTTCTGTGATGCGAAGGGAACCCCGAAGAGCACGACGATCACGCTGGCGAACGGGAACGAGATTTTGCTGTAGAAGTCCACGAGCCAGCGGGCGACGTCCTGCCCGGCATCTTCCTGGTTCCGGATGAACTGCTGAAGTGTGTAATAGTCCATTTCGTCGGGCTTCTCCTGCTTCTTGCGGAGGTCGTCCGGATCGAAATGGAGCCGCCCGGCGGACCGGGTGGTGAACTGTTCGAGCTGCTCCCCCTGGTCGCTGAACCGGCGCCGGGTACCGGCGTTCAGTGTCCAGCTCCGCGAGGCCGAGTCCCACGCCATGCTGACCGCGTCCATCCGTTCGGTCATGACGGTCGGATCGGCCGGGCTGAAATCCTGTATGCTCACGCGTGTCGCGATGTTTCGTGTGTCGTCGAAGTATCCGAGTGAGAGAAAGCGCGTGCGGGTGTCCTGGATATAGATGTTGGCGCCGGAAGCGCTGACAACGTCCTTGTGAAGGTAGACCCGCTCGATCATGAATTTTTTCTGGTTTGCATAGGGAACAACCCAGCCGTTGAAATAGACGGCGACGGCGCTGACGATGAGTGCGACGCAGACAAACGGCGCCATGATGCGGTAGAGACTGATCCCGCTCGATTTCATCGCGGTCAGCTCGTTTTGCGTCGAGAGGCGTGCGGTGACGAAAAGGCTGGCCAGGAGCATGGCGACAGGGATGATCAGCTTGATGATCTCGGGGATGAAAAAGAGGTAGTATTGCGCGATGATCCCCCACCCGGCCTGTTTGTCGATGAAGTCGTCGAGCTTCTCCATCACATCGATCACGATGAACACGAGGAGGACCGCGACAAGGGAGAAGATCGCGGTGGAGAGGAACTGGCGGATGATGGACCTGTCGAGGAGTTTCACGAGGGCGGGGGATCACCGTTTGCGGTTGTCTCGAGCCGCGCCCGCCATCTCCGGGGGACGAACCGCGTGAGGATTGACCAGTGGATCACCACCGTCTCTCTGGCCACCCGCACGGTCAGGTAGGCCCCCATGAGGCCGATGATGATATTCGCCGACCACATCCCTGTAAACGGCGAGAGGAAACCGCGGTCGGCGAGCTTTTCGCCCCCGATCAGGCAGGCGTAATACATGACGAAGAAACCGAGACTGAGAGTCGCCGCGGTGCCGAATCCTCCCCTGCGGGCCATGATCCCGAGCGGCACCCCGATCAGGACGAAGACAAGACACGCCATGGGGATCGCGTACTTCTTATGAATCTCCACCATGTACTGGTCGATCTGGCGGTCGTAATTTTCCATCCTGAAAAGCTCGGTGGCCACCGTGGTGCTGAAAGCCCGGGCGTCGTTCAGCGCGGCGTAGGAGGTCGCAGTACCGGGGGCATAGACGTACGGAGAAGGGGTGCTGACGGGCTGGCCGGCGGCAAGCGAGTCGGCCTCACGCGTCGTGGTCTCGCGAAGGCCGTCCACCACGACTTCCCGTGCGCGCCTCAGGCTGTCGACGATGACCATCATGGCCGGAGCCCCGAGCTCCCTGTTGCCGCGCTGGAATGCGGATTCGGATGACCGCGTGAAATCGAACCCTTCGACGTCCATCGCGATCCTGTGGCTTTCGAACCGTATTTTCCGGTATGCCATCATCCTCTGAAGGTCGAGCTCGTGAATTTCTCCCCGCTTGAGGTCCATGATGAGCTTGCGGAAATCGGGGGAAAAGGAGATCGTCCCCCGCTCCGCGGTGATGCAGACGTTCACCCCCGGGTTGGTGTAGTCGAACAGCGTCACCCCTTCGAGATCGTTGGTCTTCTCGAACGTCTTTCGGACCAGTATGGAGTAGCCGGGGATGTCCTGCGAGAAAATGCCGTTGCGCAGATTGATCGTCGGTTTTTTCCGCTGGATGTCGATGGTCAGCGTCCGCAGGCGGTGATTGGCGTCCGGGAGGACGTCGTTGTTGAACCAGAGGAGCGCGAGTCCCACGACCAGGGCGCCGGCGAGGACGGGGAGCATCATCCGGTAGGTGCTCATGCCGGAGGCCTTCATCGCGGTGATCTCGTTCCCGGAGGAAAGGTCCCCGAACGCCATCAGCGTTGCCACGAGGACGGACATGGGGACCGCCAGAACGAGCATCCAGGCAAGGCTGAGGGCGATGAGCTCCATGATCACCCACGGGGTGAGCCCCTTCCCGACAATGTGGTCGATGAATTTCATGATGAACTGCAGGAGGAACACGAACATCAGCGTCATGAGGGAAAACGCGAACGGTCCCAGGTGGGCGCGCAGGATGTAGCGCTCGGTGAGGAATCGTTGTCGGAGGCTGCTGCGCATGATGACCTAATATACCGCGGAGCGCCCTCTTTTCCAATTCGCGTTCTCCCCCCATGGCCTCACTGATACATAATGATACATCGACTCGAACGGCGCCTTGCATTTGGCCTGTCCAGGTGGTATCTTAAAAATGCCTTTCGCATCCAACGAGGAGTCCGTATCGAGAGTGCTTGCTAACGATTGAGGAGCGGTTCACCATCAGCGCTCCAGTCAGTCCCCGGTTGTAAGTTCCAGGCCGGGCAAGTGGCAAACAACAACAACGGACGCGGATTCCTTGTTCCATCAGATTTCATTGATCCTCCGCAGATATCTTCTCTCCGCGGCCTTCATGGCGGCCGCAGCGGGCGGACTGATCATTGTGTTCGTCGCCCCGGGGACCGTCTCGGGCTCCGGGCAACCGGCAGGGAGGGGGCCGGACCCTCTCCCGGAATTTTCCGAAAGTCCTCCCGACACGACGCCCGGCCCCTGGGTCCGNNGGAGGAAATTCACGATCCTGGACACGACGTACGTGGTGGACAAGGATTCGACCGAGCGTCTGCGCAACTTCGTGTACGCCCGGCGGGATGACCCGGTCGTGGAGGCGTTTCCGGAGAGGACCTACCCGCTCTTCGCGCTGAATCACGCCGCGTCATACCGGAGGGAGATGGTGCTCGACTCCACGGGGAAGGGGGTCCTTTTCCGCGAGACGGTCGGGGGCGTCGATGCGAAAATCCCGGGCTCCCTCTCGCTCAGGGAGTATATTGCGCTCAGGCTGAAGTCCGAGCGCCGGCTGGCGCTCGCCGCGGAGGCCCGCAAGACCAAAGTCCTCGTCAAGAAAGACATCGGGGACATGCTGGCGAACATCACGAAGATCAGCATTCCCGTTCCGGCGAACCCCCTCTTCAGCATATTCGGCAAGAACGAAATCAACCTGAATGTCACGGGTGCCGTGGACATCAAGGCGGGATTCCGTTCGACGAAGTCCGACCAGACGACGCTTTCGACGCTCGACCAGGTCCGGAACGAACCCGACTTCAACCAGGAAGTCCAGGTGAACGTGAACGGTACCATCGGGGACAAGCTCAACATACTCGCCGACTGGAATACGAANNGTCTCCCTGGCGACCCCCTCGGCGTTCATCGGGAGCAGTCAGGCCCTGTTCGGCATCAAGGCGAAATTCCAGCTTGGTCCCCTGACGCTGACTGCGCTCGCGTCCCAGAAGAAAGGCCAGATCAAAGAGGTCGCGGTGACGGGAGGTGCGCAGGAGCGTACCTTCGAGATGCGGGCGTTTGAATATGCGACAAACCATTTCTTCGTGGACCCGCTCTACCGTCCGTACTACGAACCATACTACCAGAACGAGCCTCCGCAGATCAGCCGGCCCGAGCTTCAGATCGTGGAGGCGGAGGTCTGGGTCCAGCGCTCCGGCATCATCCCCGACCCGAACGAACGCCAGGCTATCGCATTCATAACTCTTCCGGCGTATTCTCCGGCGACCTATGACAGCCTGCGCAATGTCCCCGGCAACCCTGGGTACGTGGAAACGGGTCCGATGGTCAAACTCGACAGATCGCAGTACGAGCTTGACGGGGACGGGTATATCGGGGAGCTCTCACTCAACGTCAACGTGTCCGACCAGCAATTCGTGGGGATCGCCTACAGGACCGCCGGATCCGCGCAGTACGGCGAGCTGACGAGGACCGTCGGCATAGCGGACACTTCGCTTCACAAGAGTCTCGTACTTAAGATGGTGAAGCCGAAGAACCTTCTCTCCAACGGGCGGTCGTACGATGTGGCATGGAAACAACTCCTGCAGAATATCTACCCGATCCCCGGGCTCGGACGGAACCTGAAACAGCAGGGATTCCAGCTCGACGTCTTCCGGCAGGTCCCTGGGTCGCAGGACCAGAACAGCATACTGAATGAACCCATACTCCGCGTGATGGGGTTCGGCAAATACGCGCCGGACGGGACAAAGCTCCCGGTCGAGCAGCAGGGGGCGGCCTTCGACTTCCGTCCGCAGCGCACCGTCAGCGTCGTAAGAGCGGAGATCATATTCCCGTCGTTGCGGCCGTTTGATGACGGCATATCGACCTATTTTAAATCAAGAACTCCCCCGCCCCCTCCGGGACAGCCGGACAGCACGTACCTTTTTTCGGCGGTCTATGACACGACACAGACATTCGCGCAGCAGAGCCTCGCGAACCGTTATGTCATACGGGGAAAAGCGACCGGAGAAGCGACGTCGCAGTTTTCGCTCGGATTCAACGTGGTGGAAGGGAGCGTCTCGGTTCTGCTCGACGGCCGGCCGCTCCTGATAAACGTCGACTACACGGTCGATTATATCGTCGGGCAGGTCGTGATCAGGAATGCGGCCGCGCTCGTTCCGGGCGCCAACCTCTCCATCAAATACGAGCAGAACGACCTGTTCCAGCTTGCCTCGAAGACACTGCTGGGGGCGCGCGCCGATCTCTACCTCGGCCAGAGCACGACCCTCGGATTTACGATCATGAACCTGAACCAGCAGACGCTGAGCGACAAAGTCCGGCTCGGCGAGGAACCGAGCAACAACACCATTTACGGGATCGACGGTTCCACCACGATGAACCTCCCGTTCCTCACCCGGGCGATCGACGCCATCCCGGGGCTCAGCACAAAAGAGCCCTCCTCACTCAAGATAAGCGGGGAAGCCGCGTTCATGCGCCCCAATCCGAACACGCTCCAGAGCACGATTCCGAGCGACAACGGCCAGGGGGTTGCGTACATCGACGATTTCGAGGGGGCGCGCCGTACGATCCCGGTGGGTATCAGTTATGCGGGATGGACCGATGCGAGTCCCCCCGCGGACCCGTACTCCGACGTGCTGCTCGGTGTCGGTGATACGGCGAAGATGAACTCCAAAGGGAGACTCATATGGTTCAACCGTCTCCCGACGGATGTCCGCCTGACGGACATCTACCCGCGAAAGCAGGTCGGGAACCCGGCAAACGACATCGCCACGGTGCTGGACCTTTCCTATGTGCCGACGCAGCGCGGAGCATTCAACTACAGCATGGACAGGGAGCACACGCTCACGCCGACGAGGAACTGGGGGGGCGTGATGAAACCCCTCTCGGTCTCCGCTATCAACCTCCTTAAGGAGAACATCAACTTCATCGAGGTCTGGATGCGCGTGGACAGGGCGCACATTAACGACACGATGTATATCGATCTCGGGGCGATCAATGAAGCGGTCGTCAACGACGGGAGGAGCGGGATCCACGGGGAAGACCTGTATCTCGGCACCACGGCCCCGGGCATCCTGCTGGACGGCGAGGATGTCGGGCTCGACATGCTCCCGGATGCGGTGGAAGTGGCAAATCATCAGGATCTTGTCGCCCTGTACAAGTCATCGGAGCCGAGCCTGGCGTACGACCCGAGCGGCGACGATTACTCGTTTGACAATACCAAGGTCAATACCGACCCGCATGCATTTGACCGGATCAACGGGACGGAAGGGAACGCGAACGGCCCCACGGGCCGTTATCCCGACACGGAGGACATCAATCACAACGGAAACCTCGATCAGGCGAATTCGTACTTCGAGTACAAGCTCTCGCTCGACACGGTGGCGCTTCGCAATCCGCAGATAGTCGGCGGAGGGGGGATCAATCCGAACAACGGGGCCCCGGTTCTCTGGTACCAGTTCCGGATCCCGATCGGAGATTACAAAACAAAGGTCGGAAGTCCGACGCCGGAGAATATTGAATTCGTCCGCTGCTATTTCCGGAACGCGGCGGACTCTGTCCACGTCCGGATCGCTGATTTCAATCTTGTCGGCAACCAGTGGCAGAAGCAGCAGGCGGTGACCGGCGACAGCCTGTTCGACGTGAGCGTGGTGGGCGTCGAACAGAACCCGGCGTACAATTCTCCTCCCGGCGTCATCGGCGAAAGGGACAAAACACAGACCGACTATGTGGTCAGGGCAAACGAGCAGTCGCTCGACGTCATACTCAAGGGGGTCCCCCCNNGGTTTCAGGTATATCGATACAGCGAACTATGACGCCCGGATGTTTTTCCGGTTCGGCCTCGACAGCCTCAATTACTACGAGTACAGCGAGCCGATACATCAGGGGTGGGATCCTTACAACGAAGTCGTCATTCATTTTGCGGACATCACGTCGATAAAACAGGTGCGCGACTCCGCAAACGTCCTGTCAAAGCCAAAACCGGTCCCCTTCGGACCGCCCGGGTCGTATTACCGTGTCCTCGGGAACCCGTCGCTGACGAATATCGTGTATCTCTCGATCGGCGTGGAGAACCAGCTCGGGAAAGGGGCGCCGAGGCCCCTGTACGGGGAGGTCTGGTTCGACGAGCTCCGCCTTATCGACGTGGACAACACTCCGGGTGTGGCGTGGCGCATGGACACGCAGCTCAAACTGGCCGACCTCGGCTCCGTCGCGTTCAACTACTCGCGCGTCGATCCCTATTTCCACACTCTGGAAGCGAGGTTCGGGTCCCGGGCGCTGACGGCGAACTGGGGCCTGAGCGCGAACCTGGCCCTGGATAAGTTCTTCCCCGAGGATTGGGCGGGGACGACGATTCCTCTTTCGTATTCGCATTCGGTGTCGACGATAAGCCCGAAATATCTCTCGAACTCGGACATCGATGTCAACGCGGCGGCCAGCGACCTCCGGGAGTTGGTCCAGAAAAATGGAGGCTCAGCTGCGCAGGCGCAGGCCAGTTACGATTCTCTCGTCAACGTGTCGCAGAGCAGGCGCACATCCGACACGTACGCGGCGCCCGGGTTCCACATTTCGCTCCCGTCGCAAGCCTGGTATATCAGGGACACGTTCAACAAGCTGAACTTCGGATTCAACTACACGAAATCCACGGATCAAAACCCGTCGGTGGTGTACAGCCTCTCATGGGCCTGGACCGCACACATCAGCTATGCCGTGTCGCTCCCCCCCGACTACTTTGTCATGCCGTTCAAGAACCTCTTTGACGGCGTCTGGTTCCTCGATGAATACAAAAACCTGAAGATCTTCTTTCCCGTGGCGAGCTTCAACTGGGCCCTTTCCGCAAACCGCTCCCGGGCCAACTCGCTCCAGCGCGTGGACGGGGCGACCGAGATCGTTTCCCGCCAGTTCACCATGTCCCGCTCCATGGGATTCTCCTGGAAGCTGACGGAAGGGGGGATATTGAACCTCTCCGGCGACTACAGCCTGGCTGTCGAATCCAGCCTCCTGGGATTCGAGCTCGATCAATTCGGGGGCCAGCGCCCGTTCTCGAACATTCTCAGCAGCATCTTTTTGAGCGACCATCTCATCAACTTCGGNNTTCAACATCAAGAAATTCTTTGACGTCTCGGGAGGCTACACTGTCGATTACAACTGGCAGAACACGCTTTCGGGGGGGGATCTCGGGAAATCCGCGGGGTGGTCGAACAACATCAACCTGCAGATGAACCTCAAGCTCAAACAACTGTTCGATCCTCTTTTCGACGAAAAGCCGGCGGGCGCCGCTCCTTCCCTTTCCCCTTCCCCGCTTCCGCGCGGGAGGCGGGGGGGTGAAGAGCCGGGCATGGCCGGCAGAGACACCACCGCAGTGGCCGACACGGCGGCGAAGCCGAAACTGGCGGGAGTGGACAAGACCATCTCGCAGCTCAAAAACCTCGCAAAAATGTTCCTGAAGATCCCGCTTCTCGATTATGACAACATCAACGTCACGTTCACGCAGTCCAACCAGGTGCAGAACAGCGGCGTCGTCGGGAGCACCGGGTTCGTCAATTTCTGGGGGAGGGTTCCGTTCTTTCAGGATCCTGACCCGAAATACGGCCCCTCGCGCCTCTATCAGCTCGGGCTCATATCCGACCCGGACGGCAAGTTGACCAACTTCGGGCCCCGGCCCTATTTCCCGTTCTTCGGCTGGGATGTCGAGCCCGGGCCCCGTGCGATGGTCGACGGCGGCGCGATCGTGAATTCGTTCAGGCAGACCAACAGGCTGGCGTTCAAGACGACCCGTGATCTCTGGGAAGGGGCCCGCATCGACCTGAACTGGAATGTCGGATGGTCCTACAGCAGGACACAGAACCTGTCAACGGATTCTCTGCAGTCGATACCGACGCTCGTCAACCAGACGGTCACCGGGAGCGTCGACCGGTCCTTCCTGACGTTTCCTGACGTCCTGTTCCTCGGCATGTTCAAGACCTCTCTGAAGGAGGTAAGCAAGCAGTATGCCGCGCTCAAGTCCGCGGACACGACGGGGGGGGCGAATGACGAGAAGAACCTCACGACCGCGTTCGAGAAGGGGTTCGAAGCGCTTCCGTTCTTGAAAAAGATCTTCGGCCAGTATTACCCGAGAGTAAACTGGAGCTTCAGGTGGGACGGACTGGAAAAGCTCCCGCTATTCACCGGATTCGTCAGCAGGCTCTCGCTGGATCACTCCTACAACTCGAATTTCAGCAGGCAATTCGAAAACACGCCGGGGGGAGATGGTGAAAGGACGGACGGGGAGCGTGTGGCGTACGGGTTCGCGCCGCTGGTGGGTGCCAATTTCACGTTCAAGGAGCTCCTCAAAGGAAGTTTCGGCGCCAATCTCCGGTACAACACGAGCACGTCATACGATCTTTCCGTCTCTTCGAGGAACATCGTCGAGACACTCACGCAGGAGATCGCATTCACCGCCTCCTATTCCAGGAAGGGGTTTGAGATCCCGTTCTTCGGACTCTCCCTGAGCAACGATGTCGACGTGAGCCTCACGTATTCCATCTCGAAGAACTCGCGGAACACGTACGATGTCTCCCAGCTCGATGTGAATGTGACGGGGGTCCCGCTGGAGGGCTCGACCCGCACCCAGATAGAGCCGCGCATCAAGTACGTCCTGAGCCAGCGCGTGACGGCGTCGGTCTATTACCGCTACACGAGGGTGGAGCCCGATTTCGCCGGCTCGCGGATCCCCGGGACAACGGAGAACGAGGCAGGCCTTGACATACACATNNCCCGCCGCTTTTCGGCGGGAATTGCATATCGCTCCGCAAAATGCTATTCTCTCAACGAAGGGAAACTGAAAAAATATGGAAGAAGAAAAGGGGAAGGTCCTCTGGGTCGATGACGAGATCGAACTCCTGCGCGCCCACGTGAGGTATCTCGACGAGAAGGGGTACGCAGTCGACACCGTCACCAACGGTGAGGACGCGATCGCCATGGTGAAGGAAAAGGAATATGACCTCGTCTTCCTCGACGAGATGATGCCGGGCATGGGGGGGCTCCGTACGCTCGCGGAGATCAAGGATCTCCGCCCCAGTCTTCCTGTCATTATGATCACGAAAAACGAGGAAGAGTCTCTGATGGAGGAGGCGATCGGCCAGAAGATCAGCGACTACCTGACCAAGCCCGTCAACCCCAGCCAGGTCCTTATGGCGTGCAAGAAGTTCCTGGAGGGGCGTAAGATCACCGGAGCGGCGGTCTCGAAGGACTACATCCAGGAATTCAACGACATCTCCCGCGCACTGATGGGGGACCTGACGCACAAGCAGTGGATCGACCTCTACATCCGCCTCACCGGCTGGGGGCTGGAGCTCGACGAGCATCCGGAGCTGGGACTGAAACAGACGCTGATCGACCAGACGCGCGAGTGCAATCTGGCGTTCAGCAAATACGTCGAGAGGAGNNAAGGAATACTATTTCAGCATCCTGCCGACGGCGACTCCCTATTCGCGCAACGCCATTTTCAGCGGGTCGTTCCCGAGCGACATCGAGCTGCGGTTCCCGGAGCTCTGGGAAAAGAGCGAGGACGACGAGAACAGCCGCAACCGGTACGAGAGGCAGTTCCTGGACAAGCTTCTCGAGAGGCGCAAGGTCGTCCTCAAGCCCGAGCCCAAGTACATCAAGATCCTCGACGCGGAGTTCGGGAGGAACGTCGAGAACACGATCAATTCGTACACCCAGTCGAAACTGACCTCTGTCGTCGTGAATTTTGTCGACATGCTCGCGCACGGGAGATCCGATTCGTCGCTGCTAAAGGAGATCGCCCCCGACGAGTCCGCGTACCGTTCCCTCACGCGGTCATGGTTCCTTCACTCATCCCTCCTGGGGATGCTGAAGACGCTTTCGCGGAATCCGAACGTCGTCGTCGTTCTCACGACGGATCACGGGAGCATCCGGAGCCTCCGGGGGTCGAAGGTTCTGGGAGACCGGGAAGCCTCGACCAATCTCCGCTACAAGTACGGCAGGAACCTGAAGGCCGAAGAAAAGGCGGCGATATTCGTGAAGAACCCGGAGGATTTCAAGCTCCCCCGGCGGGGTGTCGCCACGAACTACATCATCGCAAAGGAAGATTACTATTTCGTCTACCCGACGGAATACCACCGGTACCTCAACCAGTACCGGGACAGCTTCCAGCACGGCGGGGCCTCGATGGAGGAGATGATCCTCCCCGTCGTCCGCATGGAACCGAGGGGATGAGACGGATCGTTTCCCTTTCGGCGGAGGAGACCGAAGCCGCTGGACGGGGATTCGCCGGAAGCCTGCGGCCGGGGGATGTGGTGGCGCTGACCGGGACCCTGGGGAGCGGCAAGACGAGATTCGTTGCGGGCGTCTGCGGGGGACTGGGTGTCCGCGGGCATGTCACCAGCCCCACGTTCACGCTTATCAATGAGTACCCCGCGGAGTTCGGTGTGGTGGCGCACATCGACATGTACCGGATCAATGGCATGAAAGAAGTGGCGGATCTCGGTCTCGAGGAATATTTCAACAGCCGGTGTATCTGCCTCATCGAATGGGCGGAGACGGTGCTCGACATGCTCCCTCCGGCCCGCTTTCATGTCTCGTTTGCGCACGGCGGCTCGGAATCCGAGAGGACGATACAGATCGAGGGACCGCGGGAGCCCGCGGAGTGAACGTCCTCGGGATCGAAACCGCCACCACCGTGTGCGCCGCGGCCCTGGTCCGGGAGGGGAGAGTCGTCGCAGAATCGCTCCTCGATGCCGGCAGGGTCCATGCGGAAAAGCTGATGGGGCAGATTGCCGCGGTCCTGGGTCCTGACGGCGTGGAATCGCTCGGCGGGGTCGCGGTATCGATCGGCCCCGGCTCGTTCACCGGACTCCGGATCGGGGTGAGCGTTGCAAAGGGGATTGCATTTGCCAGGAACATTCCGCTGGTGGGAGTGCCGACGCTCGAGGCCCTGGCGCTGCACGCCGGGGAGGCCGGTCACCTGGAAGCCGGATCGCGCCTGCTGGCCGCGCTTGACGCGCGCCGCGACGAGGTATACTGCCAGTTGTTTGATATGACGGGCAGCGGGCCGGTGCCCCTCTGGGAGGCGCGCGATATGACGCTCGCTGCTCTGATGGAAGAGATGCACGGGCCGGCGACCGCCGTCACCGGAGAGGGGGCGGCCAAGGTGCTCGCGTGGCCCGGTGCGCCCCCGGCACTCCGCCTGGTCCCCGATGATGCGTTGCGCTGCAGTGCCGGGACCGTGGCGCGCCTCGGCGAGAAACTGCTGCTCGCGGGGAAGACGGACGACCCGTCTTCGCTGGAACCGCGCTACATAAAGGAATTCTTCTTCAAGACACGTTAACAGGCAAAGACGGAGACCCCATGTCGTGGTTCAAGCGGTCCAAGGAAAATATAGCCTCGGAGACCCAGAAAAAGGACGTCCCCGACGGTCTCTGGACGAAGTGCGAACAGTGCGGTGAGATCATACACAAGATGGAGCTCGAGAAGAATTTCTTCACCTGCGCGAAGTGCAACGCGCATTTCCGGATCGGGAGCAAGGAGTACATTGCCATTCTCCTGGACGAGGCATCGTTCAAAGAGCACGACGGGAGGATGCGTTCCGGTGACCCGCTGAAGTTCGTGGACACGAAACGGTACAGGGACAGGATCCCCGAAGCGATCAAGAAAACCAGGCTCCACGATGCCGTGCGGTGGGGAACGGGGACCGTCAACAAGCATCCTCTCGTCGTGGCGGCGATGGACTTTTCCTTCATCGGGGGGAGCATGGGCTCGGTCGTCGGCGAAAAGATCGGCAGGGCCATCGACCGTGCATGGAAATCGAAGACACCGCTGCTTGTGATATCGGCGAGCGGCGGGGCGAGAATGATGGAGGGGGCGCTCTCACTGATGCAGATGGCCAAAACCAGCGCAAAACTTGCCCGGCTCTCCGAGGCGGGGGTCGGCTACATCTCCCTGCTCACCGATCCGACGACAGGGGGTGTGACCGCCAGCTATGCAATGCTCGGTGATGTCATTATAGCGGAGCCGGGCGCCCTGGTCGGGTTCGCTGGGCCCCGCGTCATCAAGCAGACGATCGGCAAAGACCTCCCCGCCGGGTTCCAGCGCGCGGAATTCCTCCTCGAGCACGGATTCGTCGATATGGTCGTCCACAGGAAGGACATCCGGCAGACCCTCGCGCAGCTCCTGACATACATCGGCACCTGAAGACTCCCGTCACACGTCCGCGCGCACAAGAGATGAAGACGATCCACGAGCCGCATCTGATGCAACGGGAGGCGGATGAACTCCGCTCCGCAGGAAAGCGGATCGCACTTGTCCCCACGATGGGGGCGCTTCACGGCGGCCACGCCGCCCTCATCCGCGAGGCCCGCACCCGGGGCGACGTGGTGGTGGTGACGCTTTTCGTCAACCCGACGCAGTTCGGCGAGGGGGAGGATTTTGGCCGCTATCCGCGGGACATTGACCGGGATGTTCTCCGGGTTTCGGACGCCGGCGGGGACATCCTGTTCGCGCCGGAGACGACATCGATGTACCCCCCGGGCTACCAGACGTTCGTCGACGTCGAAACGCTCTCGCGCCGCCTTGAGGGGGCCGCCCGCCCCGGACATTTCCGGGGAGTGTCGACCGTCGTCACGAAGCTCTTCAACATTGCAAGACCACACTGTGCGGTCTTCGGGCAGAAAGATGCCCAGCAGGTCGTCGTGCTTCGGCGGATGGTCCGGGACCTTGATCTCGGCATTGAAATCATCGTCGTCCCTACCGTGCGCGAGCAGGACGGACTCGCCATGAGCTCGCGCAACGCCTACCTCACTCCGTCGCAAAGGGGCGAAGCGCCGGTCCTGTACCGCTCTCTCAGGAAGGGGGAGGACATGATACGTGCCGGTGAGCGTTCGGCGGAAGCGGTCGTCGCCCGAGTGACCGCGGAGATCACCGCCCACTCCTCGGCAGTCATCGACTACGTGTCCGTCGCCGAAGCCGAATCTCTCGATCCCCTCCCGACGCTCTCCCCGGGGACACCGGTGCTTGTTTCTCTTGCGGCGAGGTTCGGGGCGACCCGGCTTATCGACAACATACACATCAGACTATAGCTCATCAATGGATGCGAGACTTGCTGTCGTGGTGATGGCCGCGGGGAAGGGGACGCGGATGAACAACCCCTCGGTGGCAAAAGTGATGTACACGATCAACGACCGCCCGCTCATCGAGTGGGTGGTCGATCTGGCGGCGAGGCTCGATTCCTGCCGCACGGTGGTCGTGGTGGGGTGGCAGAAGGAGACGGTGATCGCGCATATGGCCGTCACCCACCCCTCCGTGCGCTGCGTCGAGCAGAGTCCGCAGCTCGGGACCGGGCACGCAGTGATGCAGACGGAGAAGGAGCTTCACGGGTATGCCGGGGACGTTCTCGTTCTCTCGGGGGATGTGCCCATGCTGACCTACAGGACTGCGCGCTCGCTGATCGACAACCATCGCGCCTCCGGCGCGGCCGCGACGGTCCTGACTGCAATTCTCGACGACGCGACCGGCTACGGGAGGATCGTCCGCGAGCAGGGGGGAAGCGTCTCCGGGATCGTCGAGCAAAAAGACGCGACGCCGGAACAGCGCGCGATACGGGAGATCAATTCCGGCATCTACGTATTCGACGCAGTGACCCTGTTTGAAGGGCTCCGCCACATCACCACGGATAACGCGCAGCACGAGTACTACCTGACGGACGTCTTCCGCTATTTCTGGCGCAACAAACTCCCAGTGTCGGCCGTAATTGCAGATGACCCCCTGGAGGTGGGGGGGATCAATACTCCCGCGCAGCTCGACGAGGCGCGCAGGATACTCTCGGAAAGAGGGAGTTGACAATCAGACCTGTTTTCTGTATCATTCTGACAGCGGAGAGGAGGAGGAAATGAAATCTCTGTCGTGTGCGGTCATCGTGTGCCTGATGTTGCTGGCCACGGCAGGCGCGAGGGCCCAGTTTAAGCCCGATGCGGCACATCCTTCGGAGTCATCGGGCGGTCTCATCACGCAGCCGCCGTCCGAGGTGATGTTCGGCTGGTTCGACCCGAGCAAGTTCGAGATGCACCACAGCGTCGAGTTCTCCTACCAGTCGTTTGCAGGCCAGGGGATGTCGCTCGGGACGTACACCAATACGATGATGTACCAGTTCGCGGAGAACCTGAATGCCCGGGCGGACGTCAGCATGAGTTTCTCTCCATCGAATTCCTTCTCTTCCTTCGGTGCGAAAGGGTCGAACAATTTCAGCGGCATCTACCTGAGGGACGCACAGCTCAGCTACCGTCCATGGGAGAACTTCCAGGTACAGCTCCAGTACAGCCAGCTCCCGTACGGATCGTACTATTCCCCCTTTTATCACCCGATGTTCCGGGAGAACGGGTTCTGATCAGAAGAATTCCGCATCAGCCTCACATATGCACCGTGGCGCAGTATCGTGAAAGCCGGGAGTGCCCCGTCGAAGGGGCCGGTCCCGGCTTTGTCGCCGTTACGCAGACCCGATGAAGGCGGCGCGCGCCAGAACGGTCGTTCCCGGCCGGACAGTTTCCACACCGAAAGACCCCCGCACTCTTGTCCTTGATGTCATCATCGGAGCACTCGGACTCCTCGTACTGGTCCTCGCCTATTCGTTCGCCAGCAGGATACTCTTCCGCCCCCCCGTTGATCCGGTTCGCTCCGGCTCGGGGACGCCGGGGACCATACAGCTCGACGTGCTGAACGGTTGCGGCGCCCCGGGGGCGGGGACCTCGGCCACCGCGTACCTCCGGGCCCGGGGATTCGATGTCGTGGAGTACAGGAACTACAGAAGCTTCGATGTCCGGGAATCACTCGTGATCGACAGGGCCGGGAACCGGGAGAATGCGGAAAAGGTCGCGTACGCGCTCGGTATCAGGAAGGGGAACATCATACAGCAGATCAACGAGGACTACTACGTCGATGTCTCGGTACTCATAGGCCGCGACTATCCGACGCTCAAACCATCACACTAGGGGAAGCGCGCATTGAAATCACAGCTACTGGCACAGGCTGTCGCACAGCTGGCTCTGTCAAAGAAAGCCGGGGACATTGTGATCCTGGACCTGCGGGGACTCACGACGATGACGGATTATTTCGTGGTCTGTTCCGCAGATTCCGATGTGCAGATCCGCGCCATCGCCGCGGCGGTGGATGAGGGGATGCAGAAGAAGGGCGAGGCGGCGTGGCACAAGGAGTCCGGCAGCTCGAACTGGGTCCTGCTGGATTTCGTGGACGTGGTCGTGCACATATTCCACAGGAGCACCCGGACCTTCTACAACCTCGAGAAGCTCTGGGGCGATGCCAAAATCCGCCGGGTGACCGACGCTCCCGCACGCAAGACGCCGGCCCGCACGACCCCTCGCTCTCCGCGTGCGAAGGCGAAGACGCCGAAGCCGACGAGGACAAAAGCCAGGGCATGAAAGCGTACCTGAGGGAAAAAATCACCGCGGCCCTTGCCGCGACGGGAATTACGCCTGCCTCTCCCGTGTCATTCGAGAAGCCCCGTCAGGCGGGGCACGGCGACCTGACGACGAACATCGCGATGCTCCTCGCGAAACAGACAGGGAGGAAGAGCCGCGAGCTCGCCGCGGAGATCGTCGCACGGCTCGATCCGGATCCTTCGCTTGTGGCGGCCGTCGAGGTCGCGGGGCCGGGCTTCATCAATTTTTCGTTTACGGGGAATTACTATCTCCGCCAGCTCGAAGAGCTCGTGCGGACCGGGGATTCCTACGGGAGGTCCGCGCTCGGGAAAGGGCGGAAGGTGCAGGTCGAGTTCGTAAGCGCCAATCCCACGGGTCCCCTTACTGTCGGGCACGGGCGGGGGGCGGTCTTCGGGGATACGATCGCCCGGATGCTGGAATGGACGGGACACGAGGTCGAGCGCGAGTATTATTTCAACAACGCGGGGCGGCAGATGCGGATCCTGGGAGATTCGGTCCGCCACCGGTACCTCGAGCTCCTGGGGGATAAGGTGGAGTTCCCGGATGACTATTACCAGGGGGAATATATACGGGACATCGCGCGCCACCTCGTGGAATCGGACGGGGACCGTCTGCGCGCCGAGCCAGCGGAAGGGAAGTTCAAGGAGCAGGCGGAGACCGAGATATTCGCTGACATAAAGAAGACTCTCGGTGCGCTCGGGATCGTCTTCCGGTCCTTCTACAACGAGAACTGGCTGTACGAGCAGGGGAAGATTGCGGAAGTCGTCGCCGAGCTTCGTGCGAAGGGGCTCGCCTACGACAGCGAGGGGGCCGTCTGGTTCAGGACATCCGCTCTGGGGCTGGAAAAAGACAAGGTGATCGTGAAAAGCACGGGGGAACCGACATACCGGCTTCCCGATATCGCCTACCACCGGGAGAAGTTCCGCCGCGGGTACGACCTGATGATCGATGTGTTCGGTGCGGATCACATCGCGACCTTTCCCGACGTGCTGGCCGCGCTGAAGGCGCTCGGGCTGGATGAGCGCCGCGTCACGGTCCTGATCCACCAGTTTGTCACGATACTCCAGGACGGGGAAGTCGTGAAGATGTCGACGCGCAAGGCGAATTTTATAACCCTCGATGAGCTCATGGACGAGGTGGGCGCGGACGTCGTCCGGTACTTCTTCCTCATGCGGACGATCTCGAGCCACTTGAACTTCGATCTGGGGCTTGCCAAGAAGCAATCGGACGAGAACCCTGTCTACTATCTCCAGTACGCATACGCGAGGATTTGCAGTATTCTCCGATACGCCGGCGAAGAATCCACCGGAGCGGCCCCCGGATTCGACCCGGCTCTTCTCTCTTCGGGCGCGGAGACTGATCTCATCAAAACGCTCCTCCTTTTTCCGGAGACTGTCGAGTCCTGTGCCCTGGCCTATGAGCCGCATCGGCTTGCGGACTTCCTGCAGGGCGTTGCGACACAGTTTCACAGATTTTACCACGAATGCCGCGTCGTGACGGACGATGCACCCCTGACCCGCTCGCGCCTGGCTCTCAGCCACGCCACACGGTCCGTACTCCGGAACGGGTTTGAGATACTGGGGATATCCGCGCCGAACCAGATGTGACCGCCGATACCCGGAGCGACGCGATGATGTGCGTCACGTTGCATTGTGTGTGAATTCACGTACATTACCCTCTCAAACTGATCCGCACACCTGGTCCCGGACCGACATGAATTTCCACAAAGACATCCTGCGCCTTGACCCTGAGGCGGAAATTGCTGCCATCAAGGCCGGCATTCGCGACACCGTATTGAAAACCCTTCGCAGAAAGGGAGCAGTCGTTTCTGTGTCAGGGGGAATTGACAGTGCTGTGTGCGCGGCGCTCTGCGCACATGCCCTGGGCGGAGAAAACGTCCTGGCGCTCTTTTCGCCTGAGCGGGACTCCTCTCCGGACTCCCTCCGGCTCGGCCGGTTGCTTGCCGGGAAGCTGGGCATGCCCTCCCACACCGAGGACATTGCGCCCATTCTCGAGGCTTCGGGGTGCTACAGGTACCAGCTTGAGGCGGTGAGGATGGTATTCGCCGAATACGGGGAGGGGTGGAAGTTCAAGATCACGCTCCCGTCTATCATCGAGGGGGACAGGCTGAACGTCTCGAGGCTGACGGCCCGGACTCCGACCGGTGAGTTCCGCAGCGAGCGGATGTCCGCGCAGGCATACCTTCAACTTGTTGCTGCCACCAATTTCAAGCAGCGGACGAGGAAAATGCTCGACTACTTCCAGGCCGATCGCCTGAACTATGCGGTCTGCGGGACACCCAACCGTCTTGAATACGATCAGGGGTTCTTCGTCAAGGGGGGGGACGGCCTGGCCGATTTCAAGCCCATTGCGCACCTGTACAAAACCCAGGTGTTCCAGCTGGCGCGCGCACTCGGAGTCCCGGGCGAGATCTGTGACAGGACGCCGACCACCGACACATTCTCCCTCCCGCAGACTCAGGAGGAGTTCTATTTTGCACTGCCGTACGCGAAAATGGACCTCTGCCTGTACGGCCACAACCACAGCGTGCCGGCCGCGGAGGTCGCCCCTGTCATCGGGCTGACCCCCGAGCAGGTGGAGCGCGTGTACAGGGACATCGATGTCAAGCGCCGGACGACACGCCCTCTTCATCTCCCCGCGCTCCTGGTGAAGGATGTCAGCGAAATCTCGGAGATGAAGAAGGCCGTCATCGGCTGAACGCAACAACGCCGGCGTCCCTGCGCTCAGGACGGGCGGACTAATCCCAGACATGTGCGAGATGGTATGTGCGGAATAGCGGGGATAGTGAATACCGGGGACCGGCATGAGCCCCCTTCCATGGACCTTCTCACCTCGATGGTGCGGGCGATAAGACATCGCGGGCCGGATGAGTACGGCCTCTACCGCGACCGGCGTGCGGGACTTGTCCATGCGCGTCTGTCGCTGATCGACCTGACCACGGGTCAGCAGCCCCTTGCCAACGAAGACGAGACCCTCTGGATTGTTTTCAACGGCGAGATCTTCAACTATGTCGAGCTCCGCAGAGACCTGGAGGCGGCCGGACACAGGTTCAGGACGCACTCCGACACGGAGGTCATTGTCCATGCGTACGAGGAGTGGGGAAACGGGTGCTTCCCGCGGTTCAACGGCCAGTGGGCGGTGGCACTGTGGGACAGCCGTTCGCACCGCCTGACCCTCTCCCGCGACCGCATCGGCGTCAGGCCCCTGTACGTCCGCGAGCACGGTGGACGCGTCTGGTTCGCAAGCGAAGTGAAGGCGATATTCGCCGACACGACGGTTCCGCGTGAAATTGATCCCGCGGGACTCGACCAGACGTTTACGTACTGGACCCCTCTTGCACCGACCTCGCTTTTCAGGGGGATAGAGGAACTCCCCCCGGGTTCTGTCCGCGTGTACGACGGCGAAGGCGGAAAGCATGACACGGTGTTCTGGCGTCCTTCCTACCCGGTGAATTCCCCGGACGACTATCCCCTCACGCTGGACGAGGCGACGGAAGCCCTCGCGGAGAAGCTCGAACTGGCCACGCGCCTCAGGATCCTCCGGGCGGATGTCCCTGTCGGCAGCTATCTCTCGGGGGGCCTCGACAGTTCGATCACCGCATGGATGGGCCGGAAGGCGAAGGAGGGGGTTTTCCGGACCTACTCCATCCGCTTCCAGGATGCGGAGTACGATGAGACGGAGTTCCAGCGCGCGATGGCGGCCACCATCGACAGCGATCACCAGGAGCTGGTGGTCACGCGCGGTGATATCGCGCGCGCGTTCCCGGAGGTCATCAGGCACACGGAGCGTCCCATCCTCCGAACCGCCCCCGCCCCGCTCTACCTCTTGTCGAAGCTCGTCCGTGATTCCGGCATCAAGGCCGTGCTCACCGGCGAGGGGGCGGATGAGATGCTGGCCGGGTATGATATTTTTCGCGAAGCCGAAATCAGGCAGTTCTGGTCGCGTCAGCCGGCGTCCGCGTCGCGCCCGAAACTTTTCGATCGGCTCTATCCGTACCTCGCCCGCTCTCCCGGGCAGGCGAAAGGAATGGCGCTGGAGTTCTGGCGGCAGGGGATCGAACGCGCAGGAGCGCCGGGGTTCTCCCATGACCCCCGGTGGAGGACGACCTCGCAGCTCAAGCGGTTCTTCTCCGCGGATCTCCGCGGGGCGCTGGAGTCGCATCCTTCGGCCGACGTGCTNNTACCTCGAGGTCGTCACGCTCCTCTCGGGCTACCTGATCTCCTCGCAGGGGGACAGGATGCTCATGGCGCATTCGGTCGAGGGGCGCTTCCCGTTCCTTGATTCGGACGTCATGGAGTTCTGCAACGGACTTCCCCCCCTGTACAAGCTGGCCGGGCTCAACGAGAAATTCATCCTCAAGCGCGCCTCGAAAGGGCGCGTCCCGGAGAGCATCATTCACCGTCCCAAGCAGCCGTACAGGGCACCGGATGCTGTCAGCTTTGCGGAAAAGGGGGCCCCGGCATATGTGGAGGAGGTCCTGTCAGAGGGCGCACTCCGCGATGCCGGCCTCTTCGATGTCGGCGCTGCACGGGGGCTGTATGAAAAATGCCGGAAACGCGCGGGCGACGCCGGGAACGAGTTGGTGTTCAGCAATACGGACAACATGGGGTTGGTGGGTCTCCTCTCGACCCAGCTTCTGCACCGCGAGTTCATCCGCGGGGACGGCTCCGCGCCGGGTGGAAAAATCGAGTACAAGACACTCATCGACCGGGTTCAGTTTCAACAACTTCAGGGCACAGCATGACACAGGATGAGGTACGCGCAAAAGTCCATCAGTTCATCCGGAAGAATTTTCTCTTTGACGAAAAGACCCCGCTGGCGGACGATCAGTCCCTGCTCGGTTCGGGTGTCGTCGATTCCACAGGCATACTCGAGCTGATTGCCTTCCTGGAAGAGACGTGCCGGGTCAAGTTCGAAGACAGCGAGCTCGTTGCCGACAACTTCGACAGCATCGACAAGATCGCCGCGTTCATTATGGCAAAACTTAGCCGGGAAAAGGTCTGAGACCATGTTGCTGCATGAATACCTAACGAGGTCCGCGCGGTTGACGCCGGACAAAGTGGCGTTGGTGTGCGGGCAGGTACGATCGACGTACGGGGATCTGGCCGCCGCCGCCGGTTCGTTTGCCGGATTCCTTGTCGGACAGGGACTGCGCAAAGGGGACCGGGTGGCGGTCTACATCGACAGCAGTCCGGAGACCGTCATCGCGATCTTCGGCGTGCTCCAGGCGGGCGGGTGCCTCGTCGTGATCAATCCGGCGACCCAGGCCGAGCGCCTGGGATACATCCTGGAAAATTGCAACGCCATGAGCCTGGTCTGCGGCGTTGAGAAGCGGGCCCAGGTGCAACAGGCAGTGGCGTCCTGCTCGGTCCGGCCGATCACGATCTGGACCGGTGCCGGCGAAGAAGGGGAGGAGGGGGTGAGTTTTTCCCGTATCCGGACCGAAGCACGCCCTTCCCCGGACATCCGTCTGGTCGACAACGATCTGGCGGCGATCATCTACACATCGGGGTCCACAGGGAAGCCGAAGGGAGTGACGCTGCTCCACCGGAACCTCAACACCGCGGTGGAGTGCATCGCAGAGTACCTCGAGAACAACGCAGACGACGTGATACTCGGAGTCTTGCCTCTCTCCTCCAGTTACGGATTGCTCCAGGTGCTTGTGACGTTCTGGACGGGGGGGCGGGTCGTGCTGGAGAAGGGATTCGGCTACCCGTACGAGATCATCAAACGGATGAAAGAAGAGAAAGTCACCGGACTCGCCGGCGCCCCCACGATCTGGGCGATCATCCTCCGTCTCGAAGGGCTGGAGAAGGAGGACTTCTCCTCTCTCCGGTACATCACGAACGCCGCGGCGGCGATGCCTGCGAGCTTCGTCCCGAGGCTCCGCAAAGTGTTCCCGACCACAAAGATCTTCCTCATGCACGGGCTGACGGAATGCCTCCGCACGACGTTTCTCCCCCCCGATGAACTTGAGACGCGGGCCACCTCGGTCGGCCGGGGGATGCGGAACATCGAGCTGTGGATCGAAGATGCGGACGGCCAGCGGCTCGGCCCGGGTCATGTGGGCGAAATGATCGTCAGGGGTTCGACGCTGATGGCGGGATACTGGAACGATCCTGAAGGGACCGCAAAGGCGCTGATCCCGGGTCCCCTTCCCTGGGAGAAGGTCCTGCGGACGCGGGATCTCTTCAGGATGGACGAGGACGGCTATTTCCATTTTGTCGCGCGCTCCGACGAGTTGATCAAGAGCAGAGGGGAGAAAGTGAGTCCGATCGAGGTCGAAGATGTGATCTACACTATCGACGCGGTGAACGAGGTGCGCGTTATCGGCGTCCCCGATCCCATTCTCGGTCAGGCTATCAGAGCCGAGATCGTCCTGAAGGAAGGGCGCACGCTCACGCCCCAGGAAGTGAAAGCCCATTGTCGACGGTTTCTCGAGGATTTCAAGGTTCCCCAGGCGGTCGAGTTTGTCAGCTCTCTTCCCAAGACGCAGGGGGGAAAGATCAAGCGATCCGGATAGCCGGATCGGCTGAGGCTCCTCCGCGTTGCGGGCGTTTGTGCGGCACGCGCGTTGCGTCAGGGTATAAAGGGCGGTGCTATGCCGACGCAGGAGGAGGGTTTTTCGCTTTGGACCGGCCCGGAAATATCATGACTTGCATGGGCCGGACGTGCACAAGTGCGTCAGCGGGGATGTTGTGGGTGACAACGGCATTGGGGCCGATATTGACATTGTCGCCGATCCGGATTTTTCCGTTGACTTTCGCGCCGGGTCCCATGTAGACGTTGTTCCCTATCTCGGGTGCCCCCCTGCGCGCGCCGTCGCCGGCAACGCCGATCGTGACATCCTGGGAGATATTACAGTTCTCGCCGATCGTCGCAAGGTCGGAGACAAATATGCCGCCGTAGTGCCCGATGTAAAATCCCGCGCCGATGCGGACACGGCGCTGGATTTGAATCCCCCATTTTGCACGAATTCTGTGGTCCAGCAACAGGTACAGGGGAGTCAGGAACAGTCTCACCACCAGGGATTGCGTGAAAAGCCACGCCCCGAACCTGAATATGATCACCGCGTGCACGCCGGGGGTGCGGTAGAGCTCTATAACCCGCGCCAGAGTGCTCCCTCTGGTGAGATCATATGCCCTTTGAAGGTCTTTCTTGATCATGCGGAAATATAGAAAATCGGCGGGACAAATGGAAGCGAACCCTTCCGGATCTGCTCCGGCCGGGCTGCTCCCGATGGTGCCGGGTGATGGCGGGCTACTTCACGATGGCCATTCTCCTTCTCTGGTCATATTCATGGAGGCTTATTTGCGTAACGCATTGCGAATTGTGCCGCTTGTCATTGCGGCGATGTTCCTTGCCGCTTGCACCGATACGCACAAAATTGAGGATGCAAAAATGAATGATGAGTTAATCGCGCATGATCTGAAAGAAATTGGCGGAATGAAGATCTACTTCGGCCACCAGTCTGTAGGGGCAAATATCCTGGACGGCATCCGGGATCTGCAGGGTGGTCGCTCCGACGTGCGCCTGAACATTGTCAGCCTTGGCGACCGGACGGTTCCTTCGGGGCCATATTTCGCGGAATCTCTCGTGGGAAAGAACGGGAAGCCCGGCACGAAATGTGACGCGTTCGGTAAACATGTCGCAGAGCTGGCCCCGGATTCACTGGACATCGCATTGATGAAATTCTGCTATGTCGATTTCAAGAAAGGCACCGATGTACCTGCCGTACTTGCCATCTACCGATCGATGGTAGACTCCCTCCGGAAGAAGGCGCCGCATGTCACATTTGTGCACGTCACCGTCCCCCTGACTGTCAGAACGGCCGGGTGGAAGAAAATCCTGAAGAGGGTGCTCGGCAGGGAGGAGGCGTCAGACATCGAAAATGCAAAACGAAATGAGTTCAACGAGATGCTTCGACAGCAATACGGGAGTGAGCCGGTGTTCGACCTTGCCGCCATCGAATCGACGTATCCCGATGGAGCGCGCGAGTACTTCTCCGCTCAAGGAAAGCCGGTGTACACGCTGATCAGTGGGTTCACGGATGACGGCGCACACCTGAACAAAGCGGGTCGTGATGTTGCCGCCAGAGAGCTCGTTCATCTGCTCGCTGCATCCAGCCGGGCACACCGATGAGCGGGTGGGGACTCTTCATCGCGATGGTTGTCGTCCCCCTCCAGATCGCATGGGGACACCAGTTTCATGTCTCCGTGAACGCCGGCGAAAATGGCGATGGGAGCCGTCGGCATCCCTGGCGGCTTGAGTCGGCGTTGCGCCCTCCCACGACCATCCATCCGGGAGATACGGTCTGGGTGCACGGCGGAGTATATCGCGGGCATTTCGTGAGCAGGTTGACGGGGACATCCGGGAAGCCCGTCATCGTGCGGTGCTATCCGGGGGAGCGGGCGGTGATTGACGGGGGCAGTTTGAGCGGGTCGATTCTGACTGTCCAGCGCTCCTTCACATGGTTCTGGGGATTGGAGATCATGAGCTCGGACACCGTGCGCGTGTCCCGGGAGGCCGGCTCGTATCCAAAGGATGTCCCCCGGGGGGAATGCGTGACGATCGATCAGGAATTCGATGTCGCGGGGTGCAAGTTCATCAACCTCGTACTTCATGACGGCAAGCTGGGCTTTAACGCGTGGTCCACGGCGACCGATCCCGAGGTCTACGGGTGCGTCATCTTCAACAACGGCTGGCTCGCTCCCGACAGACCTCACGGCCACAATGTGTACGCGCAGAATGAGACCGGGACGAAGCGCTTTGCCGAGAATATCATCATGCACGCCTTCAGCCACAATATCCAGATTTTTGGTTCCGCGTCGGCGTATATCGACAACTTCGATCTGGAGGGGAATATTGTCTCCCAGGCGGGGGAACGGAATGTGCTTATCGGCGGGGGGCGAACGGCGATGAATACGGTGTTCAAAAGCAACTTCCTGTATGAGCCGGGCGGTGGGAATGTGTTCAACCTGGGCTACAGCGAGTTCGGCAGGGGGGCGGAAAATGCGACGGTGACGGGGAACTACATCATTGGCGGAAGTCTGAGTTTCAAGAGTGTGAATAACTCAAGGATCGAAAACAATGTGATCCTGGTGTCATCACTCAGTGGTATCAGCCCCGACCGCTATCCGACAAACACGTGGTACGACAATAAACCGGCGGGGGTGCAGGTCTTCGTGCGCGACAACTACTATGAACCCGGCCGCGCGAACATTGTCGTCCTTAACTGGGACCGGCGGAGCTCGGTACAGGCTGACGTGTCGTCAGTCCTGCACGGGGGGGACCGCTACACGCTTCTGGACGGGGAGAACTACTGCGGAGCTGAAGTCACGGGCGGGACTTATAAGGGTGGACCCCTCGTGATCCCTATGGTCGAACGACAGGCCGCAACTCCGGTCGGCATGACCATCCCCCCCCCGCATTCCCCCATCGACTTTGGAGCGTTTGTATTGATTCGCAGACCCTGATCGTCC
>PMND01000038.1 GCA_003161955.1 Ignavibacteriota bacterium | reverse complement strand
CTCCTGGCCGGAACGAACGGCGGAGTCTTCCGCTCGGGCGACGGAGGACTCCACTGGTCACCATCAAGTTCGGGTCTCACGGTCCCGTCCGTCAACGCTCTTGCTCCGGGCGCGGGATCGATTCTCGCGGGGACATACGGGGGCGGGATCTACCGTTCCGCCGACAACGGCCTGACATGGACCGCGTCCCCGGCCGGAATCCCCCCGTACGGCGGGGATGTCAACGCAATCGTGGCTTTGGGATCCTCCCTGTTCACCGGGACGCCCCTCGGCGGTATTTATGTCTCCCGCGACAGCGCCAGGACCTGGTCCGTGGCGGGGCTGACGGATACCTGCGTTACCGCACTCTTGGCCTCAGGCAGGAGCGTGTTTGCAGGGACGCTCGGCGCGGGCGTGATGCTCTCGAACGACGGCGGGGTGTCCTGGACCGGGACGGGGCTCCCGAGCACGGACGTCCTCGCTCTTGCCATCAATGGCACATATGTGTTTGCCGGGACGAGCGGGCACGGCGTCTGGCGCCGCCCGATGTCACAGATGACCGTTACCGGCGCAGCCTCGCCGGCGGCTTCCGGACCGGCCGTGTTCCGGCTTGGACAGAACTTCCCCAACCCGTTCAACCCGTCCACGACAATCGCATACCAGGTACCCGCCTCCGGCCATGTGACGCTCAGGGTTTTCGATCTGCTTGGGAGAGAGCTGACGACGCTCGTCGATGAGAAAAAGGACGCGGGATCCTACACGGTGCGGTTCGACGGGGGAAATCTCGCCAGCGGGGTCTACCTCTACCGGCTTGCAGCCGGGCAATACACGCAGACCCGCAAGATGGTTATCATGAAATGAGTGGTGGCCCACGGATCGCATACCATACCCGTTCCCCTGCCATGAAGCCAGCGTATCTCCCTCTTCTCGCGGCCGTCGTGATTATCGCGGGCTGCGTCACCCCCTCCCGCAGGGACTCCGGTCCCGTGCATTTTCTAGCCGCCGATGTCGATACGACGGTCTCCCCCTCCGCCGATTTTTTCCGGTATGCGAACGGCGCCTGGCTCAGGGCTAACCCGATCCCGCCGAGCGAACGCCGGTGGGGTGTGGGGGAGCTGGTGCAGGAAGAGACCTACTCCCGGTTGCGGGGGCTCTGCGAGGATGCGGCGTCGATCCCGACGGCCCCCGAGGGGAGCAACGTGAGAAAGATCGGGGACTACTATGCCGCGGCGGTGGACACCGCAAATATCGAGAAGCAGGGGATCGCGCCCCTCCTTCCCGACCTCGGGCGGATCGATGCCATAGGGGATGCCGACGGTCTGCGCGGGGTGATCGCGCTCCTCCATACGTACGGAGGGGATCCGCTCTTCGCGCAGTTTGTTGCACAGGACGAAAAAAACAGCGCATCGTATTCGTTCCATCTCTACCAGGGGGGGCTCGGACTCCCGAACAGGGATTACTATGTCAACACGGATGCGCGTACCGCCAACATCCGCCGGGAGTATATCTCGCACATGGCGGCGATGTTCACGCTGCTCGGCGAAAGCCGGGATTCGGCTCACCGTCACAGCGATGCGGTCATGGCGCTGGAGACTCTGCTGGCGAAGGCCTCCCGGAAGCTCGAAGACCTCCGGGATCCGTACAAGAATTACAATAAACTCTCGCTCCGGGCGCTCGAGCTGCTGGCCCCCTCACTCGGGTGGCGAAGTCTCCTCCCCGCGATGGCCATCAGGGGGGTCGATTCCGTCGTCGTGGGCCAGCCGGAGTTCTACCGGGAGGTCGAACGACTTCTCCGCACACAAGGCCTGGAGGTATGGCGGGAATATCTCCGCTGGACGCTTGTCAACCAGTTTGCGTCGACGCTGAGCTCCCCGTTCGAGCGGGAGCATTTTCGATTCTACCAGACGGTCCTCTCCGGGGTGAAAGAGCCGCGTCCGAGGTGGAAGCGGGCGCTGGATGCCGAGGAACGGGCCATGGGGGATATGCTCGGGCAGCTCTTTGTCGAGCGGTACGTCCCCGCATCGATGAAACAACGCTACACTGCGCTCGTTGACAATATGTTCGCCGCATACGCCGACCGGATCAGGGGCCTCGACTGGATGTCCTCGACGACGAAGGAGAAAGCGCTTGCAAAACTGCATGCGGTCACCCGGAAAGTCTGTTATCCCGACAGGTGGAAAGACTATGCCGCCCTCCGGGTCGACCGGAATTCCTACTGCGCGAACCAGATCCGCGCCGGGATCTGGGAATATAACTATAACGCCGCGAAACTGGGGAAGCCCGTCGACAGGACGGAATGGGATATGACGCCCCAGACATACAACGCGTACTACAACCCTTCGAACAATGAAATCGTCCTGCCCGCTGCGGGGCTGATGATCCCCGGCGTTGCGGATTCGCTCGTCGATGACGCGGTCATCTATGGATACGCGGGCGCTTCGACGATCGGGCACGAAGTGACACACGGGTTCGACGACGAGGGACGCCAGTTCGATGAATCGGGGAACCTCCGCGACTGGTGGACGAAAGAGGACGGGGAAAGGTTTACTGCGAAGGCGCGGGTCATGGTCGACCAGTTCCAGCACTACATCGTCCTCGACAGCCTCCACATCAACGGGAAAGCGAGCCTGGGGGAAAACATCGCCGATCTCGGCGGAGTGGTGATCGGGTATGAAGCGTTCAAGAAAACACGGGAAGGACGCTCAGACACGCTGATCGACGGCTTCACGCCGGCCCAGCGCTTCTTCCTCGCGTACGCGTATTCATGGCTCGGACAGATCAGGGACGAATCGCTCGCCCGCCAGGTGATGACCGACGTGCACGCACCCGGGTTCCTTCGCGTGAACGGTCCGCTCGCCAACGTCCCGGAATTCTACCGCGCCTTCAACGTCAGGCCGGGCGACCCCATGTACCGTCCGGACAGCCTGAGGGTGAAGATCTGGTGATCAGGGGAACTCCCGATTGCCTGCTGTTTTCCCCCATTTTGTTTTTTTTCAAAAATTCCACTTGACAGAGTGGGAAGAAATC
>PMND01000049.1 GCA_003161955.1 Ignavibacteriota bacterium | reverse complement strand
TTGCGGATTTCAAACTTCGCCTTTTCAAGGCGGTTGGGCTTGATGTCCTCCGATTTCATGCTGAGCGAAACATCCAGCGCGATGAAGATGTCCACCCCCTCCTGCTTCACATCTTCGAGCCGCGTCCCGATGCGGGGGTTCGCCAGCGCGACAAGGAGGCACGCGACAGCGGCAACGAGGACGATGAATTTGGCGAGCCGCTTGCTCCGGCTCGCATCCCCGGCCAGGCGCTCCAGCATCACGGGGTTTCCGAACCGGCTCACGGCACTCGTCCTGAAACGCGCAAACAGCCAGTACGCAATGACCATCACCGGGATCACCGCGAGCGCGTACAGATATTCGATATTGGCGAACCGTATCATCTCACGGGAGCTTTCGCAATACAGAACCGTTCAGCGCGAACTCCAGCAGGAGCGCGATGAACCCTGCCAGGGCCCAGCCGTAAAACAGCTCGGTGTAGGACCGGTACGACTTGACCTCGATCCGGGTTTTCTCGAGCCTGTCGATCTCCGCGTACACCTGCTTGAGCGTCCTGTTGTTTGTCGCCCGGAAGTACTGCCCGTTTGTTATTTCCGCGATCTGCTGCAGGGCCTTCTCATCGACATCGGCGGGGATATTCTGGTATCTCTTCCCGAAGGGCGTCATGACGGGATAGGGGGCTTCCCCCTGCGTACCGACCCCGATCGTATAGATCCTGATGCCGAACGTCTGCGCGATCTGCGCGGCGGTGATGGGATCGATCTCTCCCCGGTTGTTCACGCCGTCCGTGAGAAGGATCATGACCTTGCTCTTCGCCTTGCTGTCCCTGAGGCGGTTCACCCCCTGTGCGATCGCCATCCCGATGGCTGTCCCGTCCTCGACCATCCCGGGCTTCACCTGACGGAGGAGGTTCTTGAGGACCCGGTAGTCGAGCGTCATCGGGCACTGGGTGAAGCTCTGCCCGGAGAATATCACGAGCCCGATCCTGTCGTTCTTCCTCCCGTCGATGAAGTTCTGCGCGACTTCCTTCGCCGCCTCGACCCGGTTGGGCTGGAGGTCCTCCGCGAGCATGCTGCCGGAGATATCGAGGAGGAGCGCGATGTCGATCCCCTCGGAATAAATGTTCTCCCCCCGGGAGGTGGTCTGCGGGCGGGCGAGCGCCACCACGAGAAGCGCCAGGACGATCATGCGGAAAACAAACGGGAGGTGCCGGAGGCGCTCTCGCAGGGTCGGTTTGAGATTTGCGAACGGCAGGAGGGTCGAATAGCGGTAATGACTTGTGACATCCCTCCCCCGGCGTATGTACCAGACGACGAGAACGGGGATAAGCGCCAGTCCCGCAAGGTACATCGGATCTGCAAATGAGACATTATTCCACGGCATGCGCGGCCACTGTCCCTTCTTCCGGGGCGACGGGAGTCATCCGGGCGATCTTCGTCCTGTCAACGAAATCATGGATCACCGTGATCATCTCTTCGTGGTCCGCGATCCCCGGCTCGAACTTCGCGAATTTCACCAGGTCCGCCCGGCGCAGTATCCGTTCCGCCGTCCCGGACATTTCTTCGGGAAACCGGAGCTTCCTGAGTCCCGCGAGAATCTCGTCGGTGGTCTCCTCCATCGCCTGCATCGCGTAACGGTTCTCCAGGTACCGCCGGAAAATCTCCGTCGCCTCGGAGTAATACTGCTTGATGAGCCCCTGCTGCCAGAGCTTCTTTTCCTTCAGGAGCGCAAGCTGCTCGAATGCGATTTCGTGCGCGGGGCGCGGGGGGGGGACGTGGTCCGGTTTCCCGGACTTCCGGGCTTTCCGCCGCTTCCAGAACCGCCATCCGGCGTAGAGGATGCCCGCGGCAACGACGACCGCGCCCGCATACGACAGTATTTCCNNACCGGAACGGTGCGGACCGTGAGCACGACCGGGTTCGTGGTAACAGTGCGGGGGGCCCCCTCGCCGGGGACCGTGACCGAGAAGTCGACCGGGGGGAATTTCGCCAGCCCCGAATCGTACTTCGCGACCACGAACGCCGCTGAACTGGACGTATCCGACGTCGCGATCACCGGACGCCGTTCGAGAACCAGGAACCCGCCGGCAGAGTCGCCCAGCACGGGAAGGAATACCGCCCCCTTCGGGTGAAGAAGGTCGACGTGAACGGTGATCCAGTCCCCCACCAGGTACGAAGCCGAGTCGGTGTGCGCGTATGCGGAGACACGCGCCGGCTGTCCGGCGGCAATGGAGCACCAGAGGAGGGGGAGCAGGAGGAATGCTGTCCGGATCCGGTTCACCACCTCTTGGCCCTCAACTGGAAGAAATCGACGATCGGTTTGATGTACGGCCTGTCCACCCGTATCGGTATGGCATCCACTTTGCTCCGGAGGAACAACCCTCTCCGCGCCGCACGGCGCACCTGCCAGAATTTCTCGAACTCCATCCGGACCCGCGCCACCCCGGAGTCGATCCACCGCTCGCCGCCCGTCTCGGCATCGCGGAGCTTGATCATCCCCGCGTCCGGCAGCCGCTCCTCGCGCGGGTCCGAGAGCTCCACCGCGATGACGTCGTGCCGGCGGCTGATGACGCGGAGAATGCTGTCGAACCCCTCGTCGATGAAATCGGACACAATGAACGCGATGGAGCGTTTCTTCGTCACGTGATTGAAATACTCGAGCGCCTGCCGGATGTTCGTCCCCGTCCCCTCCGCCTCGAACGACACGAGCTCGCGGATGATCCGGAGTATGTGGGCGCGCCCCTTTTTCGGCGGGACGAACGTCTCGATCCTGTCGGTGAAAAGTATCAGTCCGACTTTGTCGTTGTTCTTGATCGCGGAGAAGGCGAGGACGGCGCATATCTCCGCGGCGATCTCATTCTTGGTCTGCGTGACAGAGCCGAAGTTCCCCGATCGGCTGAAGTCCACCACAAGCATGACCGTCAGCTCCCTCTCTTCCTCGAACACCTTCACGAAAGGGCGGTTGAAGCGGGCCGACACGTTCCAGTCGATCGTGCGGATGTCGTCGCCGAACTGGTACTCGCGCACCTCGGAGAACTCCATGCCGCGTCCTTTGAAGACGCTGTGGTATTCCCCGGAGAAGACCTGGTTGACCACCCCGCGCGTCTTGATCTCGATCCGGCGGACTTTCTTGAGAAGTTCCCGCGTATCCATGGCTCTAGTGTCGTTCCGGGCGTGAGGTCAGGGGACCTCGATCTTGTTCAGAACCTCCTGGACGATCTGTTCAGGAGTGACCTCCTCGGCTTCCGCCTCGTACGTCACCGCCACGCGGTGGCGCAGGACGTCGAGGCTCACGGCGCGGACGTCCTCCGGGATTACGTACCCCCTCCGCTTGATGAATGCGTACGCCTTGGCGCCGAGCGCGAGATTGATCGAGGCGCGGGGAGATGCGCCGTACATTATCAGTTGTGCCAGGTTCCCCAGGTTATACTGCTTCGGGTTGCGCGTCGCGAAGACGATGTCGAGTATGTATTTCTCAATCTTTTCGTCCATGTAGATCTCGCCGATCACACCGCGCGCCTTTATGATGTCGTCGGTCGCAATGACGCTGTTGAGGTCCGGGACGGTCCCGCTGACATTCTGACGCATGATCAGGAGCTCCTCCTCCTTGGTCGGGTAGCCGATCTTCACCTTCAGCATGAACCGGTCAACCTGGGCTTCGGGGAGGGGGTACGTCCCTTCCTGCTCGATCGGGTTCTGTGTTGCCAGGACCAGGAAGGGCTCGGGGAGCTTGAATGTCTGTTCGCCGATCGTGACCTGGCGTTCCTGCATCGCCTCGAGGAGGGCACTCTGTACTTTGGCGGGGGAGCGGTTGATTTCATCGGCAAGTATGAAGTTCGCAAACACCGGGCCTTTCTTCGTCTGGAACGACCCTTCTTTCTGGTTGTAGATCAACGTCCCGACGAGGTCCGCCGGAAGGAGGTCCGGGGTAAACTGGATCCGCTGGAATTTCGCCTTGATCGCCGAGGCGAGCGTCTTGACGGCCAGCGTCTTGGCCAGACCCGGCACCCCCTCGAGAAGTATGTGCCCGTTGGCCAGGAGGCCGATCAGGAGGCGTTCGACCATGTTCTTCTGCCCCACGATCACCTTCCCCATTTCCAGCTGCAGGATGTCGATGAATGCGCTCTCACGGTGGATTTTCTCGTTTATCGCCTTTATGTCATACGCCATGGAACTTCCTCCGGTTGCAGAAGTGATCTCGGGGTTCACAAAATTGGACGATTTGAAATTTACGAAAGTTTAAGAGGAAAATCAACGAACTGCGGTGCGGGAATTTGACAATTCGGATGCAGATGCGTAGGTTCACCTGACGGGCCGGTGCGTTCTCACAAGAGGTGGAGAACCTGGAGGCCTCTCCGGGGAGGATTGGCAATTGATATTGAACCTGCGAAGAAGTACATTCCATCACAGCCCAGCGATGGGCTTAATCCGCAAACGCCGGTAGGCCGGCGAACCCTGTGCGCGCGAGCGCAGAGGGTTTTTTTTCTATGGAGAACACTATCGAAACTGTCGCGTTCATACTTGACGGTGATTTCACCCGCAGAGTTGTTCATGACCTGGTTGGCCGCCATCCGACTCCGGCCCAGATTGAGAAGTTCTGCAGGTCCGCAGTCACGGCGGACGAGAGGATCAAGGGCGCAGCGTACTATGATTGTCCCCCCCTGGACGAAACCCGTCCGTTGCCGGTCTCCGGGGCGCCGTACAGCTTCAAAGACCAGCCGACGTACTGGAAGGCGTTCAGGTTTCAGGAGGCACTCCTGAAGAACAATTTCTTCTCGTACCGGCTCGGGAAGCTCCTTTTTGACGGGTGGAGAATGAAGAGAGCCGCGACCAGGGATCTCAAGGCGGGGCCGAGGCCGTTGTCCGATACCGACTTCGAACCGATTCTGGTTCAGAAACAGGTGGATATGATGATAGGCCTGGATATCGCCAAACTTTCAAACACGCGATTTGTCGACAGGCTGATCCTCATTACATCCGATTCTGATCTCATCCCGGCGATACGCCTCGCGCGGGCCAACGGGACGAAGGTCACGATCATCACGGGCAACCGGAAAATCGTCAAGAAGAGGCTCATCAAGACCTGCGATGAACATCGGGATGTTTCCCATCCCGGATTGTTTCCTCCCTGAGGTGTGCGAGCTGTGACGGCGTCAGAAGCCATTCGAGCGATGCGGACCTCGAGTAACTGAGCCTCGCCACATCCAGCTTGCAGAGCCCCCCTTTCTTCATTGTCACGGAGAGTCCGGAATTCCCCGACAGGAGGTGGGAAATCAGCCGGCTTAATTGCGGCTCGTGTCCCACCAGAAGCACATCCCCCAACTCCCGGCATCTGGCGGCGACCTCCGCAACGAGCGCCGCCGGATCCCCTCCCACCGCGAGCCGCGGTGTACACTCCAGCACTGTTCCGAACTCGTGCGCGACGATCTCCGCGGTCTCGCGCGCGCGGACGTACGGACTCGACAGAATCAGATCGAACGACAGGTCGAGCGCCTTCATGCCGAGCGCGATTTTGCGCATTTTCTTTTTCCCCTCGGGGGAGAGTGGCCGGTCGGCGTCGGCGGCACCCCCGGGGGAACCGGGCTCGACGGCGATGGCATGCCTCAGGAGAAAGAGGTTCATACTCTGTTCCNNTGATTTCACGGGGGACGCGGCGTGCGGCCAGAATTGCGTCACTGCATCTGCACCTTTCATGAAGGAACCCACGAGCGCGAGCCGTCGCTGCGCAAGATGGCGCTGCAGATTCAACACTGATGCCGGGAATGCTCCACCCCGGGTGACCGCAAACTTGCCGACTGCCCCTATCAGGACTTCGATGTCCTGTATCTCCCCCATCCTGTCCTGGAATGCGTTCATCGCCTTCAGGTGGGATTTCCCCACTCCGGGAAACACGGGGAGGAGGGCTTCCATGACGTACCGGTATTCTTTGAATGCCACGCGGAGGCTGTGGATCGTCTTCGTATCCCCCGCGGTGAGCTTCCTCCCCCGTGCCGCCACGCGAAGGTACTTCCTCGCCGCGGCCCCCGCCAGGACCGTTGCCGCGGCCGACGTCCGCGCCGNNAACGCGGCGATGTCGAAACGGACTATGGCGCGTCCCGCATTCCTGACCAGATCCTTCTCAAGCATCATGGCCTGGCGGAGCATGGGCCGGCCGACCGTGAACCGGCGCGTGAGCCCGCGGAGGGTCAGAATGCGAACATGGCAATCACGCAGGGGAGAAAAGGATTTCAGGTACCTGCGCAGAGCCCGCCGGCACCTGGGACTGACCTCTCCCGGCAGAACCGCGTCCGCCAGGTCCAGGACCGCGAGCAGCCGGCGCGTCGCAACCCGCAGGTCATGTATCCCCGGTTCCGTGCAGCGGCGCCTGTTCCGGGCGAGCTCGGCGGCAAGGCGGTGCCAGCGTCCCTCCAGTGCGCGCATCAGAAATCCGGCGATATCGGCCCGGAGGAGCACCGACGGGGTGTCGTTCCTAGTCTTCAACGGAGACTTTCACGCTGAAGGTCTCTTCGAACAACTGTGATTTTTTCAGCAGCGCCCATTTCTCCAGCAGCAGATCACCCTCTCCTTTGAGGCTGATGATGAATTTCGGTTTCCGGAATTCGACGCTGAACTCGCTCACTTTCGCGGCGTGCTGGTTGTCCATCGCATCGGCCACGCGAAGAAGCGCCGCGAGCTTTGAGACCACCACCCTGTCTTTTGACGGAAGCACCCGGAACGCATCGTGCTGTATCTTGGGCTGCGATTTCCGGTGGTACCGCGCCGTGTTCGCCACGATCGCCATCTGTTCCTTCGACAGCCCGATCACCGGCGTGGCCGTCAGAAGGTAGAGCGTGTGCTTGTGATGCTCCGCCATATTGATGAATCCCCCGATATCGTGCAGGACTGCCGCGACCTCAAGCAACAGACGGTATTCGAGCGTCAGGTTGTGCAGCGTGCGGGTCTCGTCGAACAGCCGGACGGCGAACCGGGCAACCGTCGTCCCGTGCTGCTCGTCGAACATGTACTTTTTCCCGAGCTGGAGCGCGGACGCCATGACCTGGTCGCGGAGGGGGTGCCGTTTCTCTCCGTACAGCTCCTGCGCCATGTCGATCAGGAGGCCGTCTTTCAGGCCGACTTTCGGGATGATCAACTCCTCGACCCCGGCGAGCTTGAGTATCTTGTGGAGGACGATCGAGGCGGGGACGATCACGTCGGCCCGGTCCGGACGGAGGCGGAGCTGCGAGACGCGATCCTCGAACGACATGCCGAGGAGCTTCCGCACAAGCTGGTCCAGCTCCCCCTCTTCCAGGAGCGTGTCCTTTTCCTTCCCGAGCACTTCGCGCCGGAGGTCGCCGAGCGTCTCGATGTTCCCCCCTGTCCCCACGCACACGTCGATCTTCTGGCCGCCGATCTCCTTCTTCAACCGGCGCTGCGTCGCATCGACGTACTCCCGGACGAGCTGATTGAAATGTTTTTCGCCGTGCTTTTTCTCTTCGAGCACCTGGAGGAGCCGCACGGCCCCCATGCGGAAACTTTCCGTCGAGAGTATGTTCCCGTCGGCCACGAGCGTGATCTCCGTACTGCCGCCGCCGATATCGATGAGCATCGCGAGCTTGTTCCGGAGATTCACCTTCTCCTCCACCGCGAGATGGATGAGCCGGGCCTCCTCCTCCGCGCCGATCACCGTGAGATCGATGCCGCTCGCCTGCGCGATGCGGTCGATGAACAGGTCCCTGTTCGTCGCCTCGCGCGTGGCGCTCGTCGCCACGGCCTTCGTCCATTTCGCCCCCCGCGCATCGACGGCTTCCCGGAATCTCCTGAACGCCTCGACGGCGTTTTCGATCGTCTGCTCGGCGATGGCGCCGGTCGTGAACACATCCTGCCCCAGGCGCACGGGCTCGCGGAGGTTTTCGACGACGGAAAGTTTCCTCTCCCCGTCGACGGTCCCTATGGCGAGCCTCATGGCGTTTGAGCCTACGTCTATCGCTGCAAATGTTGGCATTGTGAGAGTCGTTTTCCGCCGATGCTTTGAGTCGTGCCGTGAGTCCGTTTCCCCATACCGGGTAATATACGCTTCCACACGCACAATTTCACTTCGGGGATCCCGCGACCGTGCAGTCTTTCATGAGTATGAATATATCAAGTTGTACTTGAGATTATCATAAACGATGCGTAGTTTTTTTTCTGCACAGAGATCCGCACATGGCGGCAGGGCTCCCCGGTTAGGCGCTCAAGCACAACAATACAGCCATCCGCCAACGGAGGCTCTCAAGCAACACTCACAGCGCGTCGCCGCTGCAAGTATGCTCGGANNGGACATGCCATGCCGGACCGTCGCAAGCTCTCGGAACAGAAGATCAAGACCGCGTTGAAGAAACTGAAGGGTTGGTCTCTCCGCGGGGGGAAGCTCCACAAGGAGTTCACATTCGGGGACTTCATAGGCGCGTTCGGCTTTATGACAAGCGCGGCGCTCGTTGCACAGACACTGAACCACCATCCCGAATGGTCGAACGTCTACAACAAAGTGGTGATCGACCTCTCGACGCACAGCGAAGGGGGGATCACCGGATACGATATCGAGTTCGCAAAGCAGGTGGAACAGATCGGCGCGAAACGGCGGAAGTGAAATGCGGAACTATTGCACCGGCAGGGGCGTTGCGGACTGAAAGCCAAACCTGAGGTGACGCGATGAAACCTGCCCCGGCTGTCCTCTCCTTCCTGATGAACAACACCCCCGCGAATTGGTTTGTCATNNGGAACGCCTGCCAATCCTGTCCCCTGCACCTCCGCACCGTACCTCTCCCAGCTTGAGACAGGGATCTTTCCGCTCGGGAAAGACTACGGCCTCCGTTCCCAGTACATTGAGCTCTGGGCTATCAATGCAAACGCTTTCCCCCAGGATATTCTCCAGGCACATTCGGAAATCGTTGCGACGCCGATCCCGGCGGACGTGGTGATAAACCTCGGCGCGCCGCAACAACTCTTCCATGCAGGGAATCCCGACGCCATGGGAATGACGACGGTGCCCGACATGCACACGACATTTATCCGTCAGGCCGATTCAACCTACCGTGTCTGGATTACCGGGCATTTCTACGGCGACAGCGTCTACGGGGCGACCGGCCTGATCACGACCAGGGACTTTCTGAAATACAAACCGGTCGGGAACCCGCCCACAGCGCAGGTGGTCCTGGCCCCGAGTTGCCGCCCGGGTTCCGCTTCATGCTGGAACCAGTATGATGCAGACTATGCCGGCGCCGACCTTGTTACATGGGCGCCGCCAGAGAAGTTCTTCAGCGCTCCCGTCAAAGAGTTCACGGTGGGCCAGCAGACCGATGAGAATGTCGTTCTGGTGACGCCGGGATTCCGCGAGCAGACTATCGGTCAGGCAGGGTATGTCCTGTATTCGCATACTCCCGCGTGGCACAATACTCCCGATGAGCTGTGGATGATGCCGTTTGCATTCAACAGCCCCACGACCGACGTCCCGGGTTCCGGCCCTCCGCTGCCGCATGTCGTCGACCTTCTCCAGAACTATCCCAATCCCCTCAACCCGAGCACGACAATTCGCTACGAACTCCCGTTTGCATCACACGTCAGTCTGACGGTGTTCGACGTCCTTGGAAGACAGGTCCGGACACTCGTGAACACATTTGAACAGGCCGGTCGACATGAGGCGACATTCAATGCCCAGGACGTTTCCAGCGGAACCTACTTCTATCGACTGGAGGCGGGTGGCTCGGTTGAGACGCGGAAGCTCACTGTCCTGAGATAACTGCACCGTGTTGATGCGCTGAGGTGCGAGACTGTGTCGAGGCGCAGGCTGCTTCAGCTCTGAATCACCCCAACGTTTGCACTATCCGGTCCGGCTACTTCATCAGGAGCATCCGCCTTGCCGCGGTATGGCCGCCGGAGGCAAGACCGCACACGTACACGCCGCTCGCGAGGCGTGATGCGTCAAACGTAACGCTGTANNGTCACCTGCCCGTCCGCCGGCACCTCGTAAGAAATCACCGTGGCAGGGTTGAACGGGTTGGGGTAATTCTGGCAGAGCGCAAAACCGGCAGGAAGGCCGGCAGGTGCGGATACGCCGGTGATCACCGAGGTCTGCAGTACAATGTGATAGACCGATGCCGAGTCGAGCGAATACGAAAAAGAGCTGTCGGATATGTCCGAAACGTCTTTCCCGCTGCGGATCTGCGGGCTGCTCCCGCCGAGTTCCCAGACCTTGCCGCTCAGAATCGTGATGTGAGACGCCGACGGGGAGCCCGACGATAATGCGAAACGGCCCGTCACGGCCTGGCCCGGATTCTTGTTGATCACGATGAGGTGAAGCTCGTGGCTTCCCCGCTTTAACGAGCCATACATCGAGGTGTTGACGCTGTCGCCGGTTCGCGACGGGAGGGACAGGTCTCCGAATGTCGAATTGTTCCCGTCGTAGTTCCTGTACATTTTGTATGCGGCGGAAATGTACGGCGTCTGACTTCCCCCTTCCCAGTAGGTCGCAAAGTAAACCCCGTACTTCCCGAATATCCCCAGGACGTCATCGATTGCGAGGGCGCCCGAGATGTCGGTTTCCCCTCCATACTCGAATTCCGTGAACCCGAGCTTCGTCCCGGGGTAGTAATTCTTTATCGACTGGGCCACCTTTGGTATGAGGGGGAGATACGAAGAAAAATACTGGGCAATCCAGCTAGTTTCCTTGTAGTGCGAATCCCACAGCGAGCGCGGTGCCTGTATCCGCGCCTGCCTGTCCGCAACAGAGGTTGCATTTGCGTTTGTTATTCTGTTGCCGTCGCTCCCCTGGGCTTCCGGATACCAGTGGAGGTCAAGGACGTCGAGCAGCCTCCTGCCGGAGGTGTCGCTCGCCAGTTTCAACTGGTCGAGATAATAGTCGAGGAACCATGTATACGATTTCCCCGCTTTGACGCTGTTCCAATCGGGGGCGCTCTGGAAATCGTAATAGCCGGAAAACCCGTACTCGACCGGTCCGAACACCTCCGCGGACGGGTCGATCGTTTTTATCGAACGGGAGAGTGATACCGACTTCTGAATCAACTCCCGGCAGGTCGGCTGGAGCGGATGGATCCTCGGATGCGTGGACGGCCAGAGTGCCGGCTCGTTGTCCAGCGCATAGCCCCTGATGCCGGTTCCGGACGCCCCCGTGCCATACGTGTGAACAAGAAAATTCACAAGTTCATCCATGTAGACGCTGTTGTCGCTTGTATCGGGTGTCAGC
>PMND01000008.1 GCA_003161955.1 Ignavibacteriota bacterium | reverse complement strand
TGGAGCGGGGCGCCGGCTCCGGGGTTCGATCCGGAGGGAATACTCAGCACCGTCCCCGCGATCGCGACGACGCTCCTCGGCATACTCACGGGTCACTGGCTCCGCACGGCCTATTCGCGCGAGGAAAAGACCGCATGGATGTTCGTCTTCGGAAATTTCTTTCTCGTCGCGGGTGCGATCATGGACATCTGGTTCCCGATCAACAAGAACCTCTGGTCGAGCTCGTACGTGGTATTCATGGCGGGGTTTGCGCTCGTTTGCTTCAGCATGTTCTACTGGTTGATGGATGTGAAGGGGCACACGAAATGGGGGCGTCCCTTCGTCATTTACGGGATGAACGCGATCGCGGTGTTCGTCCTCTCGGGAATCATCGGACGGCTTATCACGCTTATAAAGGTGACCGGGTCAGACGGCAATCCCGTGACGCTCAAGGGGATGATCTACAATACCCTGTTCGTGCCGTATTTCAGCCCGGTGAACGCCTCGACGCTCTTCGCGGTGGCGTTCATACTTGTGATGTACCTTGTCGTCTGGGTGATGTGGAAGAGAAAATGGTTTATCAAAATCTGACCGACCGGAGAGCTCCTGATGCTATGTGAGATCGAACACCCGCGGCGCATGCGGGGCGGCGGACGTACCCGTTCGCTCCTGATCGCCCTTTGCCTCTGCGGGCCGGTGCCGGTCCGCGCCGACATCACGGCCGAGCTCCGCGCCCTGAATGCCCGCTACGGCGGGCACCTCGGGCTCATGGCGAAAAACCTGGCGACGGGGGAAACGGTATCCTACAACGCCACGGACCGGTTCCCCACCGCCAGCACGATCAAGCTCCCCGTGATGGCCGCGTATTTCGACCTGGTGCGGCGGAAGGAGATCGACCCTGAAACGCGCATCACGCTCCGGACCGGGGACAGGAAACCCGGCTCGGGAGTCCTGCAGTTTATGGAGGAGGGGGCCGTGATCACGCTCCGCGATGCGGTGACACTGATGATCACGATGAGCGACAACACCGCCACGAACCTGGTGCTCGACCGCCTGGCCCCCACGCATGAGGCGAGGCTCGGGAAGGTGAACGATTTTCTCGTGTCGCAGGGTTTGAAAAATACCCGGATACTTAATCGCCTTTTCACGCTCGAGACAAAGCAGGCGACCCCGGAGGCGATGCGCTACGGGATCGGTGTATCCACGCCGGAGGACATGGTCCTCCTCATGGAGCGGCTCTATAACAGGACACTTGCCGATTCCGCCTCCTGCGCCGCGATGATCGGCATCCTGGAGAACCAGTTCTACAATGATATGGTCCCGCGGCTTCTCCCTCAGGGTGAGTGCGTATCGTTTGCCGTAGCGCACAAAACCGGGAGTATCACTGAAACCAAAGCGGATATCGCGCTTGTTATGACAGACAGGGTGAAATTCGCAATCGCCGTGTTTGTGGACAAGTCGCCGGATCACGTCGATGACGGCTCCGACGCCGCGACGCTTCTCGGCGCGTACGCCGCCCGGGCGGTCTGGAACCAGTTCACCGGCATGAACGGCTACGAGCGGGGGAACGTCAACCCGTCGGACGTCGACTGGACGACATTCAAAGGGGGACGCTGGGCCATCTACCGGTCCCCGGCCGCCCCGTTTCCCCACCCCGGGAGAAGGGACGGCTATAAAGGCGGCGACGGGACTGTCTATCCCTATTTCCCCCATTACGCCGATAGCAGTATCGTTGTCGTGGTGCCGGACGGCTTCCGCGAAACCAATGATGGGGCGAACGTCATCGTTCACTTTCACGGGCACATGAACGACGACCTCGGGGTCCTCGAACAGTATCTCCTCCCCCAGGCGATGATCGCACAGAAAATCAACGCCCTCCTCGTCATCCCGCAGGGTCCATACAGGGCCAGGGACTCGTTCGACGGGAAAATGGAGGACGAAGGGGGCTTCCGTCGCATGGTGGAGGACGTCATGGCGACGATGCGGCGGGAAAAAGTTGTTTCGACCGGAAACGTCGCACGCGTGATCGTCACCGCCCACAGCGGAGGCTACCGTCCGGCAGGGTTCGTGCTGGACCGGGGCGGGATGTCTGACCTGATCACCCACGTGTTTCTTTTTGACGCCCTGTACGGACAGCACGAATACTTCCGGGACTGGCTCCTGAAGGGGAAAGGGATCATCATGGCGGCGTACACCGATCATCTGGCGAAGGAACATGCCGACGTGGCCGCGAGCGTTGCCGCCGCCGGACCGCGCTGGTCCATGACGCCGGCGAACGTCGAACACGATCAGGTCCCGCAGGCGTTTTTCGCGCGGTGGCTCTCCGGCCTCCCGGCGGAATGGAAAATCACAACAAAGGAGTAAGACGACGGACTCTATGGCGAACCTCAGGGTGTACGACGGGACATCCCGCATCGAAGAGATCGAGCTCCAGCGGAGCGGACGCAAACCGATTTACACGCCGACCGAGAAGATCGGGATCGTGGAGGTGCCGAATTTCCCCATGCTCGGGAAGCTCACGGCACTCCGGTTTATCGAATGGGTCCTGAAGAATCCCGGAGGGGTGATATCGCTCCCCACGGGAAAAACGCCCGAGCATTTCATCAACTGGGTGACGCGGATCCTGGAGCGCTGGGAGACCCGCGACATCCAGTCCCTCCTGGAGGGGGCCGGGATCGAGGGAACGAGGTCCCCCGACATGCGGTCGCTCAGCTTTGTGCAGATCGACGAGTTCTATCCGATCAATGCGGCGCAACACAACAGCTTCCACTGGTACGTAAACGAGTACTATATCAACGGCTTCGGGCTTTCCCCCTCCAATGCGCTCCTGATCAATGCGACCTCCCTGGGTCTCCCTCCGGGGAAGACGATGGAAGAGGTGTTCCCGAACGGCGTCGTCGATCTTTCACTCCGTGTCAGGCAGTGCCGGTCGGATCTCGAGCTCCTGCAGAAAGACGTGATCAACCGCGTCGATGAATTCTGCTCGGAATACGAAACGAAGATCCGCGGGATGGGCGGGATCGGGTTCTTCCTCGGCGGCATCGGGCCGGACGGTCATATCGCNNAACTACGAGACGCAGGCCGCGGCGGCGACCGACCTGGGGGGGATCGAGATCTCCCGGACCCGTCTTGTGATCACGATAGGACTTGCGACGATCACCTACAACCCTTCGGCAGTCGCGATCATCATCGCCGCCGGGGACGCCAAGGCGGCGATCGTCAGGCTCGCCGTCGAAAATACAAAGGGGCCGCAGTACCCCGCGTCGGTCCTGCAGGACCTTCCCAACGCCCGGTTCTATCTCACGCGGGGAGCCGCAAGCCAGCTCACAGAGAGGCGGTTCGAGGATTTCCACAAGGAAGCCGCACTCACGCCGGAACGCTCGGAAGACGTGGTGACAACCCTGGCACTCTCACGGGACAAGCAGCTCGTGCAGCTCACGACGGAGGATTTCGAAAACGACCGGTTTGCGGCGGAGCTTCTCCGGAAGAGCGGAAAAACACCGGTCGAGCTCGCAGCCGAGGCACGCACCAGGATCATTGGAAAGATCGAGAAGGGGCTGGAACACGTGTCGGACACGACGTTCCTTCACACCGAGCCCCACCACGACGACATCATGCTGGCCTACCTGGCGCACATCTATCACCTTGTGCG